>NZ_JBIYCZ010000006.1:0-370490 GCF_044908245.1 Bacillus sp. RC242
CAAAAACGCCATCCTTTCCTATGATTCTACAGAAAGAATAGCGTATTTTTTCATTTTAGGGGGGATTTTATTTTGTTAGCTTGATAGCGATGTGGTGCTCCCCCTGTTAGTAGTAATTTTAATATCACTATGGATAAATTACTTTTAAAACTTTACTTCCGAGAACGATAATTATGTAAATAAGCTGTCCATATGGGCAGCTTATTTTATCTTTTGTTTAGCACGGGGATTTTTTCATGAAGAAAAGACACCCATATAAGAGTGTCTTTTTCCGATAGTTTTTTAGCAGAAGCAGCTAGCTCCAACTATGATTAATAAAATAAATAATACAACTAATAAAGCAAATCCTCCAGCGAAGCCGCCGCCGCCGCAACTACCACAACTACCACAACTACCACCAAAGCCCATAATAGTTCCTCCTTTAGATAAGAGGATAAAACAAGGGGTCACTCATGTATTTTAACGGGTTCACTTTACTTTATGTTTTTAAGCATGAATTGAGCAGGTCCTTTTGAAAATAAAGAAAAGACACCTTATAAGGTGTCTTCCTTCGATTTGAAACATTTTAAGTTTAATAATATACGGTCTCGCCACAGACCTATTAGGCTGGAATTTTATAGTGTTTCTGAACAAAATTTTTTGCTGATTTTGAATCCTTAAGTTGATGGGGATCCTTTTACGTTTTATCATTTTTAAAAAAATCCTTCATTATCTTAGCGTCTTTAATATTCACCGTCACACCTTCAACTTTATCTTTCTTCTCATCTTTAGCAATCGTAATTTGTTCCTTATTATCACCCCACACAAGAAACTCTTCTTTTGAGTCATCTTTATATGTAACGGTTATAGTAGAATGCGCAGATGCCCTCTTTTTTTGATCTAGTGTGATTGTTTTCGGTGTTCCTTTTTGGACTGCTGAAGCGATTGATTGTATCATTTCCTCGTTATCTGTTTGAGATTTGGAACTAGTATTACTTGTTGTTCTAAACATTTCAATGTTGGTAATGTCTGCAGAGTTTAATTGAATGGCATTTTTCGTATTTTCTTGCTTAGTTGTTGGAGTATTGTTTGTAGTAGAAGTGCTTGTACAACCTATTAAAGTGAAAGATAGAACACTTAGAGCGCATATAGATATGATTTTTTTCATAGTATCCCTCCTTACGTTTAATTATAACAATTTTCTGTTATTTTAGGTAGTTATTGTAAGGAGATAATTTTGTAAATCATAGGGAGACATGTTTACTAGTTTTAATGATGTTCGTATGAATAATATGAAGCGTATATATGAAAAATATGCGGTTCATTCTCTATCAAAATCAAAATTCACATAATTTTTTTCATATTTTATGTTTAACATTTCGAAAATGGGTGTATTACATATAATATAACAAATAATTCATTTTAGAGGAGGAAGTTAAAGATGGAAACGAAGTATAGTAAGCCTTTTGTATATGAATTTATTACGGAGAAAGAGGTCATGAATGCAGCGAATGATCTAGTGAAGAAAGGAATAGACCAAAAAGATATTTACGTATTAACACATGAGAAAGAAAGGACAGATAGAATCGCAGACAATGTAGACGTGAATACAATTGGAATAAAAGAAGAGGGACTTGGGACAAGTATTATTAATGTTTTTCAAAAAACAGGAGATCAGTTAAGAAATAAGATGCAAGAATTAGGACTTAATGAGGAAGAAGCTAACTTTTATGAAGAAAAACTGGATGAAGGGAAAATCTTGTTATTCGTTAAGGATTTAGAAAGAGTCGGTGAATGGTTACAAGAAAGAAGATGCACGTATTCTATTTAAATTCATACTCTTTAAATCTACAAATCTATTACGAAAAGGAGATTGGAAATATGAGTGAGAGCGGGCTAAAAGAACAAATTACTGGTAAAGTTGAAAAGAAAAAGGGACAAGTAAAAGAAGGAATTGGTGAAGTTACAGAAGATAGAGAGTTGAAAAATGAAGGGAAGTGGGAGAAGACGAAGGGAACTGTAAAAGAAGAAGTCGGAAAAGTGGAACAAAAGATAAGTGATGGATTGGATAACAAAGAATAATACATGTTTATCAAGCTTTGGTTAAACGCCAAAGCTTGATAAATCCATTATAAAAATATATAGGAGGTCTAATTGTGGGACTTATTATTACGTGTATTGTAGGTGGACTTATTGGTGCGTTAGCTGGAATGATTACGGGAAAAGACTTTCCTTTAGGTATAGTTGGTAATGTTATTGCCGGATTAATCGGATCTTGGGTAGGTAGTGCGTTATTTGGTCACTGGGGCCCTGAATGGGGAGGCATCTTTATTCTTCCAGCTTTATTAGGTGCAATCGTCTTTATTTTAATCGTTACATTCTTTTCTAGAATGCTACGGAAAGCGTAAGTATGATAATGAATAGTAATCTTAAGTTTATTATATGTAGCTATAAAGTTAATAAACTGATAAAAATACATTAAAAAAGCATCCAATTAAAATAATTTGGATGCTTTTTTAATGTATTTTACATAGGAATCAGTGAGGATGGCCCCACTGATTGAGATTACATATTAAGCTATCGTTACTTTTTTACAATTATTTATTCTTACGACCTGCCTTGGTTCTATATGAGATAAGTCCTCGCTATTACCTATATCAACTACAATTGTATTCGTTAGTATGTTAATAATGGAACCAATTAATTTTGTAGCATGATCGTGTCGATAAGAAAATTGAACAAAATCTCCCTTTTTAAAGCTGTGCTCTTCCATAGATAGATCCCCCTAAAAATAATGTTTATACATTATACATACACAAATTTATAAGGTTTAAACATTTGGTAGTATTTTTTTTAGTGTTAAGCTGAGAAAGGTGTAGAAAATTTATTTATAATTAAAATGAAAAAATATGTTTAAAACTAATTTTTATGGGTAATTAAATAGTAGTAGTTTGAGATAAGGGGGCGGAAATGATGAATTTGGCAATAAATATTTTGCAAAATGATTTAGGTTATACAGTACAACTTAATGGTGAGATTGATGCGTATACGGCATCAGATTTAAAAAATAAGGTAATGCCTATTGCAAGTGAGAAAGAGGTTTATATAGTAGTAGATTTTAATAAGGTAGATTATATGGATAGTACAGGTTTAGGCGTTTTTATAGCGCTATTAAAAGCAATTAAGAAAAATGATGGGAAACTAGAGTTTATTGGTGTATCTAAAAGGTTAAAAAGATTATTCGATATTACAGGACTAACAGAAATATTAAATTTGAATTCAGATTTTGAAAAAGTAGAAAGAAGGTGACTAGGGATGATGGAGAAATTTGAAAAGATAGAAATGAAAATTCCTGCAAAAGCAGAATATGTGGCTATTATTCGTTTAACAATGGCTGGTGTTGCGAATCGAATGGGCTTTGCTTATGACGATATAGAAGATATGAAAATTGCTATTAGTGAAGCATGTACAAATATTGTACAACATGCATATAAAGAAGACGTTGGAGAAATTACAATTGTCTTTGGTCTATATGAAGGTCGATTAGAAATTATGGTTGCGGATAATGGAGTTAGCTTTGATTTTAGCGCCTTAAAAAGTAAAGTTGGTCCGTATGATATTAATAAACCAGTAGAACATTTGCCGGAAAATGGTTTAGGTTTATATTTAATAAATACGTTAATGGATGATATACAAATTATGCATGATGAGGGCATGACAGTTTTAATGACAAAATATATACAAAGAGAGCAGGTGGAGAATGATGGAAATCCAATCTCAACCTACAAATCTTACTAAAGAAGACGTTATTAAACTAATTGCAGAATTCCAACAAAACCAATGTGATGAAGCGCAGGAAAGGTTGGTTAATCACTATAAAAATCTCGTATATTCCATTGCATACCGCTATTCAAAAGGTGGGCCGATGCATGAGGATATTATACAAGTAGGGATGTTAGGGCTCTTAGGCGCAATAAGAAGGTATGATTATTCGATAGGGAATGCTTTTGAACCGTTTGCAATACCTACGATAGTAGGGGAAATAAAGAAGTATTTACGTGATAAAACTTGGGGCGTTCATGTTCCAAGGCGAATTAAAGATTTAGGCGGGAAAATTAAACTTGCGATAGAGGAGCTAACAGATCACCTACAACGTTCACCGAAGATTATAGAGATTGCGAATCATTTAGGACTATCCGAAGAGGAAGTTCTAGAAATTATGGATGCTAAAAATAATTATCAAGTATCTTCCTTAGATGATGTAGTTGAAAATTCATCTGATGGAAGTTCGGTAGCGAGAATTGAATCTGTAGGTGAAGTAGAGCAAGGATATGAACAGACAGAAAGACGTCTCGTTTTAGATGATATTTTTAACGTATTAAATGATACGGAAAAGAGTGTTATTCATTATATATTTGGAGAAAATTTAAATCAAAAGGATACAGGGGAACGGTTAGGTATTTCACAAATGCACGTTTCTCGTATTAAAAGACAAGCCATAAGTAAATTGAAGCAAGCGGCGTTTTTAGATACATAAAAAATTTAAAATAATTATGTTTAAAACATGAGAAAAGGGGTAGTTATTAAGTATAGGAGGAGATATTAAAATGTCACACGATGTGAAAGAACTAATCGAAGGATTGAATGAAGATTTAGCAGGAGAATACTCGGCAATTATTATGTATAACCATAATGCAGCTACGGTTTCTGGTATATATAGACAAGTGTTAAAACCTTTCTTTGAATCTGAAATTAGTGATGAACAAGGACATGCCCTATATTTAGCGGAGAAAATTAAGACGCTAGGTGGTACACCTACTACAATCCCTTTACCAGTGAAACAAGTAGAAGATGTTAGAGAAATGTTAGAAGCAGCTAGACAATCAGAATATGAAACAATTAAGCGTTATGAAACGAGAAAAGAACAGGCAGCGAAATTAAATATGACAGAGTTAGTTGTAAAGTTAGAAGATATGATCGCAGATGAAACAAATCATATGGAAGAATTAGATCGCCTTTTAAATGACAAAGCAATGGTGTTAAATTAAAAGTGGAAATTTATAGAGTGAAAGAACAAACTCTCATTTCTAGGGGGTTTGTTCTTTTGCTGTATAAATACGTATGAGTAGGAAATTTTTATTTTATAACTGAGTATGCAATACTAGAAAAATAGAGAATGATAATAGATTTACATTTTAAATAAGAAAAGGGGAAATAACTTGTGTCCATTTTAATTGTCGATGATAATCCGGTTAACATCTTTGTAATTGAAAAAATTTTAAAACAAGCCGGATATCAGGATCTTGTATCGCTTAATTCTGCACAAGAGCTTTTCGAATACATCCATTTTGGAAAAGATTCTTCCAGGCATAATGAAATTGATTTAATACTATTAGATATCATGATGCCTGAGATTGATGGACTTGAAGTTTGTAGGCGATTACAAAACGAGGAGAAGTTTAAAGATATTCCTATTATTTTTGTAACAGCTTTAGAAGATGCGAATAAATTAGCTGAAGCGCTTGATATAGGCGCAATGGATTATATTACGAAACCTATAAATAAAGTTGAATTGTTAGCTCGTATGCGTGTGGCATTACGCTTGAAATCGGAATTAAATTGGCATAAAGAACAAGAGGAAAATCTTCGTAATGAATTAGATTTAGCTACACAAGTACAAAGAAACTTATTAAGTAGCCCATTAAGAGAAGATCATATAAAAATTGAAGCAAGTTACTTACCTTCATTCAAACTAGCTGGAGATATGTATTATTGGTATAAAATCGATGAAAACCGCTACGGTATTATATTATTAGATGTGATGGGACATGGTGTATCTGCTTCATTAGTTTGTATGTTTATTTCGTCTGTATTACGTGAATCGATTAAATGTTTAATCGATCCGGAACTTGTCATTAAAGACTTAAATAAATATATGACTCTTTTACATAATGAGAATGACAATATTCCATATTATTTTACAGCGATATACTTAGTAGTTGATACAGAAAAGAGAACAATTGAATATGTAAATGCAGGACATCCTTCTGGATACGTTTTAGTTGATGAAGAGAATGTAGTGGAACTAAATCGCGGGAGTTGTGCGGTAGGATTTTTTGATGAAATAAAAGTCGAGAAGACAGTCATACCTTTTGAGAAGAACGCTCAAATTGTATTATTTACAGATGGTGTTCTTGAAGCAATTGCAAATGATGAATTTGAGTCTGAAGAGAAGTTGCGTACTTTTACAGAAAGAAAATGGGGAGATTTAGAAGGAGAGATAGAAGGATTTTATAAGGAAGAACAGAAGAAAACACAATCAGATGATATGTGTCTAATTATGATACAAACGAATGCGAAATAAAAAGCGTATGAAATCCAAACATAGGATTTCATACGCTTTTTACCCCGCTATTTGTGGGCAGTAAGACTCCCACCAAAAAATTTAGTCGGAAGCAAAGAAGATAGGTGGGAGATCAATTGCCCGTAAGCGCCCGATTGGTGCGGGCTAATAATCAGAGGGGAATAACCCCCCTCTGATTAAAGTTTCACTTTATTGTATTTTTTGATAGATTTGTTCGTTAGGATTAAATTGGATATAATGCGGCATTATATCTGAAAAACGAAGAGTTTCTTTATTTCCTAAACATAGGAATCCATTGTGGCCTAAACTTTCATAAAATAGTTGCTGTACTTGGTTTTGAAGTTTACTTGTAAAGTAAATTAAAACGTTACGGCAAAGTATAATATGAAATTCGTTAAAAGATTGATCGGTTACTAAATTATGCTGTGCAAAAATAATGTTTTGTAAAAGGGATGGATTAAAATAAGCAAAACGATTATCTGTTGAATAATAGTTAGAAAATGCTTGTGTACCGCCAGCTTGTAAATAGTTTTTCGTATAAGTTTGCATTTTATTTAACGGAAGGATGCCTTGTTTTGCTTTTTCTAACACATTCGTATTCATATCTGTTGCGTAAATAACAGCTTTTTCACTTAATCCTTCTTCGTGAAGTAAGATGGACATTGATAACACTTCTTCACCAGTTGCGCATCCAGCATGCCAAATTCTAATTTCAGGATACTTTTTTAATTCAGGAATAACATGCTCTCTTAACGCTTTAAAAAAAGTAGGGTTACGGAACATTTCAGTTACATTAATGGAGAAATCATTTAATAACTGTTCTAAAAACCCTTCCTCATGAATTACTTTTTCAATTAATTTTGAAATGGTAGGGATATTAGAGAGCTGCATTCTATTACAAATTCTTCTATAAATAGATGTGCGAGCATATTGGCGAAAATCAAATCCTGACAGTTTAAATACCGCTTCCAATAGTAATTCAATTTCTAAGTTCGTACGCTTATCCATATCTACGGATGGATCAAAATTATAATACTTATTTTCCACTTAAACTAAACCTCACTTATTTTATTAACCATACACTCATTACCGAATAGAGTTGATGTAAATTTAATGGTTTACTTATATAATCTGAAGCGCCAGCAGATAAACATTTTTCTTTATCATTTGGCATTGCTTTAGCAGTTAATGCGATAATAGGTATTTCATGTAACCCTAAATTCATTCGGATATGTTCCATCGTTTCATAACCGTCCATATTCGGCATCATAATATCCATTAAGATAAGGTCAATATTTGTATTGCTCTTTAGTATTTCTAAACACTCTATGCCGTTTTGTGCAGTAATAATGTTGGCATGTTGTTTTTCTAATGCATTTTGTAATGCAAATATATTTCGATGATCATCATCGACAATTAAAATAGTTTTCTCTTGGAAGACGTTATTTGTTTCTGGAGTAACTATAGTTTCCTCAATAACTTCAGCAGGAATAACATCTTCTATCGTTGCTGCGACTTCTAAATTGGATACTTGTATATCAGTTAACCCATTTGGAAGGTTAGGAATATATACTGTGAAAGTACTGCCTTCTCCTACATTACTCTCTAACGTAATCCAACCGCCTAATAATCTAGCAAACTCTTTACAGATAGATAATCCTAAGCCTGTACCACCATATTTCCGAATCGTTGCGCCATCTGCCTGTTGAAAAGCTTCGAAAATAAGTTGATGCTGTTCTGTAGCGATACCAATACCAGTATCTTTTACTGAAATTGTAATCCAATCATTACTTATAGACTGCATTTCATTACTCAAATTGGTTGTTTCTATCGGATCGAAATGTAAAGAGACGGATCCTTTTTCCGTGAATTTAAATGCATTGGATAATAAGTTTTTAATAATTTGCTCAATCCGCTTTGCATCTGTATAAAATAAATCAGGAATAATATCACTGTCTTCAATAGTAAATTCGACATTTTTTTGTGCAGCTATATGTAAAAAGTTTTGATGCATATTTGCTGCCATGTCACTTATGTTCGTTGCTTCAAAAATGACGTCTAGTTTTCCGGCTTCTACTTTAGATAAATCTAGTATGTCATTAATTAGAGTAAGTAAATCTTTTCCTGATGAATGAATGACGGTTGCTAATTCAATTTCATCATCGGATAAATGGTTATCATGATTTTCTCTTAACATTTCAGATAATAGTAAAATACTATTTAACGGTGTTCGTAATTCATGGGACATATTTGCTAGGAATTCTGATTTGTATTTTGAACTACGTAATATTTCGCTTGCTTTTTCTTCTAATTCTGATTTAGTAATTTGTAAGTCAGCTGTCTTTTGCTCGGCCTCTTCAGTTCTAGACTCTAGTTGTTCATTTGTTGTTCTTAATTCTTCGGCTTGCATTTGTAGTTCTTCAGCTTGCGTTTGCAATTCTTCTGATTGAACTTGCAACTCTTCTGTCATTGCTTGTGATTCATGTAAAAGAGTTTGAATTCGCATACGTCCCATAATACTATGGATGGTTAGACCTAGGTTATCAACGGTTTGTTGAATTAAATCTTGATGTAAGTCTGAAATCTCAGTTACACTTACTAACTCCATTACTGCGATCACTTCATCTTCAAATAAGATAGGGACGACTAGTAGGTTTTGAGGGCGTATTTCTAATAAGCCGCTAGTGACATAACGAAATTCTTCTGGTATTTCTCGAAGAATAAAGCTTTGTTTTTCTAAAGCACATTGCCCAATTAAACCTTCACCCATTTTAATGGATTGTTTTCCAATATCAGCACCTTGATCAGCGAAAGAAGCTTTCTTCACATAGTAGACAGTTTCTTCAATTTCTTCACGTACATAGAATGCACCGCAAGAGGTTTGCGTTTTTTGTATAACTCCACTAAGAATTTTTTTACCTAACATCTCAATAGAAGGTATACCTTGATACATTAAAATTAATTCTGCAAGCTCGGTTTGTAACCACTCTCTTTTAGATATTTCGTCTAGTAGGTGGTTCGTTGTATGAGCAAGCTCTTTTATTTCATCCCGCGTGTTTACATGAATTCTTTCAGTAATTTTTTCTTTAGAAGAAATGGATTTAATAGCTTGAATTACGTTTTTAATCGTTTTTGTAATGGAATTCGAAATATAGAGTGAAATGATAATAGAAATACAAGAAAGTAAGAACAATAAACTGTATAACCAAATCTCTAATTTATTATTTTCAGTATCTAATTGTGCAGCTCTTTTTTTCGTTAGTTGCTCCTCTACACCACGGAAGTTAGTTAGCTGCGATTGTAATGACTGAATTTGAGTCGTGTCGATTGCTTGTATGTTATTACTATTATGATTTGTAATTAATGGATGAATCTCTTTATTAATCCAACTATTAATATTTTCGTTAATCTGTTTTAATTTTTCTTGCTGAGAGGGGTTATCCTCTAATAGAGCCAAAAGATCTTGATAATGTTTTTCGTAATCCTTTTCCGCAGTGTTCAGGGATTGCACGTAATTTGCGTTATTAGAAGTAATAAATCCTTTCGCTTTATTTTCAATTGTTAGCAATTCTTTCTCCACTTGATTCGTTAAATTAAGAACTTTAAAATCGTGATCAATAATAAAATTACGAGATTTTTGTAAATTGGAAATCTCATTGTTTAACATAATGAAAGAAATAAGTAAGAACAAAATCATAACTAAATAACCAGCCATAATTTTGTAGCGAATACTAAATTTTGCTTTCGATTTCATTAAAAATTCCTACCTTCAAGGTTATTAAAAGTTTTCTATTGTAAAGAATGAAAAACGTAATATATATTATATCAGTTTTCATAAGGCCAAACTAGAAATCCCCCTATTGTATTAGGGGGTCTCGTTTTGAATAGAGGAAATCATTTTGAAATATAAAAACATATATGAAAAGTAACGATCGAGGGAATAGGGGGATAATAAAACTTTTAAGAAGGAAAGAGTGTTCTTAAAGCTTTTTTTGCATCTATTCCTTCAAAGATAAATAATACAAGCTCTCTCTTTTTTACAGTAAGGAAAAAGGATATTAATGTGCTTAAGCTTTTAATAGAAGTAAGTGTTCCATGTTTGCTTATAAATAAATTAGTTTGAAATGTTGTCATTAAAGCATAAAAATGATGAATCTGCGTTATTGTAGGTGTTTCATTATAAAGAATAGTAGTAGATTGGATTGCATTCATCGAAATATTCCTTTCCATATAGTAAGCATAACAATATAAACATACCCGTTTTAAAAAATGTTAAACATATAAATAAGAAAAAATATAATTATAGTATTTTTACGTTTAGAAAGGGTTACGAAGGGTATACATATACTACAAAGAGATTGACAGAAGATGAATTGTAAGATTTCTATTCTATAAAAATATACTTTTACTTTAAATAAAAAGGAGTCTGGTATACATGAATGAAATGATGATTGATATTACATTTGATTTAATTTACTTGTTAAGTGGTTCGCTTGTAATGCTTTTACTATTCGCTTTTTTCGTAAATGGTTATGTTAATAAGAAGGTTAGTGTATACAGAAATGAAGAAAGATAAAGATACATTATATAAAACTTTAGGAGGTTAATAGTTATGAATACAGATAGAAAAATAGTAGGTATTTTTAGAACAATTGATGATGCGGCATTCGTTATTAATGAATTAAAAGATAAAGGATACTCGGCGGGTAACATTTCAGCTATTGCGAAGGATCAAAAGGAAATTGAACATCTGGAAGAAAAATCGGGTGAAAAAGTGAATAGTGAAACGGCACATAAAGCGGATATCTTTTCAGCGACAGGGCTTGTGGCAGGAGGAGTAGCAGGCGGACTCGGTGGTTTATTAACAGGTCTTGGTATACTTGCCGTTTCTGGAATGGGTCCAATCGTAGCAGCGGGACCTATCGCAGCAGCTATTGGAGGAGCCGGTATTGGCGGAGGAGCTGGAAGTTTAATAGGAGCATTTATCGGATTAGGAATTCCCGAAGAACATGCTAAGAAATATGAAGAATACATTTACGATGGAAATATATTAATTTTAGTAGATGCAAAATTAGATGATAAGTTAGAAATCTATAAAATATTTGATAAGCATAACGCCTATAACTCTGATTTCTTTAAATAATATTTACTTCACATATCAATTATGCAAAATGCAAACATAGTGAATATCGTTTTTTAATCTTACAACTTTGGCGCGGCCGAGGAGTCGTATGACTATAAGAGAGGAAGGGCTTATAGTAAAAGATCAAGTTCTATTATGATATTAAAAAGAGAAGAGGTGTCTTTTCGTGATTGTAAAAATATTAAAGGATAGTAGTAATAGTTTTCTTTGTACAGTTCAAAATAAAAATGGAGATCAGTATGTGAAGAAATGGTTTCGTAAACAGAAAAACAAGGAAGAAGTAGGGCGACCAACTTTTAAAGAAGTAGAAAAGGATTGGAAAGAAAATAGAGAATCGTTTATGTATCCGAATGTTAAAGCACTTTATTAAGCATAATAGGCGCTTTATTCTTACAAAATTGTCACACTCCTGTAAGGTAATTCAATAGATTAGATACTTTTTCCGTGTCATAATAAAGACATAAGAAAGCGCATTAAAAAACTACAACTTATTAGGAGAGTGTCAGTCATGATTGTAACAACAACGTCTGGAATTCAAGGTAAAGAAATTATTGAGTATATCGATATTGTAAATGGTGAAGCTATTATGGGTGCAAATATTGTCCGCGACTTATTCGCTTCTGTTCGTGATGTTGTCGGTGGTCGTGCTGGTTCTTACGAAAGCAAGCTAAAAGAAGCTCGTGATATCGCAATGGATGAAATGAAAGAACTTGCAAAACAAAAAGGTGCGAACGCTATCGTTGGTATTGACGTAGATTACGAAGTTGTTCGTGATGGAATGTTAATGGTTGCTGTAAGTGGTACAGCTGTACGTATATAAGTAAATAAAAAACAGGCTCCCCCTTGAAGTTCATGCTTTGAGGGGATTTTTTTGTTTCATGATTAAAGTTAAAATGAAGAAGAGTGGATGGATTTTTATAGGTGGAAAAAATAAGATGAGGGCGAATGTACTAGCTCACTCAAATGATATAACCGTTTAAGTGATAAAGTTGAAAAGAAACTATAATTTACATATGTTTAAAGTGCCAAAACTTTTTCGTCAAACGTTATTGTAAAAAATGCTAGGATTGCTCCTAGCATTTCGTGAGGGGATATTGCACGGGAATTTAGATAATAAGCAGACGTACCCGCTTATTTCAAATGTAGTATATATTGTTTTCAAGGAGAAAAGTAAGAAATACAACAATCTTTATATATGTTTAACGAGAGTGTTAACTTTATGATAAATAATAAAATTGTTATTTGAGGTAAGGGGAGAAATAATGGTATGAATAACTTTAGAGGGTGTATAGTTTATAGAAATAAACGATTGAGCATGTAAGGCGTTGTATTACATAAAATTTATAAAGCATTGGAGGCAGTCACATTATGTTTTGGTTAGGATGTTTTTTAGGATATATTGTAGGTTCAGTTATTACATGTGCTCTACTTTACTATGGGTATAGATCCAATGAAAATAAAAAAGTGGATATACAAAAGAGGGAGGAGAGGAAAATCAATAAAAAAGGTGTATAGGATGTGGAAGGTAAGGTGATAACGTTGATGCAAAAATAAAGGACAGTACATATTGTATATGGCTACTATGTACTGTCCTCACTTATTTCTTTTGGATTATGAAAACTCATTACCTGTCTTGCTATAAATTTCATAGGCGAAATAACCAAATAAATAGCCTATTCCAGATCCTAAACTAATGGAAAGTAGTGAGGAATCCGGAAAAAACATACCGAAAATCAAACCAATTATACAGCCAACAAGCATTCCCATAGGTATTAAACTATCTAATAACAGTTGAGCTTTTTGAGATTTTTTCTTACCTAATTTTCCGTTCTTATATTTATGTTCCAATCTTTTAATTACAAATACTACAATTCCACCAACTATTACAACAGGCGCGATTGCCGAAATGAACCACATGTTAGAAGCTCCTTTCGTTTTTAATTAAATTATACCATATATTAACATTTTAAATTTAAGCGGAGACAAGATCTTCTGCATTTCTTTTCCTTTTATTCATGACTAAAGTTAATAGGAATAAAATGAAGCTTAAAAGTGCCATTATAATAAAAACTTGCGTATAGCTATTAAAATAATCACGAGCGATTCCTGCTAGGACAGGAATGAATCCGCCCATAATATATCCTCCTGACTGCATCATTGCAGTCCATGCACTCGCATCTTCTGAAGTTTTTGTTTCATATAGCGGTAGCATGAGAGCGAGTGGGAATACGCCGCCGAGTCCGATACCTAGTAAAATAGAAGGAATCCATGGTGTAGTTAGTGGGTAAATCATAAGCGATAAACCTACGAGTACGAAGCATATACTCCCTAATAACCAAAGTGCTCGGTTTTTATAAATATCCGCTAATGTTGGAATTAAAAAGCTGCATATCATTTGAACAACTGTAAAAACAGTTATGAGAGTACCAGCTTGTTCGCTACTGACACCCATATTTTGATTTGCGGGCGCAAGCCAAGTCGTAATGGAGTAAAAGATTCCTGATTGTAGTCCGAAAAAGATTGTGAACAACCATGCTTTTTTATTTCTTAAAGGTAAACTATTATTCTTTTTATCTTGTGTACTCGTATTCTTTTTTCGTTTCATAACCGGATACCAAAATATAATAGCGATAATAGTAAGTACACCCCAAAAAGCGAGTGCCATATTCCAATCGTCTTTTAATACATGTTGTAAAGGAATCGTTAACCCTGCACTTAAAGAAGCACCAGTTCCCATACCTACTGAATATATGCCAATCATTAAGCCGATTTTCGTAGGGAATTTTTCTTTAATAAAACCTGATAGTAACGGACCTGCAAGTGCAATTCCAATGCCGATAAATAAAGAGCTCGCGAATAATGTGGAAATGGAAAAGGTAAAAGCTCTCATGCATGTTGCCAAGCCAATTAAAATAAGACAAGCCATAATTGATTTTTCTGCCCCGTATTTCCTAATTACCTTCCCAGTCAGTAAGGCGAATGTCCCCATACAAAAAACAGGAATAGCTGTTAAAAAGCTAACGGAAAAATTGCTTATATTTAAGTCTTGTCGGATTGTTTCTAATACAGGTGAAACAGATGTAATTCCGATACGTAAATTAATAGAAACAAAAAATAGTGCTAGTATATACAAATAAGTTCGTTCTTGATGTTTCAATTTCATTTTCTCCTCTCTTAAACATCAGATGTTATTGAGTATATCATCTGATGTTTAAGTGTAATATATAAGGAGCTTATTTCAGCTCCAAATTTTGAACGGCGTATGTTCGTGCCTCTTCGGCATTTTGTTTTAAAATAGCTTGGAATAATTTTTCATGAATTTCAGAGTTATCTTCATAGTTCACTGTATTTAATATTAATTGGCTTAAAATGTGGCGAAGGGCAGGTACGAAAGATTGATACAAATCAAGTAGAACTTCGTTTTTGCTCGCCTTTGCAATTGCTAGATGAAACTGAATGTCTGCATCTATGTATGCCACATAATTTCCTTCTTGAAGGGTATTTTTTCTTTTATTCAAATGTCCTTTTAAGTATAAAAGATCCTCTTCACTTCGGCGCTGTGCCGCTAACATAGCTACTTCTTTATCTAACATATTTCTTGCTTCATACACATGATTAATATTAGCTGCTTGCAGTCGTTTTTCAAATGAATCTTGCGTTGTATTTAGTGAGACAATACGAGTACCTTGTCCTTGTCGAACTTCTAATATGCCGGCATGTACTAATATCTTTATGCTTTCTCGCAGCGTTGAACGTCCTACTCCTAACTCTTCCATTAATTGCGGCTCTGTAGGGAGGCGATCGCCAACTTCATACTCGCCAGAAAAGATTTTCTCTTGTAGACGTTCCAACACTTCATCGACTAATTTCCGCCGAGAAACTTTTGAAAAAGATTTCTTTTCTTTTATATTCATCTGCTCATCTCCTGTTATATTCGCTTTTATGATAACCAATTTAAGTTCTGTTGACAATGTTATTTTTTAGGTAGTTGAAGCGGGGATACTAAAATAGGGTTTATAAGACATAAAAAAATCTATTTTGAAAAAATCAATCAAAATAGATCTTTCAATAGCATTTACTAACCCGTCAAAAACACTTTCCCTTTCGTTTTTTCAGCAGACTGTACGACATCAACCGCACTTTTCACATCCGCTAAGTCATACGTAGAATGTACCGTCATAAAATATAATTGCTTATTTTCCACTAAACGAATTAAGTGATGAAACGTTTCTTGCCATTTATATGGTGACACTTCATTATTCCAATATCGTAAATGAAATATATTCGCGTGCACTTTTGCTTTCGTGATAATCTCTGACCAGTTTACTTGTATACCTGATAGAAGGCCGATAGTTAAAAAGCACCCATTTGGACGTAAGGAGAAAGCTAATTCATTTCCATCCGGTCCCCCGATAGAATCAATGGCAGCATCTGCACCAAGCCCGTTTGTTAACTCCATAACTGTTTCATAAAGCGGGGCAGTGGAAGTATCTATTACATATTCGGCACCAAGCTGAAGTAATTCCTCTGTATGTTTACTATTTCTCGTAACTGCAATTAATCGGAAGTTTAAAATTTGTGATAACTGAGCAAAAAGATGACCAATAGCGGATCCACAAGCATTTACTAATAAAACGTCATTCTGTTTTAAGTTTAGCGTTTCTGTGCATGTGACCCACGCCGTAAGGGGATTAATATACATTTGCGCCGCTGTAAAATCATCGATGGAATCAGGAATAGGCACTACAAAGTCAGCTGACGTCTTCACATATTCTTGCCAAGTACCTTCTCCGCGTAACGGTAAAACCCGTTTACCGATAAGGTCTCTAGTAACGCCCGCGCCAACATCTTCTACAATACCAACACCTTCATAACCAGGAATGTTAGGTAAAGGGATTCTATGTGCATACGCTCCGGTTACGGGAATTAAGTCAGATGGATTAATCGGTCTAACTAACATACGAACTAAAACTTCATTATCTTTTAATGGTTCTATATTTTTATATTCAACCTGTAACACATCTTTTGGATTGCCAAACTCATGAAATTGAATGTGTTTTCCGTGCAAGATAAATGTTCCCCCTTAGTTTGATTGGGTTAATTATAGCATTTTTGGTTTAAATGATTATTTCATTAGCACTAAATAAAAGGGAACAGAAAGTCGTCGTTTATACTTTGAGGAGATTTTGATTGTGCAAACTTTTAAAATATACATTAATTATGTAGCATTGTATGGATTGCTGAATAATAATCTTACATAAACATCAATGCATTTCGATATACAATATTTCATATTTATATTTGGTAATGAGGATGAAGAGGAATCAGTGACTTATCCCGCTATTTGTGGGAGTCGGGCTGTATGTAAAAGCCTTCACTTTATCAAAATGTAAGTTGCATCTTGTATAATGTAATAGTGGAGGTCAGATATGAAAAAAATAAGTTTAAATATAGATTTGGATACAAATGTATTGGAAGTGGTATTTATTCCAAGAAGGTTTATTATTTTATGGGTTACACTCGTATATATAGCTTCAATGCTTTTAGAATTTCGTAATAATATTTTCTCTATGGATAGTTTTTTCTTTACAATAGTCATTGTTATTCATACTATTTTTCATTGGTATGCGAGTTCATTAAAAAATAGGCAATTGTTGTACTTCTTTTTTGTACAACTTTTCATTGTGTTTTTGGCTGCATTTATTGCAACAAATGCTTCGATAGCGATTTTTGTTGGATTAACTCCTATTTTAATCGCCCAAAGCTTATATGTTTATAACAATATATTTAAAGTAATGGCAGTTTTTACTCTTATGTATGCAATATTTTGTGCTGCAATTAGTATCAATTATGGTGTGAATAAATTAGCTATTCTTATCTCTATGTTTCTTTTAGTGTTAGCAATTATTATTCCTTTTTCTTATATTAATAAGCAGCAATTTGATGCACGTAATCGTATACAGAGCTATATTCAAGAGTTAGAGTCTGCATATATGAGAGTGGAAGAATTGACATTAGCTAATGAAAGGCAGCGTATGGCAAGAGATTTACATGATACGTTAGCGCAAGGTTTAGCAAGCTTAATTATGCAATTGGAAGCAATAGATGCCCATATGCAAAAAGGGAATACAGGACGATCTCAAGAGATTATGAAACAAACTATGATAAGAGCGAGACAAACTTTACATGATGCAAGGTTGGTTATTGATGATTTGCGTCATACTACTAATTCATTTAATGGAGCAGTAAAAGAAGAGGTTCAACGTTTTTCTGAAGCTACGTCTATACATGTGAGATTTACTATCCAAAGCCCACCGTATATTTCAAGCGTAGTAAAAGAGCACTGCTTATATGTAATTAGTGAATGTTTAACGAATATCGCAAAACATTCACAGGCAGCAGATGTAAATTTAAATGTTGAATATATCGATGATCTTGAAAAACTTACTATTGAAGTTGAAGATAATGGAATTGGTTTTGACACTAGATATATCGGTAAGAATCCTGGACATTATGGTTTAATTGGTCTAAATGAGCGTGTTCGATTGATTAAGGGAGAAATACATATATTGAGTGAAAAGATGAAAGGTACGAAAGTGTATATTCAAGTGCCTATAAATAAAGAAGGAGATAGCCATGAAGCATAACGTATTAATTGTAGATGATCATTTTGTTGTAAGAGAAGGTCTGAAATTAATAATAGAAACGAGTGATTCATTTCAAATTATAGGTGAGGCTGCAAACGGAGAAGAAGCCCTTTCTTTCATAGAAAAGAAGAAACCTGATGTCATTTTAATGGATTTGAATATGCCTAAAATGAGTGGTTTAGAAACAATTGAGGCTTTGAATGAAAAACAAAACCATACGCCGATTATTATATTAACTACTTATAACGAAGATGAATTAATGTTAAAGGGAATTGAGTTAGGGGCAAAAGGATATTTGCTAAAAGATACGGATCGTGAGAATTTGTTTCGAACATTGGAAGCGGCTATTCGAGGTGAGATTTTACTACAACCAAATATTATGGAAAAGATAGTGAAGTATAAAAGGAAAGAAGTACATGCTGATAAGGTTGCAGAAAATAACTTAACGGTTAAAGAATTGTTTGTGCTGAAAGCTATTGCGCGCGGATATAAGAATAAAGAAATTGCATTTGATATGGGAATAGCTGAGCGAACGGTAAAAGCATATTTAACAAATATATACAATAAATTAGGTGTTAATTCACGGTCAGAAGCAGTAGCTGTATCTATTGAAAGGAAGTTAATTCATTTTTAAAACATTATATATGCCCAATCGTACATTATAGGCTTGCCCTTTTGTACGATTTTTTTATTTCTTTCTCATGTTATGCTTCAGAAAGTATGAGAGATTTAAGAATAATCTAATTGCATTACAATTATAGACGTTTCTAATGTAGGAAAGGAAGAAGAATAATTAAATGGAAACTTTGCTTTTAATTCCTGTATTAATTTTCTTTATTTGGCTGCAAAGCAAACAAAGAAAATTAAACTGGATAGATATTATAACTTTTCTCATGATGATAGGGATTATTACTTATACGGCGCCGCAACCAATGACTAGGGATTTACAAGCAGAGTTACTGGCAGTTACGCTTATTTCTTTCGCTATTGGTGTTTGGCAAGGTGGGGGAATTACAGTCTGTTATGAGGATGAAATTTTATATATTACAAATGGAAAACAGTATTCCATTTCATGGATTCTCTTAATAATTGGCAACATAATTATTATTAATATATTTGAAGGTGGATTTACATTTAATGGACCGTGGTTTCTTTTGTGTAGTGTTGTCATTACATCTGGGGTGAAAACCAGTATTCTATGTGTTCTGTACAAATTAACAGTGCGAAATTGAATGGAAAATCAAAGCTGTTTTCTTTTATCCCGACATAAAACGTATTGCTGTAAGTTCATTAAAAGACTGTAGTTGATAAAAAATGAGAAGGAAGTATTGGAAGAATGGGGGAGTTAACGTAGATGTTTCTACCTATTACTATATTTGATAGGTTTAGTTGGCTGGGGAATGTTGCTTTCTCTTCAGAAAAGACTAGCAGGAATCGAGCGCTTTCGAGGGCTGAAGAAAGAGATGTTAATTTGTGTAATAAGAACTGTATAGGTTCAGTTAATAATATGCATCAAAAAATAACGATAGATTCTGTGGAATATGGTGATAATTGTATATTGGGCCGTGCAGAACCTCATTCAACAATTGTCATAACAAGTAGTGATATGTATGTTGGAAGCGGACGGGTTAATAAGTGTGGGGAATTTAAAATATATACAAATGATTATCTGGAAGAGTATTTGGTACTAGAGATTCAGTTGATAATGGGCGGTTTTTATCAAGGAAGTATAACGGTAAAGTTAAAGTATGATGATTTTCTTTTTATTTACTAAATAAAAAGGAAGCAACCGTAGTCGCTTCCTACATCTATTAAGCCGAAGCTTTCTTCATTCTCTCAAGTAAACTAGATAAAATATGTGTACGATAAGATTCTAGTTTTTTACCTTCGTAAGTACGAATCCCTAATTTTTTAAGTTCTTTTACATACCAACCTTTGCTTCCGAAATACATGTGATCGCTCCCCTTCAACTTTGTTTACTTGTCCTGATTGTACTTGGAGGTACGGGTAATATAATGAAGGAAATGAATTTCGCGCGAAAATGGTTAACTTTGTTGCAAAAGACATATATACTAAGGGTAGTATATAACGAGGTGGGCAAGACGTGATTATAGAGAAGCACGAAATTCAAATTGACCAAATTACGAGCGGTAAAGTGAATATCTTTACTTTCTATAGAAATAGAAAGCAAGTTGATGATCATTTTTTACGATTGCAAGAACCATCGCTTACAGCAAACTACTTCTTCCATTTTCATTTTGATGCAGAGAGCTTGCATCTTCTGCAGGAAGAATTTCCAGGCGTATATCCGTACGACCGTAGTGACACGATTCACGACTGGACGGAAAAGATGAAAGCGGAATTGCAACATCAGATCCAAACAGGAAAATGGAATAAACGCGTACGTATCGGTAATCGTATTCTAGATGTGGCGTTTACGTGGTGTGACGAAGATATAGTAGAGTGAAAAAGAAGCGGATGACGCTTCTTTTTTTAGCGCTGGAATAAAACGAGCTTACCTGCAGAAGATGTGCAGCGATGTGTTTTTTCATACAATCCTTTCTCTTGTAAAATAGATTCACCTTTTGCTTTCGCTTCTTTTTCAGTTGCCGCCTCGAATGATTCGTCTAATGCTTTAGAACCATCTTTTTCAAAGACTGTTAGAACGTATACTCCCATGAAAATTCCCTCCAATAATAAAAATCAGAATCTTATAACTATTTTGGCATAAATCACTAGAATATGCAAAGAAATATATGACATTGCGTGGTAAAATAAAGGGGAAGTTTTATGGGCACTAGATTTACTATTCGTAGTAAAGTACGGAAAAAGAAAGGATCGTTATTTGTGAAACAAGTGAAGTTTATACATGCGGCTGATTTGCATTTGGATAGTCCGTTTAAAGGAATGGAAATGAATGTTGCGCATTCTGTTTGGGAGAGAATGAAGCAAAGTACGTTTGAATCGTTCGAACGTATTGTTGATAAAGCGATTCAAGAGCGCGTTGATTTCGTATTACTAGCCGGGGATTTGTATGATGCGGAGACGAGAAGTTTGAGAGCGCAAGTGTTTGTGCGCGAGCAAATGAAGAGACTGTCGCAGTACGATATCCCTGTTTTTATTATTCACGGTAACCACGATCATTTAGGGGGAAGCTGGGCAGCAATTGAGTTTCCAGAAAATGTTCATGTGTTTACGGAGCCTTATGTAGAAGAGAAATCATTTTATAAAAATGGTGAGCTATTAGCTTCTATTTACGGGTTTAGTTATTTGCAGCAAGCGGTAACGGATAATATGACAGCGCAGTATACGAAAATGAGTGATGCGCCTTTTCATATTGGCATGCTTCACGGAAGTGTGGAAGGGGATGCAGAGCATAATCGCTATGCACCGTTTCAAATTCGTGAGCTAAAAGAAAAGCAGTTTGATTATTGGGCTCTTGGCCATATACATAAACGTGAAATTCTATCAGAAGATCCATGCATTATTTATCCAGGTAATATACAAGGACGTCATCGTAAGGAAACAGGAGAAAAGGGTGCGTACCTGATTGAACTCACGAAACAAGGAACGCAATGTTCATTTTTCCATACGGCGGATGTTGTATGGGATGAGATAGAAGTAAATATTGATGGACTGGAAACTGTTGATGACCTTATGACGAGCGCGTCAAGTGCGATGAATGAATGCAGAAGAGAAGAGGAAGGTACGCTTTTAACTGTCATATTTACAGGACAGGGACCACTTTCTCCTTATTTGCGTGAAGACAAGCGCGTGGAAGAGATTTTTCATATTTTAGCAGCTGGCGAAGAGCGAAAAGACTTTGTGTATGCGATGAAGTGGAAAAATGAGACGGTTTCTTTTGCGGAAATTGAACGTTTGAAAGAAGAAAATCATTTCGTCGGTAGTGTTCTGAAAGAGTTAGAAGCTTTCACAAATATGGATGGAGTATTGCGCACGATTTGGACATCTCCTGTAGCACGTAATAGTATTGAAGCTTTTACGGAAGAAGAGAAGAAAGAGATTCAAAAGGAAGCGGAAAATATTATTTTAGAGCAATTATTCCAGCAAGAGAGGGATAAAAAATGAGAATTGAAAAACTCCATATTTATGGCTATGGAAAACTAGAAAATGTGGAAATGGATCTGTCAATGTTGACGGTACTGTACGGTGAAAATGAAGCGGGGAAATCGACAATTCGCTCGTTTATGAAAAGTATTTTATTCGGTTTTCCGACGAGAGGACAGCGTCGTTATGAGCCGAAAGAAGGCGGGAAGTACGGCGGAGCGATGACTGTTCAAATAGAGAAGTACGGCCGTTTAAAAATTGAACGATTGCCAAAGACGGCAGTTGGTGAGGTGACCGTTTATTTTGAAGACGGGAAAACTGGCGGCGAAGCTATTTTAAACGATATATTAAGCGGTGTGAATGAAAGCTTATTTGATTCTGTTTTTTCATTTGATATGCATGGTCTTCAAAATATTCATCAGCTCGGCGAAGCGGATATCGGTAATTATTTATTTTCGGCAAGCGCAGTCGGAAGCGATGCGTTATTGCAGTTAGATAAAAAATTAGAAAAAGAAATGAATCAGCGTTTTAAGCCGAGTGGTCGTAATCCTGAAATTAACGTGTCACTGCAAGAGATGAAGAAAATTGAGGAAAAGATGAAAGAATGGCAAGGGAAGATTGGCACGTATGAAAAACAGGTCGAGCAGTTAAAAGAAAGTGAAGAGAAACTTACTTCTGTTCGTGCGGAAAAAGAGTCAGCCGAAAAACGAAAGCAAGATTATGAAATATTAGCGGCGCTTGAGCCTCTTGTTATTGAAAAGAGTGCGCACGAGAAAGTGTTAGAAAATGAGAACGGGCAGTTTCCTGTAAACGGAATGGCGCGCTATGAGGCGGTAAAGGCAAAGATAGAACCGCTCCAAGTACAAGTAGATTCACTTCAAAAAAAGATAGAAACAGTGCAATCAGAAATTGATTCCACAGAAATAGATGAAGCATTTTTACAAAAAGAAAGTTACGTAGAAGAACTTCGTATGCAGCACATGTCTTATGAAAATGCACGCCAAGAAATGCGTGATATGACGGGAAGTATTGCGAATATAAAAGAAGAAATCGCAGAACTAGAGCAACAAATTGGTGCTACTTTTGAACAAGAGACTGTTCTTTCATTTGATATAAGTTTAGCGACGAAAGAGTTAATTACGCAAACTGTGCAAAAAGCGAGAGAGTTAGAAACGCAAAAAACACAGCTTGATGAACGTTTTAAAACGGCTCAAGAGCAATTAGAAGAGCAAGAAGAAAATATAAGACAAATCAGCCAGCAAATGTTAGCTGATGAAGAAAAAAATATGTTAGTTGAGAAAGAAAAATCATTTCAGGATGCGGCATTTTTAGGAATGGGCGCAGAGAGAATGAAGCGCAAGTATGAGGAAAAAGCAGGGGCAGCTCAGCAAAAGAAAAAACAGTGGCAAAGAATTTGTCTTCTGTTACTTCTTATTAACACGCTTGTTTTATTCACGAGTCTATTTATAGATAACCGCGTGCTGTTATTTATTAGTGTGATTGTGTTTGTAGGGATTGTTTTAGCACTCGTTTTATATAAAGATCCTTCGGGTGGATTACAAGAAGAGCTTCTTACTCTTCAGCAAAGTGCTGGCGGGCGTCAAAGTGAAGAAGCGATGTCTGTTCGTTATCAGTTAGAAAAAGATGAAGAGATTCGTAAGCTATTTGAGCGTGAGTCGTATAAGTTGCAGCAAATGGAACGAGCTTATGATAAAGTCGTTTCATCGTATGAAGAATGGGAGAGAGAAACTTTCCAAATAGGAGAACAAGTAGATGCGTATAAAACGCGCTATATGTTCCCAGAATTTTATACGTATGCGCACATATTGCCGGCGTTTGAGCGTATTGAAAAAATGCAGCAATTATATCGTGATTTAGAGAAGCAAAGTAAGCGGAAATCTTCATTGTATGAAATGATTTCGCACTTTGAGCATAAACTAGAAACTGTTATCGGTAGCACGGAGTATAGCAATTTGCATGAGGCGCAAAGTCGTATGCAAAACGAGAAAGAGAAGCGCCAAACTTGTAAGCAGCTGAAAGAGAAGCTGGCGGAATGGCAAGAAGAATATGAGTACATGCAAGAGCAATTAAAACAACTACTAGTAGAGCGAGATGGGTTATGGCATATCGCAGAATCTACAGATGAAGAGATGTTTTTAGAAGCAGGAAAATTGGCAGAGAAACGTGAAGACGCGGATAAGCAAGTGGGGCGTTTATTACCTCAAATTGATTTGTTAGAACAGCGCTTAACGAGTTTGTCATTAGCTGAGCATTATGAGGCTGACGGTTATGATGAAAAATTAAAGCAAGAAATTACAGCCGCGCAAAGCTGTCTTGCAGGGGAGAAAGAACTGACAGAGCGTATTGCGAAGCATCGAATAGAAATTGCGAATTTAGAAGAAGGCAGTACGTATGGTGATTTACTACATGAGTGGGAAATGAAAAAATCACAAGTGCGTGAACAAGTGAAGAAGTGGGCTGCTTATGCGGCCGCAAAGACAGTATTAACGAAAACGAAGCAATATTATCATGAAGTACATTTGCCGCGCATTTTACAAAAATCTGAAGAATATTTCGTGTATTTAACAGGCGGAAGATACAGTAAAATATTCTCACCGTCAGAAGCGGAACCTTTCATTGTCGAACGTAACGATGGTATGCGTTTTTACAGTCATGAACTAAGCCAAGCGACAGCGGAGCAGTTATATTTATCGTTACGATTTGCACTAGCGAAAACGTTTGAGCATGACTATCCATTTATTATTGATGATAGCTTCGTACATTTTGACGCGGTAAGGACGAATCGAACGATTGAACTTATAAAGGAAATTGCGAAAGATAGACAAGTTATCTTCTTTACATGCCATGCGCATTTACTAACGTATTTTACAGAAAATGAGATTATAAAATTAACACATAAGCGTAAAGAAAATGAGTTGTAGTATGCTATACTAAAAGTAACTGATTTGGTGGAGGAATTCGAATGAAAAAGAAAATTGTAGAATATGAAGTTGGTGAACAAGTCGATGTTTTCTTGTTAATTAAAACAGCGACAAAAGGTCTCGCAAGCAATGGTAAGCCGTTTTTAACAGTAATCTTACAAGATCCAAGTGGAGATATTGAAGCGAAGCTATGGGATGTATCACCAGAAGTTGAGAAACAATATGTAGCGGAAACAATCGTTAAAGTAGCTGGAGATATTTTAAACTACAAAGGACGTATTCAATTACGTGTGAAACAAATCCGTGTTGCGAATGAAAATGAAGTAACAGATATCTCGGATTTCGTAGAAAAAGCTCCAATAAAAAAAGAAGATATGGTTGAGAAAATTACGCAATACATATTTGAAATGAGAAACCCGAACATACAGCGTCTAACAAGACATTTATTAAATAAGCACCAAAACGAATTTTTAGAATATCCAGCAGCGACAAAGAACCATCACGAGTTCGTATCTGGACTAGCTTACCATGTTGTATCAATGTTAGATTTAGCGAAAGCTATATCAGCTCTATACCCATCGTTAGATAAAGACTTACTATATGCGGGCGTTATTTTACACGACCTTGGTAAAGTATTCGAACTATCTGGCCCGATCTCTACGACGTATACGTTAGAAGGAAATTTACTTGGCCACATCTCTATCATGGTGAACGAAATTGGTAAAGCAGCAGACGAACTACAAATCGATGCAGAAGAAGTATTAATCCTTCAGCACATCGTCCTTTCCCATCACGGAAAAGCAGAATGGGGTAGCCCAAAACCACCATTAGTAAAAGAAGCAGAAATTCTGCACTACATCGATAACTTAGATGCAAAAATGAACATGATGGACCGCGCATTAGGACGTACAAAACCAGGCGAATACACAGAACGTGTCTTTGCACTTGATAATCGTTCGTTCTATAAGCCAACTTTCCATAATTAAGATTGTGAATAGAATGGCCTCATTAAGTGTGGCATGACAATAAAATTGTTTAAAAAGATGGTGTGAAATTAAGTTTTCACACCATCTTTTATTGCCCTGATAAGGGAAGACACTGCAAACAGCTTTAAAAACCATTATTTATTCCTTGATGAGGAAAGAAATAATGAGAGAAAAAGATGTAAATCATACGGCAAATTTATATTGCATTAGCTCGTGTAAAGCTAATGGATGAGGGTCTGTTGTTAATAAAAAAACGGATCTTAAACAAAACAATTCTTTTACATATCATGTGATGCAAGAAAACGTGTTCGTTGATTGGAAATCTTTTGTAGAGTATTCTAAATATAGAGTTGTAGTAGGAATATTCTTTTAAGGAGAGTGATTACTTTATGCTAGGAAAATGGATGGATAAAGTAAGAGAACCTAGATGTATACACAATTATAAATTTATTAAAACTCAGGATAGTGAAAATTTTAAAACAGGGCAGATTGGGACAGCTAATATTTATAAGTGCGAAAAATGTGGTAAAGAAAAGGTTGATTATAAATATAACAGTGATATAAATAGTGATTTTTGGAATATATAAAGTGAAACTATAATCAGTGGGGGTTTTGCTCATCCCCCACTGATTATTAGCCCTCACCAATCGGGCGTTTACGGGCAGTGGGATCTCCCACCTAACTTCTTCGCTCCAGCCGAATTTTGAGGTGGAAGTCTTACTGCCCGTTAATGCGGGATAAAATAAATCATTTAATGAAACAGAGAATTACTAATATTAATTATTCGCTAAAATTACAAGTTATTGTAAGGATATTTAACTATTAAAGAATTTTAATAGCCTATGATTAGTTCATTGATCGTAGGCTATTTATTTTGGCGAGTGAAAAGGTTTTATTACCAGTAGATATGAAAATAATTACGCCACAAAACATATAGCATTTTAAACTAATACTGAGATATTAAAAATTATCTCGAATTCAAGATAATTTACTTGCTTTTTAATCATTTGAGTTGTAAAGTGAAAGTAACGAAAGGAATTATTACTTTCGGACGAATCGTTTTACACATTGAATTATTTTTTTAACTATCACTTGACTAGTAAAATGAAATGATTACTTTTATAAATACACGCTTTGTTGACCAGCGAGCAAAAATAAAACAGTTAAATATAAATTAAAACTATTGGAGGAATATAAAATGAACCAATTAAAAGGAATACACCACGTTACAGCAATTACAAGTAGTGCAGAAAAGAACTATGAATTTTTCACTCACGTTTTAGGAATGCGTTTAGTTAAAAAAACAGTAAACCAAGATGATATTCAAACGTATCATTTATTCTTTGCAGATGATAAAGGTAGTGCAGGAACAGATATGACATTCTTTGACTTTCCGGGCGTTCCGAAAGGAGTACACGGTACAAATGAAATTTCAAAAACTTCGTTCCGAGTTCCAAGTGATGCGGCATTAGCATATTGGGTGAAACGTTTTGACCGTCTTGAAGTGAAACATACTGGAATTAAAGAGCAATTTGGTAAGAAAACTCTTTCTTTCGCTGATTTTGATGATCAACACTATCAATTGATCTCAGATGAATTTGATAAAGGCGTGGAATCAGGTACACCTTGGCAAGACGGGCCAGTCCCATTAGAATATGCAATTACTGGCTTAGGACCTGTATTTATTCGTATCGCGAACTTTAGTTATTTCAAAGAGGTGCTAGAAAAAGTTCTATTATTTAAAGAGATTGCTCAAGAAGGAGAGTTCTACTTATTTGAAGTGGGTGAAGGTGGAAACGGTGCCTCTGTCATTGTAGAACATAATACGGTTCTTCCTGAAGCACAACAAGGTTTTGGTACAGTGCATCATGCAGCATTCCGCGTAGAGGATCGCGCTGTATTAGAAGAGTGGATTGAGCGACTAAGTCGAGTTGGACTCCCTTCATCTGGTTATGTAAATCGTCACTTCTTTGAGTCATTATACGCAAGAGTTGCGCCGCAAATTTTATTCGAGTTTGCGACAGATGGCCCTGGTTTTATGGGAGATGAGCCTTATGAAACGCTTGGAGAGAAATTATCTTTACCTCCGTTTTTAGAGCCAAAGCGTGAAGAAATTGAGAAGTTAGTTCGTCCGATTGATACAGTGAGAAGTACGAAGGAATTTATTAAAGAGTAAAAATAGAAATAATAAGTAGAAGAGCAAGTAGTTTTAGCTGATAGCTGGAATTGCTTGCTTTTTTTATTTTCACTTTATAAGTATTTTGATAGAATGTATGTATGAAATTGATGGAGGAATAAAATGACGAAAATTAGTGGGTATACTTGTAGATGCTGCGATACATATCATGAAGAAATTCCAACGAGTTATGGATCATCAGCTCCTGTTTATTATTATGATGCTGAACCTGAAGAGCGAGAAGATAGATTTGAAATGAACGATGATTTATGTGTGATGGATGGAGAACACTTCTTTATTCGAGGGAGTATTGAAATTCCTATCATTGGTACAGATGAACATTTCATATGGGGTGTATGGGTTTCGTTAAGCGAAGCGAATTTTGATAAGGTGAATGAATTCTGGGATAAGCAACAATTATTAGAGCCGATGTTTGGTTGGCTTTCGACAGATTTACCATATGAGTTGGAGACAGTAAGCTTGAAAACGATGGTTCATCCGAGAGCAGATGGTATTCGTCCTTATATTGAACTGGAACCGACAGACCATCCTCTAGCAGTGGAGTTTAGAGAAGGAATAACGATGGAACGGGTACAAGAAATAGCTGAACAACTTTGCATAAATAACGATGATGATGAAAAAGAGTGCTGATGTCTGTTCGGCGCTCTTTTTTCATCATATGAAAATTAAGAGTGGAAACAAAGTGTACTATTTCATAAACCTGTCTTGGTTTTAAGGTATCCATAATGTGCTCTAAATTAACTTTGATGTAATAAGATTGTTTTTATGGTTCTAATTCGACAGTATTCAGGAAATACATTTTTGATATACACCCTATTGTTTAACTTGAGCCGAGATATAATAAGAATCATGAACATTGTACTTAAAGTAACCTTAGTTCGGGTATTCGCTGAGCCAAGGTTATTTTTATCCCGCTTTAATGGGCAGTAAGACCCCCACCTCAAAATTCAGGGAAAGCAAAGAAGTTAGGTGGGGGATCAACTGCCCATAAAAGCCCGATTGGTTCAACTGATAATCAGTGGGGGGATGAAGAACCCCCCACTGATTAAAGTTTCACTTTATTTAGAATTTCGTGCAACCATTTTAAAGTATATACAGTCTAATAGTTATATAAAACATAAATGGTAGATTTCTAAGGGGGAATTTAAAATGGAGCTGCTCATAAAGCGGGCTCAAAAAGGTGATGAGGAAGCCTTTATTGAGGTAATTGATATATTAATGCCACAAATCTATAAGGTGGCAAAAGTACGCTTGAAAAATGAAGAAGATATAGGAGATGCAATACAGGAAACAATTTTGTCTGCTTTTACAAATTTAAAAAGGGTAAAAGAACCAGAGTATTTTAAAACATGGATTACGAAAATATTAATGAATAAATGTAATGATATAGTACGAAAAAATAAAGTTTTATATGTGGATGATTATGGAAAAGTACAGGGAGATCAAATCGTAAAAGACAATATTGAACAAAAGCTTGAATTTGACAATCTGCTTAGTTATTTAAGTGTGGAGTATCGTTTAGTAATCGTACTCTATTATGTAAATAAATTTAAAACAAAAGAAATTGCAGAGATTTTAAATGAAAAAGAAGGAACAATCAAATCAAGACTACATAGAGCAAGGCAACAGTTAAAAGAATATTATTTAAAAGAAGACTGGGAGAATGTAAACAATGGGGGGAATTTAAAATGAATGATCAATTCGAGCATAAATTAGAAAAAGCATTAAATGATGATGTAACAATTCCTACTAGTGTTTTGAAGAAAAAAGAACTTGCTTTTGAAGAAATTAGAAAAAGTAAGAAACAAAAACAAACATCCTCCCATAAAAAAATAGTTGCAGCAATGATAGCAGGGTTAACGATTGTTGGAGCAAGTGTCGGAGTTGGCGTGTATGGTGATTCAGCATTAGCTGTGGTAAAGGAATTCTTTTTTGCGAAAGATCAGGGAGTTCAAAAAGCGGCAGATAATGGGTATATACAAAAAGTAGATGAGAATAATGTGATGAAAGATAATGGGGTTACAATCCAAATTAAAAATGTACTGTATGATAAATCTAAAATAGCAGTTTCCTTACAATTGAAATTTGAAGATAAAAGTTTAATAAGTAAATTGACAGATTTAAGAATGAAGTACGATTTAACAGATGATAAAGGACGATATATAGAGAAGGCGGAATACACAGAAGGGTTAACAAATGAAAATAGTAAGATGTTGGGAGGTAGCGAATGGAGTATTCAGGCAGGTGAAGAAGAGGGAGAAATAACTTATAATTTAATATTCCATCCTATGAATTCAATTGATAACATTGATAGTCTAAACTTTAATATTAGTTCTATATCTTTGTTTGCGCCATTAGAAAATAAAGATGTTTCTTACAGGACAGTAGCAGAATCTCAATCAAATACTGTAAAAGAAAATATAGAAGTTTGGCATCAGAATGGTATGCAGCTTAATAAGGAAATTCAAGGGAAGTGGCAAGGGGAAATAAAATTAGACTCGAAGTTTAAAGGAAATCAAGAGATTCATTTTGTTCCTAAACAACAACCTGAGTCTGTAAAAATAGTGTCTGCAGAAGTACTACCAACAGGGACAAGTATTACATTTGAACGTGATACTTTTGGAGATGAGGAAGAAATAAAACGTCAGATAAAAACAATTGATAGTGTTATTCTTATGGATGAAAAAGGGAAAACATATAAGTCAACGTTGAAGGGGTACTCAAGAGCTGGGGATAATGGGAAAGTAATTAAGGTGAAAACGTTTGATGTTACTACTTTTGATAATGTGAATCATTTTAAAGTATTATTAAAAGATGGTGATGGAAAAGATGTTGTAATCGATTTAGCTCGTGAAGAGAAAAAATAAAGTATATGATAAAAAACGCAAACTTCTAATCAAAAGAAGCTTGCGTTTTTTATTAACTAAAAGAAGTAAGGGACACTAAGTATAGTGATAACAAGCCTTCTTTCGGATATCCAATTGTCCGACCAAGTCAAAGGAAGCTAGCACCAAATAGCGCTGAGCAAACAATTTTTGATGGTTCATCTCACACTGATTATTAGCTCACACTAATCGGACTGCCCGTTAACGCAGATAAAATAATTGACTTACTTTTTATATGTAACTATAATAGTTACAAAGTGACCATTAGTAGTGGCATTGAGTAATATTTTTTTAATATAATTGTAACCGATGTAGTTACAATTAAAAAGAGAACATAAAACAACCAAAAAATGTAAAAACTTTAAATAGCAGCATGAGAAAGGAGACGGGAATTTTGAAACGGTTTAAGTTTTATATGATTAGCGGTATTGTACTCGTTTTGTTAATAGTATGTAACTTCGTTGATAAGCCGATTGCGAAGGTTGAAGAAGTGAAAGATACTGTTATGATGAAGATAAATACGAAAGAGAGTATGGCGCAGATTGATGGACAGACGATTTATTTTAAGCAAATTGGTGAGGGGAAACCGCCCTTACTTATGCTTCACGGGTTCGGTGGTTCTTCAGATGGGTTTAATGATATTTATCCGGAACTTGTAAAGGATCATACGATTATTGCGGTTGATATTTTAGGGTTTGGGCGTTCTTCTAAGCCGATTGATTTTCAGTATTCGTTTCCCACACAAGTGAATTTATATTATAAGTTAATGAAGAAACTCGGATACGATCAATTCGCAGTACTTGGTCATTCGATGGGCGGAGAGATGTCTCTAAATTTAGCGTATTTATATCCGGATGCAGTAACGCATCTCGTTTTAGCGGATTCTACAGGAATAGAGTCTTTCCAGCAAAAAGAAAGTTATGAAGTGCCGCCACTATCGACAGACTTACAAACTGTAACAGAGATTACGGATTATAATAAAAATGAAGTGAAAAATAGTCGCGATGATAAAGAGCATTATGATCAGCTTACGAAAATGAGAGAGCGCCGCATTGCGATGGAAGCAGATAAAATTAAGGTACCGACTTTAATTATATGGGGACGACACGATAAGAGTGTTTCTTGGAAAAATGGTGAACTGTATCATGAGCTATTTGCAAATAGTACGTTCCATATCATTGAAAAAGGATACCACGCACCGTTTCGCCAGGAACCAATAGAGTTTATGGAATATGTACAAGCGTTCTTCGCGAAGAATCCACAATAAAATTTTAAGCATAAAACCACTTCTTTCCTCATAAAGTGAAACTAATAAGGCTTGTCTAAGGAAAGGGATGAACGAAAGTGGAAACTTTACCATGGTGGATTTATCTTGTAATCATTGGGATTGTACTAAGTGGCTACATGGTTTTATATACTTCGAAAAAAGAGCAAGAGATGGATAATGATTTTATCGAAAAAGAAGGCGAAGTATATATGAAGCGCTTAGAAGAAGAACGAGAGAAACGGAATCAGGATAGTGATAAAGATTCGGTATTGCTTTAATAGAAACTTGTAAAGAAGAGAAAGGGATTTCTCTTCTTTTTTATATGTTAGTTTGCTGGATACTCCCTTTTAAATTAAGATCGCATCAAGATTTAGCGGATTGTTAAGGCAGAACCCCTTGTATCCATAGTCACAGTAACCATCCAAAGCCCAATTCATATACTATGCTGGAGGCTTTTTACTTAATAATCGGATGAAAAAGGAGTGTAATGATGAAAAAACGTACTGTTAATGAAGCGGGAGGGAGTATACCACAGCCAATCCGTAGCGATGGAGCTGGTGCGATAGATTCTGGACCTCGTAATGTTATGCGGGATATTCAAAATCCGAATATGCTCGTTCCGCCTATAACTGATGCTGGCTTAGTTCCTAACTTGAAATTTTCGTTCTCAGACACTTCTATGATTTTAAAACACGGTGGGTGGTCCCGGGAGATTACTGTTAGAGAACTTCCGGTTTCGACTACGATTGCTGGTGTAAATATGAGTTTAACGGCCGGAGGAGTACGTGAACTCCATTGGCATAAACAAGCAGAATGGGCATATATGCTTTTAGGAAAGGCACGCATAACTGCCGTTGACCAAGAAGGGCGAAATTTCATTGCTGACGTTGGTCCAGGTGATCTTTGGTACTTTCCCCCTGGCATCCCGCATTCGATTCAAGGATTGGAACATTGTGAATTTCTGCTCGTTTTCGATGATGGACATTTTTCTGATCTATCTACTTTAGCTATTTCTGACTGGTTTGCACATACGCCAAAAGAAGTGTTGTCGGCTAACTTCGGAGTGTCGGAAAGTACTTTTCACTCCATTCCTTCAGATCAAGTTTATATTTATCAAGGGGAGGTACCGGGTTCGCTTGAAAATCAGGAAGTTCAGTCGCCAGAAGGAGAAGTTCCTTTAACATTTAAACATGAACTGTTAAAACAAAATCCGATTAAGACTCCTGGTGGTAGCGTCCGAATTGTAGATTCTACGAATTTTCCTATTTCCAAAACAATCGCAGCAGCGCTCGTTGAAATTGAGCCTGGTGGAATGAGAGAGCTTCATTGGCACCCGAATAATGATGAGTGGCAATATTATCTTACCGGGCAAGCGAGAATGACGGTGTTTCTTGGAAATGGTACAGCTCGTACATTTGATTATAGAGCTGGTGATGTTGGATATGTACCGTTTGCGACTGGACACTATATTCAAAACACAGGCAATGAAACATTATGGTTTTTAGAGATGTTTAAAAGTAACCGTTTTGAAGATGTATCGTTAAATCAATGGATGGCACTGACTCCTAAAGAAATAGTGGAAAGTAATGTACATGTTGGCCCGCAATTGATGGATTCTTTACGTAAAGAAAAGTGGCCTGTTGTGAAATATCCGGGTTTTTCTTATAAACCGAAAACGGATGAGTAAACATGGATATATGCGTTATTCTTTCTGGAGAACTATAGGAAGGAATGGCGTATTTTTTATGTCTAGTCCTGTCTTTACTAGTATTCGTTATTTGTATTATTGTTCGGGAAATTATTATAGAAGAAAAACATATGAAATCTGCATGACATAGAGTATGAAATGGCGCCATTTTAAAGTGTAACGCACAAGTTGCACAACCTATGCAACGATAACTAGCTTTACTCTTCATCAGTTATTTGCCCATACTAGACGTAGAGAGGTGATAAACAGAGTATGATTTTTAGTGAACGTTTAAAAGAGGAACGAGAAAAACGAAATTGGTCGCAAAATGATTTGGCTGAAAAAATTCATGTAAGTAGGCAGTCTGTTTCGAAATGGGAGACGGGAAAGAACTATCCGAGCATTGAAATTATTATTCATCTAAGTGACCTGTTCGGTATTACGATTGATGAGTTGCTGAGGAGCGATGAAGAGTTGACGCAGAAAGTAATAGAGGATAGTAAGCAATTAGCGTATCCAAAATGGAAGGTGTTTTTCGATAGTCTATTTATGATGGGCGTATTTTTGTTTATTACAAAAATCGTTGTATGGACATTAAATAAGTTTGCAGGAGCAAGCATTACAATTGTCGCAGATGCACCATATGTAATGAATTTTTTACCGCTCCTATTAATGGTTGTAGGTGGCATGGCTTCTGATAAGTTGAAGGAAATATATAGGTAATGAAAGAAATTCCCCACACTAGCTGTTCTTTCCACTTAAATTGTGTACTATAAAGGATAGATAGGAAGGGGACGTTTAGAATGGAATTTCATGAGCAAAAGATTTTGCCGGCAGTGAGGCAAATTAAAGATTTGGAAAAGCTATTACATAGTTCGTATGAGTATATTGTTATTTTAGATATTCATGTCGGTCAATTGAAGAGTGTTGTGTCACTTGCGAAGCAGCATAATAAAAAAGTATTTTTACATGTTGATTTGATCCATGGATTACAAAGTGATGGGCATGCGACGGAGTTTTTATGCCAAGAATATAAACCGTACGGGTTATTATCGACAAAGGCGAGCGTAATTATGAAGGCGAAGCAAAAAGGTGTCGTCTCCATTCAACGCATCTTTTTAATTGATTCTAGCGCAATGGAAAAGAGCTGTAATTTGCTAGAAAAGACGAAGCCGGATTATATAGAGGTGCTTCCTGGTGCGTTAACAGGTGTAATCGCTGAAGTGAAAGAGCGTACAGGTGTACCAATTTTAGCAGGTGGTTTTATTCGAACGGTAGAAGACGTTGAAAGAGCGTTAAATGCTGGTGCGACAGCAATTACGACATCGAAAAAAGAATTATGGAAACATTACCAAAAAAAGTGACGAAAATGTGAAAAAATTCTGTTGACACCGCTTTCATTAAGGGTTAACATTATAGACAAGTTAATAAACGTGACGGAGAAAAGAAGAGATCCACATTTTATTGTTTCTATATATATTATATAGAAGCATGTAAGCTGTGGATCTTTTTCTTTTGAAAAAAACGAATGGCCATTCATTTTACCTCTATCACTTTTCGAAAGCATTTAAATTGATTGTGGAGGGATTTTATGTCAGCATTTTTAGGGGAATTAATAGGGACTGCGTTGTTAATCTTACTTGGTGGCGGCGTTTGCGCTGGTGTAAGTTTAAAGAAATCGTTTGCGAAAGATTCTGGTTGGATTGTAATTACAATGGGTTGGGGTCTAGCGGTTGCTATGGCAGCGTATGCAGTTGGATCAATTAGTGGGGCACATTTGAATCCGGCTTTAACGATAGGACTTGCTTTTAAGGGAGCGTTCCCATGGAGTGATGTACCTATGTATATCGCAGCACAAATGATTGGGGCAATTATAGGGGCAGTTCTTGTATATTTACATTACTTACCACACTGGAAAGAAACAGAAGATCCAGGAACAAAGTTAGGTGTGTTTGCAACAGGTCCAGCAATTCCGAACACATTTACAAACCTTTTAAGTGAAATGATTGGAACATTCGTTTTAGTATTTGGTATATTAGCAATTGGAGCAAATAAATTTGCAGATGGTTTAAATCCATTTATCGTAGGTTTCTTAATTGTAAGTATTGGTTTATCATTAGGTGGAACAACAGGATACGCAATCAACCCGGCTCGTGATTTAGGTCCGCGTATTGCACACTTCTTCCTTCCGATTGCAGGAAAGGGCGGTTCAAACTGGAAGTATGCATGGATCCCAGTAGTTGGTCCAATTCTAGGTGGATCACTTGCAGGATTATTCCATCAAGTTGTATTTGAAGGAAAACAAAATTCAGCACTTATTTATGTGATTATTACAACTGTGATTGTACTAGCAATCTCTTATATGACAAGTAAAAAAAGTGGAGCTACTACAAATAGTAGAAAAGTAGCATAGGGGGAAACTGATATGAAAAAATATATTCTTTCATTAGACCAAGGAACAACAAGCTCACGCGCAATTCTTTTCAATAAAGAAGGAAAAATCGTTCATTCAGCTCAAAAAGAGTTTACGCAACATTTTCCAAAGCCAGGCTGGGTTGAGCATAATGCACAAGAAATTTGGGGATCTATTTTAGCAGTTATCGCAACTTGCTTAAGTGAAGCGGATGTAAAACCAGAACAAATCGCTGGTATCGGTATTACAAACCAACGTGAAACAGCGGTTGTATGGGATAAAACGACTGGAAAACCAATTTATAACGCAATCGTATGGCAATCTCGTCAAACAGTTGAAATTTGTGATGAGTTAAAAGAAAAAGGTTATAGCGAGATGGTTCGCGAAAAAACAGGTCTTTTAATTGATGCATACTTCTCTGGTACGAAAGTAAAATGGATTTTAGATAACGTTGAAGGTGCAAGAGAGAAAGCGGAAAATGGCGAGTTATTATTCGGAACAATTGATACATGGCTTGTATGGAAATTGTCTGGCGGTAAAGCGCACATAACAGATTACTCAAATGCATCACGTACATTAATGTTTAACATTCACGACTTACAGTGGGATGATGAGCTTCTAGACATGTTAACAGTACCAAAGAGCATGCTTCCAGAAGTACGTCAATCATCTGAAATATATGGAGAAACAATTGATTATCACTTCTTCGGTCAAAATATACCGATCGCAGGTGTAGCTGGTGACCAGCAAGCAGCATTATTTGGACAAGCTTGTTTCGGTGAAGGTATGGCGAAGAACACTTACGGAACTGGTTGTTTCATGTTAATGAACACAGGCGAAAAAGCAGTAGCTTCTGAGCATGGCCTATTAACAACAATTGCATGGGGTTTAGATGGTAAAGTGAATTACGCATTAGAAGGAAGTATTTTCGTAGCAGGTTCTGCAATTCAGTGGTTACGTGACGGCCTGCGTATGTTTAAAGATGCGAGCGAGAGCGAAGTGTACGCTAGCCGTGTTGAATCAACTGAAGGTGTATACATAGTACCGGCATTCGTAGGACTAGGTACACCGTATTGGGATAGTGAAGTACGCGGCGCTATGTTTGGTGTAACGCGCGGTACGACGAAAGAGCATTTCATTCGTGCAACGCTAGAATCTTTAGCATACCAAACGAAAGATGTACTATGCGCAATGGAAGCAGATTCAGGTATTGAACTAAATACATTACGCGTTGATGGCGGGGCAGTTAAGAATAACTTCTTAATGAAGTTCCAAAGTGATATTTTAGACGTTCCTGTAGAGCGTCCAGTGATCAATGAAACGACAGCTTTAGGTGCAGCATACTTAGCTGGTCTTGCGGTTGGATACTGGAAAAACCAAGATGAAATTAAAGCACAGTGGCATATGGACAAACGCTTTGAACCAACGATGGAAGCGGAAACAAGCGAAGAGCTATATGCTGGATGGAAAAAAGCAATTGAAGCAACTAAAGCTTTCAAATAATCATAAACAGTGTTATAATGATGACAAGTTAATAATTCGGTAGGAGATTTGGAGAGACCACAACACGCTATAGAGGCGAAATCTATAGCGGAGCTTGTGGTCTCTTTTTTCGTTATCAAAGGGAGGAATTACCATGAAATTTTCAAGTAAACAACGTAAAGACGTATTAAATGGAGTAAATAAACAAGAGTTAGATGTGATCGTAATTGGTGGAGGTATTACTGGTTCTGGTATTGCATTAGATGGGGCAACACGCGGTTTATCAACGATTGTGTTTGAAATGCAGGACTTTGCAGCAGGTACATCAAGTCGTTCAACGAAACTTGTACACGGTGGTCTACGTTATTTAAAACAACTTGAAGTGAAAATGGTAGCAGAGGTGGGGAAAGAGCGTGCGATCGTATATGAGAACGGTCCCCATGTAACAACACCAGAGTGGATGTTACTTCCGTTCCATACAGGCGGCACGTTCGGGTCATTTAGTACATCAATTGGTCTTCGTGTATACGACTTCTTAGCAGGCGTAAAACGAAGCGAGCGCAGAAAGATGTTTAACCGTGAAGAAACGCTAAATAAAGAGCCTCTTGTAAAACAAGAAGGATTAAAAGGCGGCGGTTACTACGTAGAATATCGTACAGATGATGCGCGTCTTACAATTGAAGTAATGAAAGAAGCGATTGAACACGGTGCGAAAGCTGTTAACTACGCAAAAGTAGACAGTTTCTTATATAAAGATGGAAAAGTATGCGGTGTACGTGTAATCGATTTACTAGACGGAGAAGTGTACGAAGTTTACGGTAAGAAAATTGTAAACGCAGCTGGTCCTTGGGTAGATACACTTCGTGAAAAAGATAACTCTAAAAAAGGGAAAGTACTTCAGTTATCAAAAGGTGTGCATTTAGTAATTGACCAAAAACGTTTCCCATTAGGGCAAGCAATTTACTTCGATACACCGGATAAACGTATGGTGTTTGCGATTCCTCGCGAAGGAAAAACGTACGTAGGTACAACAGATACGTTCTATGATAAAGACGCAGCTGTACCGCACATGACAACAGAAGATCGCACATATATCATTAATGCGATTAATTACATGTTCCCAAGCGTGAAAATTACAGAAAAAGATGTGGAATCAAGCTGGGCTGGTGTACGTCCGCTAATCTATGAAGAAGGTAAGAATGCATCTGAAATTTCTCGTAAAGATGAAATTTGGACTTCTGAATCTGGTTTAATTACAATCGCGGGCGGTAAATTAACAGGATACCGCAAAATGGCTGAAATGGTAGTAGACTACGTAACGAATCTATTACAAAAAGAAGGCCATAGCGCATATAAGAAGAGCGATACGAAACATATGCCAATCTCTGGTGGTCATGTAAGTGGTTCACACGGATTCCCAGCATTCGTTGCGAAAAAAGCAGACGAAGGTACGAAATATGGTTTAACGAAAGTACAAGCAGAAGAATTCGCGAAATTCTACGGCTCTAACGTAGACGTACTGTTTGACTTAGCGAAAAAACATAAAGACGAAGCGAAAGAATACAACATGCCGCTAGACGTTCTAATCCCACTTGTATACGCAATGGATTACGAAATGACAGCGAAACCAGTTGACTTCTTCGTACGCCGCAGAGGCGCTGTATTCTTCAACATTCACTGGGTATACGAGTGGAAAGAAGCAGTAATCAACTACATGGCTGCGAAACTAGGCTGGAGCAAAGAAGAGCAAATGAAATACACAGCTGAATTAGAAAAAGCATTAACAGACGCTGTAATTCCTGTAGATCAACAAGAGCAGGCGGCTGCGTTAGCTTAAAAATAAACCGCATGAGGGAGAGCCTTCATGCGGTTTTTTGTTTTATTATATTTGTACAGAGTGTACTGAAATTAACTGAGTGTAGATTTTTGTTGCTTAACAGGATATGAATACGAAAGGTATAATAAGTATTATTATACCGTTTGAATAACTTAACAATTGTAGTAGTGTATTGGAGTTGAAATGAATCAATTTATTAATTTGCTTCTACAATATCCTTATTTTGAAGAACTTAATAAAACAGACGTATCGTAAGCTATAAAAAGTGCGGGGAATATTAAAAGTTTTGTTTTAGAAAAAATTAAATAGTAGAGGATGAACAAAACGGTATGGACATTTCCAACCGTTTTTTTATGAATTTATAAAACTTTTCCATACAGTGCGTCGTCTAATAAATGGGAAGGAGGAAATGATGTGGATGAATTAACGGTAGAAGCGTTTGAAATAGAAGATAAGGAACTCTTTATCGATGAAATAATGAACAAGTATGGACAAGAAGTCTTACAGCTTGTGTATTCATATGTGAATAATAAAGAAGTCGCTGAGGATTTAACGCAAGATATATTTGTGAAATGTTATAAATCTCTTCATACATACAAAGGGAAATCGAATGTGAAAACGTGGTTGTGGAGAATTGCGATTAATCAATGTAAGGACTACATAAAAAGTTGGTATAACAAAAAGGTGATCGTGACAGAGGATGAAGCTGCTTATATTGGGGTTCAAAATGATAGTGTCGAACAAACTGTTATTCAAAATGCGAAGGATCGTGAACTGGCTTCTGCAGTAATGAATTTACCGATAAAATATCGAGAAGTCATTTATCTATTTTATTATGAAGAACTATCAATTAAAGAGATTGCTATTGTAATAGAAGTGAAAGAAAACACGATAAAAACGAGACTGAAAAAAGCGAAGGAGCTTTTGAAGAAAGGATTGGAGGAATAATCAAATGGAAGATCGATTAAAAGGCCTGCGAAAATCAATGGAGAATACAACGTTTAAACATTTGAGTTTTTCTGATCAACATCGAAAGCAGGTGCGCGAAAAAATCAATGCTTCAAACGAAAAGGAAGAGGACATCTCTTTAGCGATTTTACAACTCCTCAGTCATGAAAAAACAGGATACGAATTGTCACAGTTACTACGAGGGAGAGGGATTCGAAAATTCGAAGGAAATGAAGGGTTTTTATATACTGTATTACATCGTCTAGAACAGAATCGTTTTATCCAATCGAGTTGGGATCATGCAGGAGCGAAATATTATCAATTAAATGATAAAGGAAGAAAGATGCTGCGAAAGGTAGAAAAAGATTCTACGAAGGCACGGTTTATATTAAAAGGATTAGTACAGGAGTGAGATAAAATTGAACAAAAAAGGGGAGCGTTTTTTAAGCGAAGTTACCAATCACATTAAATCAAAAGAAGCAAAGAGCTTTGTAGCAACTGAACTAGATTTTCACTTGAAACAGGCGAAGAACACGTGGATAGAGAAAGGGTTAAGTGAGGAAGTTGCTGAAAATAAGGCTGTTGAACAAATGGGAAGTCCGATCAAGCTTGGCAGGGAACTTAACAAACTTCATAAGCCAAAGGTGGATTGGTTCTTAATTATTTTATTAGTGGCTGCTATGGGGCTAGGCTTTTTGCCGGTTATAGCTTTTGGACATATGAATGATTTACTAATGAATAAGGTGATATTTGTTATTCTCGGTGTTGTAGCAGCTTTAGGGATGATGCTGATTGATTATCGGAAGTTAGAAAGAATCGGGTGGCTGTTTTATACAATTGGAATACTTATCTTGTTAGCTATAAAATGTTTTCCGACTATTTCTGTGAATGGAGAAGCATTAATAAAGATTGGTCCTCTCACAATTGACTGTTTAATGACGATACCATTCTTCTTTCTAGCTTGGGCTTCTTTTTTCAATAATAGTAGGTTAAAGTTTATGCACCTTCTCATGTTGTACGTATTTTCTTTATATCTATTTTCAACTACATCAATTCTGGTGCCAATTTTTATTTATATTACGATGGTATTCGTTATGCTTTGGTGGAGTAAGCTAGGAAAGAAAACGGCATGGCTCATTACGATTTTACCAATTTTACCCTTTGTTATTAAGGATCTATTTTCCTGGTCTGCCGTAAAAGAATACCGGATAGCTAGAATTTTAGGTTTTTTAAACCCAGAGCATGATCTATGGTATTTACGTTTAAAAGAGGCAATGTCGTCGGCAGGTTGGTTTGGTACATATGGAAATATAAAGTCTATCCCTGCTGCGCATACTGATTTTGTATTCGCGAGTTTGACTTACTATTATGGATATGTGCTTGCGCTGATTCTTGTCTTGATTCTTTCTCTTTTTGCAGTGAGAATAATGACCATATCGTATAGAATAAATGATGGTTATGGTAAATTGCTACTCGTTGGTGGAGTAACTCTTTTTGTAGTCCATTTCATTTGTAACGTTGGCATGATCCTCGGGATATTACCACGTGTTTCTATATCATTACCCTTTATTAGCTACGGATTGATACCAACTCTGTTTCATGCATTTATAATGGGGATTGTGCTGAGTGTATATCGGCGTAAAGATATTTCATTTAGAATGAAAAAAACACCTTGATAAAAATCAAGGTGTTTTCGTTATACATTCAAAACTCTCCGAAGCAGCCCCCGTTACAAAAGGACTAACCTCACCAACGCTATAAAGCTGCAATTCATGCATTGCGCGTGTACAAGCAGTGTAGAACAATCTACGTAGGCTCTCATCGCTGTACACATCTTTAGAAGCATCGTAAATAATAACAGCATCAAATTCGATACCTTTCGCTAAGTAAGCAGGAATCACGACAATTCCTTGCTCATACTCGGCTGAGTTACTTTTCACAAGTTTAATATTCTCGATATGACTGAGTGCCTCGTATGCAGCGGCACTTTCAGCTGCGGATTTACATATAATTGCGATCGTATTGTGCTGTTGTTTTTGTAGTTCAGCAACTTTAGAAGTGATACGATCATGCAGTTCGCTGTAATCAGAAACTTTAGTCACTGTAGGTTTCTCACCGTCACGTTCAAAGGCGTTAATGTTCTTTCCTTCCGGTACGAGATAGCGTGTGAATTCAATAATCGGTTTTGTTGATCGATAGCTACGAGTTAAGTTGATGCCGTTTGTTTCATCTGGTCCGTATAAGCTAGTAAGTGTATTGAAATTAACTGTTTCACTCGCATGAGCAAATATCGCTTGGTTAAAGTCTCCGAGTACTGTCATTTTTGCGGCAGGGAAGAGACGTTTTAAAAACTCGAACTGAAACGGAGAATAATCTTGTGCTTCATCTACGAGTACGTGTTTAATTGATCTGTTCGTTTGGAAGCCTTCAATTAATTCTTTTAAAAGTAAAAATGGAGTCGCATCCTCGTAATGTAGCTTTCCTTCATCAAGCATGTTCAAAGTTAGTGAACAAATGTCATCCCATTCTTTAGGCTTTTCGCCAGTAACCCATGATTCATCTGTGAAGAGTTGTTTATATATGCCTGTAAAATTGATAAAACGCAATGTTTGAACGCCTTTACGTAACGGTTTTAATTTTTTACGGACAATCATACGACCGAGTACTTTCGTTTCTTTTTCATAATCATTAAAGGAGTTGTCATCAAACTCGCCTTTTTTCTGTAAGTATTTATAAGCTTTTTGATACTCATCTTTACTAAGTAGTTCAATTTCTTCTTCTACCCAAGGCTTTTTCAGTTCTGTTTTTTCAATTGTGTCTATTTGTTTGTTTAGCCAATCCGTTAACTTCTCAATTCGATTATGGAAGCGGAGGGAGGAATCAGTATTATAAAATTGCTCTGTAATTTCTTTAGCAGAGGCAATCAGTTTTCCTCTAAATTTCATTCCTCTAAATAGCATGCCTGAAGATTCAAGAGATTGTCTGTACGCTCTAATCATCTCGAAAAATTGAGTAGATGCTTTAAATCGAATGCTCGCATTTCGAGTTTTATAATTTGCGCTATTCGTTTCAGTTAGCATATATTCTAATTGCTCGTAAGGATCCTCAACGTCAAATGACTTACTTAGTCTATGGTTTAAATATTCTTGGAATGTGACTTGCTGCATATTTTCTTCGCCGAGTTCTGGCAGTACGTTAGATACGTAGCTGTTGAACATGGAGTTAGGGGAGAAGAGAATGATTTGATCTGCTTTTAGCCATTCGCGATATTTATATAGTAAGTAGGCGATTCGCTGCAGGGCAGCTGACGTTTTACCACTACCAGCAGCTCCTTGAACGATAAGTAGTCGCCCTTCATCGTGACGGATAATTTCATTTTGCTCGCGCTGGATAGTAGCAACGATACTTTGCATATGTTTGTTTGTTCCTTTTCCGAGCGCTTGTTGCAGAATTTCATCTCCAATTGTGAGGCTCGTATCGAACATTGAATCAATCTCGCCATTTTGAATAATATATTGTAATTTCTTCTCCACATTACCGCGGATTACGCCTCCTGGTGTACTGTACTCAGCTGGTCCTGGTGGATAATCGTAGTAAACACTTGAAATTGGTGCGCGCCAATCGTATATAAGAAAGTTTTCTCCGCTTGCATCGGTAAGTGTAGCCACCCCGATATAAATTTGTTCTGCGCCAGATTCTCCTTCTTCTTTGAAATCAATTCGTCCGAAGTAAGGTGCTTTATGCATACGTCGTAGTGCGGCAAGTCGATTAAAGGTGTGCTTATGGGTAATTTGTGTGACGGCTAGTGACTGAGCTTGTTGTCTTAAGTTGATAACTGTTTCAAGATAATCGTCAAAAGTATCAGTATTAACTTTTACATCATCCCAGAAGTGTTTGCGAATGTTGATTACTTCTGCCCGGCGTCTGCCAGTTTCGCTTTCCAGTTTATCAATTTGCTCCGTAATCGTTTCTATTACGTTATCCAATCGTTTTTGCTCTAGATCAAGTTTTTTATTCATACGTATGCACTCCTTTAAAAGTGAAAAATAGAGGTTGACTGAAGATGTGTTTTGGTGTACAATTAAGATACGGATAAATACATTCTATCGTTTTTGACGAATGCGTTTCTGTACTAATTTAACATATTTTTTTAATTTAATCAATGATAATAAGATAAACCTTGGTTCCGCATGTGATGGAATCGAGGTTTTTTATGTTGAATGGAGTAAGAGGGGTACGGAAATGATTCTGGGTACGAGGGGCCACTAGGGAATTTAAAATGGTGTAGAAATTCATTATGTTAAAAATACTAGAACAGATGAATTTGATGATTTTAAATTTAAAAATTAATTTTTTGTTGATAGGAGCTTGTATATGAAGGTACTGTGTATAAAAAATTCAGGAGATACATTTTCAGAGGGTTTATTAAAACAAGGATATAATCGAGACTCGATTATAAATTTAGAAATCCATAAGGAATATGTGGTTTATGGTATTAGTTCATTGAATGGAGAATTAGACTATTTAATCTTAGGTGAAAATGAAAACTTGCCTTCATGGTACCCAGCCGAATTGTTTGAAGTATCTAATCCTTTACAACCTTTAGAATGGTATTTTGCGGATCATAAAAATAGTAAAGCGACAACAATAGAATATATATGGGGTTATAAAGAATTAGCTTTAAATGATAGACATGCTCTTGGTTTAATGGGAAGAGAGAATAAAGATATGGAAATATTTTTAAAGCGTAAAGCTGAAATTGATGAATTTGATGAATTGTAATAGTAAAGGAACTGATTAACTTATAAAAAACGTAGGAATTAAATATGCCTACGTTTTTTTGTACATAACATTTAAATAAACACATATCCACAAATAGCGGGATAAAACTACTACAAAATAAAAAAAGCTTGGGGCTACCCAAGCTTTTTTCACTTCATTATTTCTTTGCGTCTTTTTTAGCGTCAGCTTTTGGTTCTTCGAAAAGATCTTTCAAATCTTTGTCGTCAACTTTTACGTCAGCTTTTTTGATTTCTTTCATCATAAGATCGTTCATAAATTGAGCATCTTGTGTTTTTTCTTGAACTACTTCTTTTTTGATGTCAGCTTTTGCTTTATCGAAAGTTGCGTCAGCATGAGTCTCAGTTACTTTAATGATATGGTAACCATGCTGTGTTTTTACTGGTTCACTTACTTCATCTTTTTTCAGCTTACGAGCAGCTTCATCGAATTCTTTTACCATTTTATCTGGTCCGAAGAATCCTAAGTCGCCACCTTTTTCTTTTGAACCTGGATCTTCAGAGTACTTTTTCGCTAACTCTTCGAAAGATTTACCTTGTGCAAGTTCTTCTTTCACTTTTTTTGCAGTCTCTTCATCTTTTACAAGAATATGGCTTGCTTTAATTTCTTGCTTATAGTCCTCAAATTTTGCTTTTAAGTCTTTATCAGTAATTGCTTTTTCAATCGCTTGTTCTTGAGCTAATGAAGCGCGAACGCCATTTTTAACTGTTTCTTCTTTAAGGCCTTGTTGTTTCATTAGTGTATCGAATTGGTCACCGACTTGCTTTTTCATTTCATCGAACTTTTTGTCTACTTCTTTTTCATCGACTTTGTAGTTTTTAATAAGTACTTTTTCCATAACCATGTTATTTAGTACTTGTTTACCAGCTTGTGTCTTCATTTGATTGTAGAACTCTTCTTTAGTGATGTCACCAGCTTTAGATGTAACAATTTTGTCTGATGATGATGTTCCACATGCTGATAATGCGATTACACTTGTTGCGGCTAAGGCAAGCATAGCTTTCTTCATTCAATAAACACTCCTACTATTATGTATTTTTAATTTATCCCATACGAATGAAGAAACGCCTTATGATAGGTTATTTTCGTTCATAAGAACCTGATTAAGTCTCACTGATGTCTTTGCTTTTTTTATATGTAAAAGCACGCTTAACAGGGCTTACCGAGGCTTTAGGATAAAGTTTAGATGCGTGTCGTTTATTTCATAGTATAAGCAATATGTACAAAATTTAATATATCATATTTCGACGGGTTTTCCTATTGATAAAGAAATTTTAACCAGTTTGTGTCAGATTTTGAAAGGGTACCATATTGGGCGCATGTCGCATATACAGAAAAGAGGAGGGGATGGGGGATGAATTCAAAACTTATTTTATTACTTGTACTGTTTATTTTATTAGTTATAGTAGGTATAATTTGCTTATAGAGGAAAAAAATGAGGAAGGGGCTTCCTTCCTCACTTTCCATGAAATATAATTTCTACATAACTAGAAATTAATAGAATGGTAATACATACATTAATAACTCGAAAGACACCGGGCTGGCGGCTCGCAGATATTTGTTTTCGCTCACACAGTGTATGTGTCATGAAATTCGTGTAAAATATAACAAGAAGTGCGAATGCAACAAAAACAACGGTTATAAGAGTCATGAGGCGAGACCTCCTTTTGGCTAAAATACATATACTTTATATATTGTATCATACGATATTTTGTTCGTGTTACAAAATTCAGAAATAGAAGACTTTGTGTTAGGAAGCGAGGGAGAAAATGGACGTTGTAAGAAGACTAGAACAAGCTGAATACTACGTAGACCTACTATTTAAAATGATTGATGAAGAAAAGTGTCCATTTTATTCTTTAATCATAAAGAAAAAAGCTCGTAAAAAAGACATTGAACGTATACTAAAACTTTGTGAAAAGCTGAACGAACAATATGTAGTGGAGAAAGCAGAAGGCCTTCTATTGTTTGATGCGCTATTAGATCAATTTGAAAAAGCGCTTCCACATCAGCTCGAAGTATACGAAACTGCGGAAGCGCTAGCAAAGCAGGGCTTATTTGTGCCACTTATGAATGAATTCTTACGCATGATTGCGAAAGGATAAATAGATTATTTCTTAACTAATTTTTGATCGGTCTCCGTAAAGTTCTCCTCAATATTCTCTAATGATTTCTCAAAAATATCGATGAAGTCCTGTCCGTAAATATTGCGAAGGATCGCAATAAGTTCGATATTTTCTGGGAACTTACCGTAAAAATTACGAAGTTCAAGTGCACCATTAAAAACAGAATTATTTTCAGGGTCATACTCCTCCATTAAGCGAAGTAGTAATTCTTCCCCTTTGTCTGTAATTTCAATGTACGTATTTCGTTTATCATCTTCTTTTTTAGAGAATACAAGATAGCCGCGTTCTTCTAGCTTTTTAGAGAAGTTAAACGCCGTTGATACGTGCATAACTCCAAACTTAGCAATCTCAGAAATAGAAGCCCCTTTTAAATGATAAGCGATTGATAAAATATGATGCTCGTTAATGTTTAAATCGTAAGGTTTAATCCATTGTTGCCAATCTTTCTCTACGCATTTCCATAACGCTTTCGATAATTGAGCAATACGTTGGCTGAAAATCATCGCTTCTTTTACCGAGTAATTTTTTTCTCCACTTTTCATTTACTCACCCACTTTAACATTCTTTTTTCATTATTATCTATTATGCCAGTAAAATAAAAATTAATAAAGTCTTTTTGTGAGAATTGTGAAAATTTTTCGGAAAAATAACATTCTATACAAATCATGCATAACTATGGAAGCGTTTTATGAGTCGAGAATACATGTGTTGTCTTTACATGTTAAGGGATAACATATATTGTAAATGCATAAAAACACGGCATATCTATGTGATATGCCGTGTTAAGGTCAATTCGTATGAAAAATATTTGTTATATGCAAAAAACTAAGCAGGAATATGTTTACGCTTTTTCTGGAACGGCTTCTTGTAGTTTCTCAATTGACTTTTGAATGTCTAAAATTTCTTTTTCGATATGTCGTTTGTTTTGAGAAATATCTTGTTTCCAGTTAGAAAGCGTGTCATGCATATCGTCTTTTAGTTCTTGGAATACTTCTTTACCTTCTGAAGCAGTTTCAACGATTTGACGCTTTAATAACTTCGTATCAGCTGTAATATCAGCTAATGTTTTTTTTATATCAGTTCCTTTTTCTTTCAGCTTACCGCGCATAGCTTTACCAGAAGAAGGAGTTGAGAAAAGAACGGCTAGTCCAGCAACTGCTCCGCCGCAAAGTACACCTGTAATAAAGGATTTAGCTTTTGACATAAAAGGAAACCTCCTTATTTTTCGTTCGTATTCATGATGTATAAAAGTGTGCATATCTTTAAGACAAGGGGAAGAAAAGTGAGCTTTTCTCTCTTGTACATGCTATGCACAAAAAAATCATACCCCCGGCATTTTTTGTGAAGAAAGAAGCCATACAATAAATGCCAGAGGAATCGGCTTATTATGTATTACTTCTTATTATAGTGGCACTATTTCACACTATTTGCAATTGTACTTGCGATGTTTTGTAAATTTTCCATTGTGTATTCATTTTGGTGTGATTTCCAAACAGCACCGAAACCATCGTTTTCACCGTAGCGTGGAATTAAATGAAGGTGGAAGTGGAATACAGTTTGTCCAGCTTTCTCGCCGTTATTGTTAAGTAGGTTGAAACCAACTGGATTAAATTCTGCTTTCATTGCATTTGCGATTTTTGGAACGACAGCAAAAATATGTGATGCGATTTCTGGCGTTAACGCAAAAATGTCTTGTTTGTGAACTTTCGGAATAACAAGAGTATGTCCTTTTGTTACTTGACTAATATCTAAAAATGCAAGTACATGTTCATCTTCGTATACTTTTGAGCAAGGGATTTGCCCGTCAATGATTTTACAAAAAATACAATTGTCCGCTGTATGATTCATCGATCTCATCCTTTCAAATGGTCTTAGCCGTATTTTACCATAATTACATAGGAGAACAAACACGAAAAACAGGAAGCTGACTCAGCTTCCTGTTTTCTGAAGAGGGATTGAAAAAGCATTTTTTATAATTTACGGTTCGCAGACACCTCATTTATATAAGAAATACATGGTAAATCGGCTGAAATATCTACCGTAGACACCCCATTTTCAAGTGAAATGAATTGCAATCTTGTATTAAATGAAATTGTTAGTGTTTAAAACAGTATATGCTCTTTCACAGACACCTCATTTATTTAAGAAATGCACGGTAAATCGGCTAAAGTCTCTGCCGTAGACACCCCATTTTCAAGTGAAATGAATTGCAATCTTTTATTAAATGAAATTGTTTATTTTTTAAAACAGTATATGCTCTTTCGGAGACACCCCGTTTCGAAAATGAAACAAATTATCTGGTTATGTGTAAATTTCATTGTCCAACTTGGACACCCCATTTCATGATGACTTCACTATGTTGTTGTACTCATCAATTGGTGGTTGCTTTTTCAAGTGTGTTCCTTCTTCCTTAATTATGATGTCCGCTTTCGTAAAAATATATGCGAAGAAATTTTAATTTTTTTTGGAGACATCGATACTATGTAGTACAGCACAATTTTTGGTAAGATGAATATAGAATGAATACTAATGAAGAAAGTGGTGTCGTATGAGCGAGTTATTGCGTGTAGAAAATGTTACAGGAGGATATACGAAACGACCTGTACTGCAAAATGTTTCGTTCTCTGTTAATAAAGGCGAACTTGTCGGCTTGATCGGTTTAAATGGGGCTGGGAAAAGTACGACAATTAAACATATCATCGGTTTAATGGAGCCGAAAAAAGGAACTGTCACAATTAATGGGAAAACAATTCGTGATGATATGACAGCGTACCGTTCTAGTTTCTCCTTCATTCCAGAAACGCCAGTATTATATGATGAGTTAACGTTAGAAGAGCATTTGAAATTAACGGCGATGGCGTACGGCGTAGATGAAAAACAATATGAAGAACGTGTAGGACAATTATTACATGAATTTCGCATGAAAAATCGCTTAAAATGGTTTCCGTCTCATTTCTCAAAGGGGATGAAACAAAAAGTGATGATTATGAGTGCATTTTTAGTTGAGCCATCACTTTACATTGTGGACGAACCTTTCGTTGGGCTCGATCCGTTAGCGATTCAATCACTTCTTCAAATGATGGATCAAATGAAAAAGAGTGGTGCGGGCATCTTAATGAGTACACATATTTTAGCGACAGCAGAGCGCTATTGTGATTCATTCATTATTTTGCATCAAGGTGAAGTGAGAGCGATGGGAACATTATCAGAACTTCAATCCGGGTTTAATATGCCTGGCGCAACGCTTGATGATATTTATATTGCGTTAACGAAGGAAGAAGATTATGAATAGCACAGCGTTATGGAAAGAACGATTTCGGCACTTTCTAAAAGAAGTTCGTACATATAGTAAATACGTATTTAATGATCATTTGAAATTTATTTTCGTATTTATCATCGGTGCAGGAGCGTATTATTACCAGCAATGGTTACAAACGTTAACACCTTCGTTTCCGACAGCGATTGTTATGGCAGTCTTGCTTGGTCTTGTATTAACAGCTGGGTCAGTCCAAACGTTATTAAAAGAAGCAGACCTCGTGTATTTGCTGCCAGTTGAAGAAAAGTTAAAGCCTTACTTTACGAAGGCATTTCTCTTTACGTTTATGATTCAGTTATACATAATCGCAATGGTAGCCGCTGCGCTTGCCCCGTTATACTTCCAGCAAATGAAACAAACAGGTGCCAATTACATATGGATTGTAATCGCGTTTGTCATTGTAAAAGCGTGGAATTTATTCGTAGCGTGGGAAAAATCATTTTTAACAGATCAAAATGTACAAAGAGCGGATTGGTTTATTCGTTTTATTTTAAATGGCTTATTTGTGTACGTCCTTGTAGAACGTACTTCAGTCATTTTTACCGGTGTGATTGTCTTTTTAATGGCGCTATACCTTGCTGTTATGCATCAAAAGGTGAAAGGAAAGCCGCTAAACTGGGAGTATTTAATTTCTGAAGAGGGTAAAAAAATGATGCTGCTGTACCGCATTGCGAATATGTTCGTTGATGTACCAGCGTTAAAAGAGAGAGTATCACGCCGGAAATGGCTTGATTTCATTCTTTCGATAATTGGTGAGAACCGTACATATTTATACTTATATACGAGAACGTTTTTACGATCAGGTAACTATTTCGGTTTATATATGCGTTTACTCGTTCTTGGTGGCGTCATTCTTTACTTTATCCCATTTTTATATGGACGCTTTATCGTAAGCCTTGTTTTCTTATACTTAATCGGCTACCAGCTATTAACTCTTTGGAAGCATCACCGTATGAAAATTTGGCTTGATTTATATCCAGTAGGTGGCGACGAGAAGAAGAAAGATTTTCTTACTTTATTAAATGCGATTCTTATCATTGGTAGCGTTGTATTTACAATTATATTTGCACTTGCGACGAAAGATTTCATAATGACCGGCATTTTATTTGTCGTAAGTATAATATTTAGTATCGGTTTCGTTTATCAATACGGTGCGAAACGAATTGAGCGTTTAAACTGAAAGGAATGAACCTATGATTACATATGAAGAGAAGGTTAGAAAAGAATTGGAGCAGTGGAAAGCTACATTCATGAAAGATTCTTCTATGATGACACGGTTCTCTAAAAAAGTGCAGGTGAAAGTGCAACAACTAGTGCCCGCGAAAGTGCAAAAGGTACTAACAGAAACGATTCGGATGATGGTGCAAACAATTAGCGCTGGATCAAACTTCATAAAACCGAAGCTAAAAGAAACGAACTGGTCACTGCAAAGACGAGACGATGAAGTACGTAAAAAAATGGACGAATATAAAAAAGTCGCAGCGGCAGAAGGGGCAGGAACAGGAGCAGGTGGTATTCTCCTTGGCCTTGCCGATTTCCCGTTATTACTTACTATTAAAATAAAATTTTTATTTGATGCAGCAACATTGTACGGATTTGATACGAGTAAAAAAGAAGAGCGCCTTTTTATTCTTCACGTTTTCCAGCTTGCTTTTTCAAGTGACGATTACCGAAAAGAAGTATGGAAAGCGATTGAAACGTGGGATACAGAAGAAGAAAATCATATGGACTGGGAAAAGTTCCAAACAGAATACCGAGACTATATCGATTTAGCAAAAATGCTTCAACTCGTTCCAATCATCGGTGCCCCGGTCGGAGCATATGCGAATTATCAATTGTTGCAAAGGCTTGGGGAAGTGACGATGAATTGTTATCGTATGCGATTACTTAATAGAAATTGATTTGTTTTACAAAAAGCATCCTAAATGTGTAATTTAGGATGTTTTTTTATTTATATTTATTATTTCCTAACGGTTTAAGGAATTGGTATTTTTTTCTTTTTTTAAAATTTCTGGCGTACGGAAAGTATGCAAGTATTCATAACTTATGCAGAAACGGATATTTTCCCGTGGGGAATTTATCCGTTTTTTTTTGCTTTATAGCATGAGAAAATAATGATTTTCCCATATGGTAACAAAATGGAACAAAAATTGCATGGATAAGTTGCAAAGATGAAGGGGGTTGAAAAGTGAAAGATGACATTCAGTTGAAGCGTTCGTTGACTTTTTTTCAACTTGTATTGCTAGGTTTGGCCTATATGGCACCATTAACGGTATTTACTACGTTTGGCGTAGTGGAATCTTTATCAAAAGGAGTGATACCAACAGCCTATATACTTGCTCTATGTGCGATGTTATTTACAGCATATAGTTATGGACAAATGACAAAAGCGTATCCAATTTCGGGATCAGCTTATACGTATACACAAAAGTCATTAAGTCCAGGATTAGGTTTCATGGTTGGTTGGGTAATTCTAATGGATTATTTGTTTATCCCTATGATTAACTTCCTCATTATTTCACTCTATTTATCGGAATATCTCCCTTCTGTTCCTTCTAGTATATGGATTATTACGATGATTATAATTGTGACAGTAATTAATGTTGTAGGGACAAAAGTAACGATTACAATGAATATGATTTTTTTAGGGTTCCAATATATCGTATTGATAGTTTTTTGTGCTCTATGTATTCATTCACTTCTTAATGGAACAGGAGAGGGAACATTATTTTCATTAAAACCGTTTATGAATCCAGATTCTTCAATAATTGCAGCATTTTCAGGGGCATCTGTACTTTGTTTATCATTTTTAGGGTTTGATGCTTTAACAACTTTTGCAGAGGAAACAATTCAACCAAAAAGGACTATTCCAAAAGCGATTTTCTTTGTCATTTGCTTTTCTGGAATGTGCTATATTATCGTCTCATATCTAGCACATTTAATACATCCAGACTATTTGGCATATAAAAGTTTAGATACGGCAGCCGCTGAAATCGCTAGAATGATAGGCGGGAATTTATTTAATGCTTTGTTTCTTGCAGGAATGGTTGTAACTTCATTCACATCCGCCTTAGCTTCTCATGCTAGTGTTTCGCGTATTTTATATGCAATGGGGAGGGACTCTGTACTACCAAAATCATTTTTTGCCTATATACATCCGCGTTTTCAAACACCTATCAAAAATATTATTTTAGTGAGTATTTTTGCTTTGGTGTCACTATTTACTGATCTTGTTACAATTACATCTTTTATTAACTTCGGTGCATTGATTGCTTTTACATTTGTGAATATTTCCGTCATTGCACATTATTTTATTAAGGGGGGACAAAGGTCATTAAAATCTACGATTCTCTATTTATTAATACCGCTAATTGGTGCATGTATAACAATTAAATTGTGGAGTGATTTAGACAAGATGTCTCTCATACTGGGAGGAATATGGACCATTATGGGTATTGTGTATCTTCTATATATAACAAAATTCTTCCGTGTTCAACCACCACAGATGAATTTTGATGAATTGCCAAAAGAAGATGGACAAGAAGTATCTATTTAGAGGGGGAGAATTATGAGAAAAAAAGCGGATATGATTTTAAGTAGTCATGCTGTATTTACAGGTATAGGAGAAAAACCTATCTCGGCATCAATTATTGTTAAGGATGATAAGATTATTGCTCTTGTTCCGAAAGAAGATATTCATGGTTATGTAGATGCTGACACAATTGTACATGATTTTGGAAATCAGCTTATTATGCCTGGATTTCATGATTTCCATATTCATTTAATGTTAGGAAGTTTAGTAAGTGAGGGAGTACAGTTAATTCATGCGCGTTCAGCTAGAGAAGTTGGAAAGTTTGTAAAGGAATTTGCTGAACGAAATAAAGAGATAAACTGTGTAATTGGAAGCAGTTGGGAACAGAATTTGTGGGAAATTCATGAAGAGCCACATCGGATGATATTGGATGAGTATGTTGCAGATCGACCAGTGTTTTTATACCATGCTGAATTTCATAGTGTTTGGTTAAATAGTAAAGCACTTGAAATGGCAGGGATTAATAAAGAAACTAAGAGTCCACCATATGGAGAAATCGTTAGGGATCAAAATGGTGAGCCAACAGGAGTCTTAAAGGAAAATGCAGTGGGATTAGTAACTAGCGTATTGCAGTTTAACTCTAAACGAAATAGGATATTGCTTCAAAATTTTTTAATAGAAGCTGCGAAATATGGAGTAACCTCTGTGCATGATTTATTGAGGATACCAGAAATGGGCGTGGAAGAAGCGGAGTTATATGATGAATTTGAAAAGATAGGAAAGTTAACAACAAGAATTCATTTTGTTGCGCCGCTAAATGGAGATTTAAACTTAGCAAAATCCTTAAAGGAAAAATACAAATCTAGTATGGTTCAATTTTGCGGGTTTAAACAATTTATTGATGGAGTAACAACTAGTTATACGGCATATTTACTTGAATCATATAATGAAGAAACGACAAGAGGTCATACTACATATCCACCAGAAATCATAAAAAAATGGACAGTAGAGGCTGATAAGGAGGGCTTTCGCGTAAGATTTCATGCAATAGGAGATGGAGCTGTACGTTTAGCATTAGATGCTTTTGAAGAGGCTGAAATACAGAATGGAAAAAGAGATGCAAGGCACGCAATTGAGCATGCCGAAATGATTCATCCCAATGATATTGAGAGGTTTCAAAAATTAGGGGTGTTGGCGTCTATTCAGCCTGAACATATTAATCTTACAAGTCGAGAAGTATATAGAAGGTTAATTGGATCAGAAAGAATGCAATACAATTACTTGATGAAAACATTAATGGATGCAGGAACAAAGCTTGTATTTGGCAGCGATTATCCTGTTGTTACAGTAAACCCGTTACCAGAAATTTACCGAGCTGTAACAAGGCTAGATGATGAAGGTGTGGAATGGAATTCGCAAGAGAAAATATCATTAGCGGAAGCGTTACGAGCATACACGTATACTCCTGCGTATGCCTCATTTCGCGAAAATGAACTAGGCATAATAGAAGAAGGGAAGCTAGCTGACATAGTTGTGCTAGATCGGAATTTGTTTACCGTACCGGTGGAAGAAATTAAAGATGCTAAGGTTATTTTTACAGTGGTAAATGGCAATATAGTTTTTCGGAATGAAAAAGAAAGCATTAAGAATTAATGGGGGGAAGAAGAGAATGAATGAAGTGACAATTGGGCTAGTTCAATTAGCGTGTAATGAAAATATCAAGGGAAATATAGAAAGAACAATAGCAAAGGTAAGAGAATCAGCAAAAAAGGGAGCCAAGATTATTTGTTTACAGGAGTTATATCATGCTGAATACTTCGCTCAAAGCGTTTCAGTTCGTAATTATGAACTGGCAATTTCTTTTGAACATGAAGCTTTACAAGCGATGCAAAGGTTAGCGGAAGAACTTCATGTTGTTTTAATTGTTCCTTTTTATGAATGGGTAGCACAAGGGATTTATTTTAACAGTGCAGCAGTGTTTGATGCTGACGGTAAATATTTAGGAACAACACGTAAAAATCATATTCCAGATGGACCGAGTTACCATGAAAAATATTATTTCACACCAGGAAATACAGGGTATCCAGTATATAGTACAAAGTATGGGAAAATAGGAATCGGGATCTGCTGGGATGAATGGTTCCCTGAAGTAGCACGAATTTTGACACTAAAAGGAGCAGAAATATTATTTTATCCTTCCGCAATTGGCTCTGAACCAGATTATCCAGAATTATCAACAAAACCAATTTGGACAAAAGCTATTTCAGCTCATAGTATTCATAACGGTGTATTTGTTGCAGCTGTAAATCGAGTCGGGAAAGAAAAGGGCATGTGTTTCTATGGAGGAAGTTTTATCAGTAATCCAATGGGAGAAATTGTTTGTTCTTTGGAAGAGGAGGAAGGAATACTCATCCAAAAAATTGATACAAAGGAAATTAATGAAGCACGTAATCTACTGCAATTTTTAAGAGATCGTCGTACGGACACATATTCCCTAATTTTAGAAAAAGAAGTTCTAAGCATATAAAAAAGACTCTCAAATTTGAGAGTCTTTTTTTGTTTGGAATAAAGTTTATATTTTGGTAGCTGCTGGAGTGTCGATGGTAAGTTCCATTATTACATTTGTTTTAGGGTTTGCGATTGTATCGTATTTTAGTAAGAGAAAGTGATTGAGATGGATCTCAATCACTTTTTTGTTATTTCTATTCATATTTTTTAAATTATTACCAATAATATACAGATAAAGGATATTTGGTTATAAAGTTACTTGAGCTTACTTTACTGTATTTAGGGGTGCAAAATATGAAAGTATCAATATTTATTACTTGTGTTGCAGATGTTTTTTATCCAGAAGTAGGGAAAGATGTTGTGGAAATTCTTGAAGATTTAGGGTGTGAAGTTGATTTTCTAAAAACTCAAACTTGCTGCGGACAACCTGCTTATAATAGCGGGTATGTGAAAGAAACAAAAACAGCTGCAAAGCATATGATTGAAGCCTTTGCCAGTTCAGAATATGTTGTGGCACCATCGGGGTCTTGCGCTATGATGATTCACGAGTTTTCTAGCTTATTTTCTGAAAGTGAAGCGGAGTGGAAGAAAAAAGCTACTGAACTTGGAAATAAAACATACGAATTCACACAATTTCTTGTGGAAGTATTAGGGAAAGAAGACTTAGGTGCAGAGCTTCATAAAAAAGCAACGGTTCATACATCTTGTCATATGAGCCGATTAATGGGGATTAAGGAACCACCGCAAAAACTATTAAAGTGTGTAAAGGGACTGGAAGTTGTTTCACTACCGCATAATTATGATTGCTGCGGATTTGGAGGGACATTCTCGGTGAAAATGCCAGAAATCTCTGAGCAAATGGTTGAAGAAAAAGTAAAGCATATTATGGAAACCGGTGCGGAATTGTTAATTGGGATGGATTGTAGCTGCTTAATGAATATAAAAGGACGTTTAACACGCAATGGTTATCAGATTGATGTAAAACATATTGCTCAAGTATTAAATGAAGATCGAAAACAAGGGGGGATATAGAGATGGGGATGAAAATTGGGAACGATCCCTTTCATAAGCGTACTAAAACAGGTATTGGGGATCAATTTATGCGACAGGCTGTCAGGAAAGCGCAAGATGGTCTGAGAGTCAAGAAATTAAAAGCTACTGAGAGTCTTGGAAACTGGGAAGAATGGCGAGCTTTAGGAGAAGAAATTCGAAAGCATACATTAGAAAACCTTGATTATTATTTATATGAGCTGAGTGAAAATATTGAGAAAAACGGTGGTTTCGTTTATTTCGCAAAGACTGCAGAAGACGCAAGGGAATATGTAAAAGAGATTGTAAAAAAGAAAAATGCGAAAAAAATTGTGAAATCAAAATCGATGGTAACAGAAGAGATTAGTTTAAATGAAGCGATTGAAGAAGCTGGAGCAGAAGTGTTAGAAACAGATCTTGCTGAATTTATTCTACAAGTGAACGACCACGATCCTCCCTCGCATATTGTTGTTCCATGCCTTCACAAAGATAAAGAACACATTTGTGAAATATTTAAAACAAAGTTAAATTACACTGGAACATCTGATCCTACGGAAATGGCGAGGTTTGTAAGAGATTATTTACGTGATGATTTTTTTGCTGCGGATATAGGAGTGACTGGATGTAACTTTGCTGTTGCAGAGTCTGGATCAATTTCTATCGTAGCAAACGAAGGAAATGCAAGACTTACTACGACACTTCCGAAAACGTTGATTACAGTTATGGGGATGGAGCGTATTGTTCCGACATGGGAAGAGCTTGATGTTTTAGTAACACTTCTATGCCGAAGTTCTGTAGGACAAAAGTTAACAAGTTATATTACAGGGTTAACTGAGCCTGGCGGGGAAGATGGACCTGAGGAATTTCATTTAGTCATTGTTGATAATGGTCGTTCCGATATTGTAGGAACGGAATTCCAAAGTGTCCTCCAGTGCATTCGTTGCGCGGCATGTATTAATGTGTGTCCTGTATACAGGCATATTGGTGGACATGCATATGGCTCTATTTATCCAGGACCAATTGGAGCTGTGTTGACACCGCTTTTAGGGGGATATGATGAATATAAGGATTTACCTTACGCATCTAGCCTTTGTGGTGCTTGTACAGAAGCGTGTCCAGTGAAAATCCCGTTACATGACTTATTAATTAAACATCGCAGCCGCATTGTAGAAGAAAAACGATCACCTGTAGCTTGGAACGTGGCTATGAAAGGTTTTGAAAAAGCGGTGAAGAGTCCTAGACTATTTTCTTTTGCAGCGAAGAGCGCTCCGTATGCATTAAAACCTCTTGCAAAAGGGGATAAGATCGAGCGTGGAATTGGGCCGTTAAAAGCTTGGACGGATGCGAGAGATTTTCCAGTTCCGAAAAAACAACCGTTTCGAGAGTGGTTTGAAAAACACGAAAAGGAGAACAATGATGGCCATCCAAAATCGTGAGGAATTTTTACTCCAGTTATCAGAAAAGCTTGGTAGGAAACGTCCAGAAGCAGTGGAAAAACCGAACTGGTCTTTTTCCCCGCAGTGGACTGTTTTTGACGGACTGGCGCAAGACGAACTTGTACTAAAGTTAATAGAGCACTGCGAAGTCATTCATACAGAAGTAAAGCGAACAACAAAGGAAAATCTTGTTGAAACATTGGGGTCTTTTATAAAAGATTGGAATATCGAATCTGTTATATGTTCGAATGATGAGCGCTTTAATGAGTATGGTCTTACACCATGTTTCAGCAATGAAGGAACAACACATTTTCGTACATGGGGATTAGATCATAAAGAAGAGGACATAAAATTTGCGAAAGCTGCTGACCTTGGCATTACGTTCAGTGATATGACTTTGGCAGAATCAGGAACCGTTGTACTATTTAATGACGGGTTAAAAGGAAGACATGTGAGTCTTCTTCCGGAGTCATATATTGCAATCGTTCCTAAAAGTACGATTGTACCAAGGTTAACCCAAGCTACAAAACTGATCCATAATCAAAATAAAGCGGGAGAAAACTTGCCGGCTTGTGTGAACTTCGTTTCGGGTCCGTCAAATAGTGCGGATATTGAAATGAACCTTGTCGTAGGTGTACATGGGCCAATTAGAACAGCGTATATTATTGTGGATGATCAATAATGATTTACGTGTGCGGCAGAGCGCGAAATATAGCTGAAACATTATAAGAGTACTGAAAATAGAAAGTGCTGGCTGTTAAATATAACCGGAGCTTTCTATTTTGTGTGCCCTTACTGGTGGAAGTTAAAGACCAAGTCCACTATAGCTGACTCCAACTACGATTAATATGATAAAGAGCACAATGAGTAATATATAACTGCTACTAACGCCCTTACCATCTTGTCCAGCTTCACCGCCGCCGCTACCACCTTTACCGCCAGATCCCATATGAAAACCCTCCTTATCGTTATACATTGTTTTTACTTTATATTTTTCTAGGTTCATCAAGAAGTTCCTTTTAAAACTCTAATTAACTTGCAAATCATTCATTTTCATTTTACAATTTACTTACCGACCGGTAAGTAAAAATAAGTGAGGTACAGTATGACAAAGAATTTACAAACATCGCAGCACATTGTAGAGGCATCATTTAAACTAATGGCAGAGCATGGCATTGAGAAGATGAGTCTTTCAATGATTGCGAAAGAAGTAGGTATATCAAAGCCAGCTATTTATTATCATTTTCCGTCTAAAGAAGCGCTAGTTGATTTTTTATTTGAAGAGATTTTTTCTGGATATTATTTCGTGGGTTACTTCGATAAAGAACAATATACGAAAGAAAACTTTGCAGAAAAGTTAATCGCAGATGGTTTACATATGTTATCGGAGTATAGAGGTCAAGAAGGCATATTACGCGTTATAAATGAATTCATCGTAACTGCGACGCGAAATGAAAAGTACCAGAAACGCTTATTTGAAATACAAGAAGAGTTTTTAAATGGATTCCACGATTTATTAAAGAAAGGTGTGGAACTTGGTGTTGTGTCACGACATGCAACTGAAGAAAACGCGCATACGTTAGCGCTCGTTATTGATAATATGAGTAATTACATATTAATAGGATTCCAGTTAAAGTATAAAGAAATTTGGATTCGAAATGTGAAAAACGTAATGAAGGAGGGGGAATAAAAATGAAAATGCAGAAAAACTGGTGGCTCGGTTTTCTGGGGTTAATTGGAATTTATAAAATCCCAGGTATGATTGAAGCTTTCCAAGCGGATAAAGGTTGGTTCGCGTTAATTAGTTTAGTTTGGCTGCTTTGGTTCGGATATTTTATTCCTGAGAAAAAAGAGGATAAATAATAAATTTTCAATTTTATGTAAAGTTATGTAAAATATAGATTGAGACAATTCATATATTAGATTAATAGATTTGGAGTGGTTACATGGATCCATTGAAAAATGAAATTCATCCTGACATGATCAAGGTGTGGAAAGTTCGTGCTGTAATTGAAGAAGGGATCGGTATTCTCGTCATTTTAGCTTACCTGTTCCTTATGATAAAGTTTGATTGGTGGGCATGGATTTTGTATGTGCTGATCGGGTTAACAGTTGCACTAGCACCATTTGAGTACTTCCTATTCCCGAAACTGCGTCAGCGTTATTATAGCTATCAATTAAATGAAGAAGAGCTTGAAATTCAGCACGGTCTTTTCGTCGTAAAGCGCGTATTAGTACCGATGATTCGTGTACAGCACGTTACGATTGAACAAGGGCCAATTATGAGAAAACATGGATTAGCAGAATTACATATTTCAACAGCGGCAACTTCTCATAGCATTCCAGGCTTAACGATGTATGAAGCGGAAATGTTAAAAACGAGAATTGCAGAATTAGCGAAAGTGAGTGATGAGGATGTATAAGAGGCAGCATCCCATTACGATGTTATTAGAATTAAAAATAACAGACTTTATACCATTACTTATTTTCATGTTTAGTTTAAATGGAAAGTTTCCATTTTGGTATTTAATTCCCGCTGGATTCGGTTTACTCACCGTTTTTTCAGCGTTTGAGAAATGGTATTACACAACATACTGGGTTGAAAATAACGTATTACATGTTAAACAAGGGCTCTTTGTGAAGAAGGAGAGCTACTTAAATAAAGAACGTGTCCAAACGATTAATACAAGTTCAAACGTGTTATATCAAATGCTCGGTTTAAAGAAAATTCAAATCGAAACAGCTGGCGGAGGCGATGATGCCGAAGTAAGCCTAGCTGGTATTACAGAAGATGAGGCGAAGGAGCTTATTTCCTTACTAAATGAGCCAACTCCAGAAGTAAAAGCAGAAGAAACATCAGAAGAAGTAGTAGAAAAAGAAGTTATGACAGAGGAAAAGCAAGCGACAGAGTACAAATTAACTTTGAAAGAAATTTTATTAGCATCTGTTACATCTGGTCAGTTTGGACTATTATTCTCATTAATCTTTTTCGTGTATCACCAAGTAGATGAGTACATTCCGAAATGGATAAAAAATAGCGTAGAGTCGTATGTAATGGATCATGATATATACGGCTGGATTTACATGGTAGCTATTTTACTCGTTCTTTCGTGGATTATATCTACAATTGGTTACGCGTTAAAACATGGTAATTTCACAGTAAATCGAAAAAACGATGAAGTGCGTATTTCTCAAGGATTACTTGAAAGGAAAGAACTTGTACTAAAGTTACACCGCATTCAAGGGATTACGATAAAAGAAGGTATTTTCCGTCAGATGTTCGGTTATTGTGCTGTGCAAGTCGAAGTTATTCAAAGTAAGGGATTGGGAGAAGAGAAAGACAAAGTTACGCTGCATCCGATTATTCGAAAAGATCGTGTGCAAGAGTTACTCACTCATTTACAATTGCCATATGAACTGAATACAAATATTACTGCATTACCAAAAGCAGCCTTGCGCCGTTATTTAATTGATAGTTTCATTTTCTTCGCAATGCTAGCAATCCCGCTTACTGGGATAAGCATATACTTTGAAAAGTATTTCATCATGTGGGCGTTGTTACCGCTAGCTATCCTCATCTTTACACTTGGATACGCAACATTTAAAACAAATGGTTACGGTGTAAACGGAGAACAAATTACGATTATACATCGTAGTATTGGGAAACATACAGGACTTGTAAGAAGAAGACACGTCCAATCAATTGAAAAAACACAATCATATTTCCAGCGCCGAGCGGATTTATGTACGTATACGTTTTCTAGTGCATCATCGAATTATAAACTAGAGCATACGAGAGTAGAAGATGCGGAGAGAATGCAGGATTGGTATAAGAAGAGAATATGTGAGGATTAAATGAAATGGCTTGCCTAGTATGAAAGGCAGGCTTTTTTATTATGGAGAAATGAGTAGTTTGATTCATATATGGGTGCAAATACAGCTCACATTTCTCAATACGTATCAGAAAAAAAGGTAGTATACTTCTATTTCAGGAAAATCTGTGGGATTTTTGATATAAATGGTATACTAATATAGAAAAAGTATTAGGAGGCTATATATGATAAGTCAGTTAAAAAGAGAAGCACTTGATGCATTAAAAGGAAAATGGGGATTAGCGGTAGGGGCAACCTTATTAGTCGGAATCCTTATTGGAGCTGTTGAACTTCTAATTACAGGTGTTTTCTCGATGTTTTGGGGTTGGGAAGAAGCAAGTGATTCGCTTACAGTAAGTATTATTGCAATGCTTGTTATCGGTCCGTTAACAATAGGCGCCTACTATCTTGTTTTAAATGTAATCCGTGAGACTAGTGCTCGCATTGGTGATTTATTTAGATGGTTTAGCGATGGAAGTAAGATTATGAAGTCGTTTTTAACATATTTACTAATGTATGTATACTTGATGCTATGGACATTACTTCTTATTATTCCGGGTATTATTAAATCATTTTCTTATTCTATGACGTATTTTATTTTGAATGATCGTCCAGAATACACAGCGAATCAAGCGATTACTGAAAGTCGCCATATGATGAATGGACATAAAATGGATTACTTTTTACTATGCTTAAGCTTCCTTGGCTGGTTCCTTTTAAGTATTCTTACCTTAGGAATCGGTTTCTTATGGTCTGCACCTTATTTCTACGCGACATCGGCAGCATTTTATGAAGAGATTTCAAAAGAATATTACAAAAAAGAAGGTACTACCTTCTAATAAACCACCTAAACCACTTGTCCCCTAAAGAATATAGGGAACAGACGGTTTAGGTGTTTTGATATGTGTTCTGTTTTCGGGTTCACTTCAAAGCTCTTCCCTCTATGTTTTATCATAGAGGGTTATTTTTTTATGTAAAAATGATAGAAAATAATGAATAATATATGTGAAGGGAAAAGTGAGGTGAATGAGATTGAGCAAATTTTTAATTCCGTATTCATTTTCTATATTAAGTTTTTTTATTTCAGTAACGGTACTTGATTTATATGATAGGATGGGAAAAAATAATGAGATGATTTCACCGACTATACTTGGAAAGGTAATTCAAGCTACTTCGCAAATGGGAGTCCTTACATTGTATTTCGGAGTACCTATTATTTTAGGTGGCTGTCTTCTTGGTGAGCTATTGTTTAGAGGTATCATTTTACGTTTTAAACTAAGCTATATTATATCTTTATTATTATATTTGCTTTTAGCTTTTAGTATTGTTTTCGTAACGGTAGGAATTCCAACTACATACGAAGATTCTAATACCTTTTTCATGGGAATAACTATGATTTGCGCTGTTACATTCTTTGTGGACCGAAATATATGGGAGAAAAAATCAGTTAATAATGGAGTGACAAAATGAAATACACTTGTCCATGTTGCGGATATAAAACGTTAGAAGAAGAACCACCAGGTACATATGAAATTTGTAACATATGTTATTGGGAAGATGATCCTGTTCAGTTTAACGATCATGACTTTGAAGGCGGAGCAAATGAAGTTTCGTTAAGACAAGCACAGAGAAATTTCATTGTATTTGGTGCTTGCGAGGAATGCTTTGTTGAATCAGTTAGAAAACCGACTAACGAAGATATAAAGGATGCTAGTTGGAAGCCAGTTTGTTAAGTAGTTTTTAAATGAAAATGTTATTACTCAATTTAATAAGAGTAATAACATTTTTTTATGCAATGATGAAAGAATTAACGACGTCTTATAAGATAAAACAATAAAGATGATACAGTAATAGGAAGGCCAGTATCCAGAAAGGCATTTAAATTAAAGGATAGAAAATCTCTGTCGTTAAACCACGTAAAGAATAAATGATTGTAGGAAATACCTAGCAGTATAAATAAAGGAATGCCGATTTGTAATTCATGACTTCTTTTTATTTTTTTATAACAAAATTCACCTAATAAACAACCGATAAGAGCGGGGATACTGCCAAGAATAATATACATAATGATTGATATCCAAATTGGTCCCCATGAATCTGCAAAATTGGGAACTCGTGTATACTGTAAAACATTTACAATGAAAGAAAAAACTAGTAAGCATGTTAAATAACTAATTATGAATTTTTTCAATAGAATCATCCTCTTACTATAGAAGTTATGTAAAATGATATAAAAAAAGCATCTAGCAAAAGTACTAGATGCAAATAAAAACACAAGGGAAGATAAATGTCTTCCCTTTTCCCGTAAGTAATTATATCAAAAAAATTATAAAAAACTAGCTTTATTTTTAATATAATGAATGTGTGAAGCTATGAAAGTAAAAGATTACACTATTTTCGTAGTGTTTTTTATTAAAAGGAGTGAATTATAGTGCTCGGAGTAAAATTTTATGATTGGAAAAAACAACGTCCTAAAAAACATTATTTGCGTGTGCATGAAATTAGGATTTTTGAGTTAATTTTCTCAAAGAAAATTAACGAGTTTGAAATGGGATTGGGAGAGATTGAGCAAGTTACTGTCTATTGTTTAGCTAATGAAAATACTGATATTTCATATAAAGTGAATAGAGATTTAGGTGAAATTTGTGTATATGTTCCTTACGATTTTATGAAATTTTTAACACTTGATTCAGTTGAAGAGAAATACAATGAGTTTTGTAAATTAGTACATCAATATGTTATCCCCGGACTTGAAGAAAACTCTACTCTCTCACCATCTATTGTTAGAAAGTATGTCGAAGAGTCTTTGGGAGAAATTGTGAAACGAAACTATGAAGGGATATTTTTAGTAGGAAAGACACCTAAAAAAAGCCCAAGCCGTAAGAAGATAGCGATATTAAAAGGAATTCATCGTGTTAAAGGTTTCCAACTACGATGTGAGGTGTACGATGAAAAGGGTTTAAAGATTCGCGATCAATTATTGGTGGAAGAGGTAGGTAACGAAATGGTGTATTCAAGATTTCTAGGCACATTAAAATGGGAAAGTGAAAATTTAATTGTGGTCAAATCAAAATCTAGTAGTTGGAAAGAAGAAATTTATATTTAATAATAAAGCTATTATAGAAGAAATGATTTGTAGAAAGAAGAGATGCTAGTGCTTCTTCTTTCTTTATGTTTATTCGATTAATGAAGGGAATTTTGAAGAAATGCTCGATATGACGTGATAACTATAATTTTACAAAATTGTATATAAAGCCTTATTTTCTGCTAATATATAATTAATAAATTCATATAATTGGAGTGATGAGATGCAGCCGTTAGAGAGGGAGATTCATTCTAATATGCTAAAAGTGTGGAGAATTCATGCTTTAATTGGGGCGGCAGTTATACTAGCAGTCGTAATTGCGTATTTCTTTTTTATGATTAACTTTAACTGGTGGGGCTGGTTGTTTGGATTGTTAGTGACAGGAGCAGTTATATACATACCACTTGACTATTTTGTATTTCCAAATTTACGTCAACGTTATTATAGTTACAGATTAAATGAAGAAGAGATTGAGATTCAAAAGGGAATGTTCGTTGTGAGGCGCGTACTTATTCCGATGATTCGCGTGCAGCACGTAACGATTGAGCAAGGGCCAATTATGAGAAAGTATAATTTAGCAGAATTACATATTTCAACAGCGGCAACTTCTCATAGTATTCCAGGCTTAACGAAGGAAGAAGCAGAGCAGTTGAAAAGACAAATTGGAGAGCTTGCGAAAGTGAGTGATGAGGATGTATAAGAGGCAACATCCAATCACGATATTATTAGGTATTAGGATTTCTAGTTTATTTCCACTTATTATCCTTGTTATGTTTAAACCTGAAGAACAAGTGAAACCCTGGTATTTATTTTATCTTTTCATCTTGTTTATTATATCCATTATGGCGATATTTTCAGCTATAAAATGGTATTTCAAAGTGTACTGGATTGAGAGTAATATTTTACATATAAAACACGGTGTTTTTGTGAAGAAGGAAAGTTATTTAAATAAAGACCGTGTGCAAAATATTAGTACATCTTCTAATGTCATTTATCAAATGCTTGGACTTACGAAATTAAATATAGAAGTAGCGGGCGGCGGTAGTGAGCCAGAAGTGATGTTAGCTGGTATTAGAGAAGATAAAGCGAAAGAACTGATTGCTTTATTACATAAAGAGAGAAGCGTTTTGAGTGAAGAGGCGCCCGCAGAAGAAGAAAGTAAGACGGTTTATCGGTTAACAGCGAAAGAAATTTTATTCGCATCTATTACATCTGGCAGATTTGGATTAGTGTTTTCTATGTTAGTAATCCTTTACACAGAGTTTAATGAATTCCTTCCAAAATGGCTCATAAATAAAGTGGAAGCGTATGTGATGGATAACGGTGTATATGAATTAATCGTTATGGCCGCGATTTTAATGGCGGTTTCGTGGGTCGTTTCGACAGCTGGTTATGCGCTAAAATATGCGAACTTTAAAATAGAGCGAAACGGAAATGAAATTCGTATTGTGCAAGGGTTATTTGATAAGAAAGAGTTTGTCTTAAAGCTCCACCGCATTCAAGCGATTACTGTAAAAGAAGGAATTCTCCGCCAGCCTTTCGGTTATTGCTCTGTCGAAGTGGAAGTCATTCAAAGTATAGAAGCGGCAGGGAATGAAGTGATGTTACATCCTTTTATGAAGAAAAAAGATGTACAGCAGCTACTTGCCTATTTACAGTTGCCATATGAAATAGAAGAGGAAATCGTTCATTTACCGAAGGCTGCATTACGCCGTTACGTCGTAATGGGCTGGATTACAAGCGCTGTGCTCGCTGTGCCAATCGCTGGTGCGAGTATATATTTTAAACAACATACTGCGTTGTTCGTTCTTATACCGCTATTTATTGTATTTACAATACTTGCATACGCTAGATATAAAAGTGGTGGATATATGATACGAGACAATCAGTTAGTAATGGTGCACCGAGGTCTCGCGAAATATACAGGGATCATGCGAAGAAGGCATATTCAAGTGGTCGGATACAATCAATCTTATTTTCAAAAGAAAGACGAGTCATGTACAGCTGCTGTAGCGGTGGCGGGACATGGTTATGAAGTGAAGCATATGCGAAAAGAAGACGCGCTTCGCATATATAATTGGTACAAAGAAAAAGGAAACACCGTGTAATGGTGTTTCCTTTATTTGTGTCGTCATTTGTCGATAAGTCGATATATTCGAAAAATCGCCGATATAATTTCATATACCGCCGACTCCGAACTCTGAAAATTAAACTAAAACATCAAAAGTAGTCACGAACGACGGGCGAGAGAAAATACTTTTTTGCTGTTCTGCATGTGGATGCGCCTGAGCCTGAGCTTGTCCCTCTGCTTGTGCAGGACGTTTTTTATGAGCGTTTTCGAATGAACGTGATTCTGTCCAGTCTTTAAAGTTTTGCTCAGTTTCCCACATCGTTAAGATGACATATGTATCATTACTTAATGGACGAAGAACGCGGATTGCTTGGAAACCAGGTTCGTTTTCGATTAGACCAGCACGGTTTTTAAAACGGTTTTCAAATACAGGGCGACCTTCGTCTGTTACAGAAATGTTGTTACAAACGATGTAGCCAGGTTGTCCTTTAAATTCTCCAACAGCGTCTAATACGTCATACTGAAGTGTGGATTCCACAGATTCTTCAGTATTTTCTTTATAAAACATATCTTTTTCGTTATTTTTTGCAGTGAAATGTGCTTGTTCTAGAGGTGTTTCGTATGAAATAATAGCCTTCATTTTAATGCCCCCTTTATGGTTTGTCTCTATTATATCAATTCTCTTAAAAAACTTCGAAGATTATATACATAAAGATACTTCTTTTTCAAATAATAAATGTACCATCATTTGGAAAGAAGGCCGATGTATGAAGAAAGCAAAGTGGACTTTATTAGGCGGGATAGCAACGTTCGTAGTAGCGATTGTACTCTATAAACTTATTGTGTTAACTGGTGGCTATATGATGGATGAAAAGCAGCTTGTTTTCCACTCTTCATCACGTATCGTTGACCAGAAAGGAAAAGAAATTACGAAGTTATATGTAGAAAATAGAGAGCTCGTGCCGATTGAAGAAATTCCAAAGTACGTGCAGCAAGCATTTATTGCTGTGGAAGATTCTCGTTTTTATGAGCATCAAGGAATTGATTACCCTTCTATATTTCGGGCGCTTTATAAAGACGCGTTAGCTGGAGAGAAGGTAGAAGGCGGTAGTACGATTACGCAGCAACTAGCTAAAAATGTCTTTTTAACTCGCGAAAAAACATTTACGCGTAAATTGAAAGAGGTCGCAATTTCTCTTCAATTAGAGCAAAAATATACGAAGCAGCAAATTCTTGAAATGTATATGAACCATATTTATTTCGGTCATGGGGCATATGGTATTCAAGCGGCAGCAAAGTTGTATTTTAATAAAAATGTAGAAGATTTAACAGTGGAAGAGGGAGCTATGCTTGCAGGGCTTCCGAAAGCACCAAATGGCTATTCACCGTACTTATCCCTAGAAAAGAGTAAAGGGCGCCGTGATCTTGTTTTGTCACTTATGCATAAACAAGGCTATTTAACAGCGGAAGATAGTGTTCGTTACCAAGGGAAAACAATCGCTCTTTATAAAAATTCAGATGAACGTGAACTCGCATATATGCCGTATATCGATATGGTTATAGATGAAGCGGCGCGTTTATATGGTTTATCGCATCAAGAAGTACTGCGCGGAGGATATACGTTTGTCGTACCGATGGATGAAAAAGTTCAAAAGGTAGCATATAACCAGTTTCAAGATGCGAGAAATTTCCCTGGTAAAGAAAACGGGGCGCAAGGTGCATTTTTATTAATGGATAATCAGACTGGCGGAATTAAAGCCGCGATTGGCGGAAGAGAGTATGTTCCGAGAGGGCTTAATCGCGTTTTTGCAAAGCGGCAGCCTGGTTCTGTTTTAAAGCCGCTTATCGTATATGGACCTGCACTTGAGACGAAGAAATATAATCCATATTCTTTATTAACGAATGAAAAAAGTTCGTTTGAAGGTTATGAACCTCGAAATTATAATCATGAGTATACGAAAGAGATGACGATGTACGATGCGGTATTAGAATCAGCAAATGTACCAGCTGTATCTTTATTAAATGAATTAGGGGTAGATGAGGGAAAGCAATATTTAGAGAAAGGGAATGTTCATATTGCGGACTCAGGTTTAAGCACAGCACTTGGCGGGCTGAAAAATGGTGTGTCTCCATTTGATCTTGTCAAAATGTACCGATCTTTTTTAGCAAACGGGAATATTATCGAACCGCACGTTATCGATAAAGTGTTAAATAGACACGGAGCAGTCATTGGAGAATCATCAAAAGCTGAAACGAAAGTCTTTTCGAAGCAAACGGCATGGTATATGACAAAGATGCTTGAAGGAGTTGTGAAAGAAGGTACGGCGAAAGCTGGCGTATATAATGGAGCTTTAGCTGGAAAAACAGGCACAACTTCACTGCCGAATGATGACAATGGTGCGCGTGATATGTGGTTCGTTGGATATACACCGAATTTAGTAGGTGCAGTTTGGATTGGCTATGACCGCACCGATAAAGAGCATCAATTACAAGATGGAAATACATCTGCAACGATGTTATTTAAAAAGATTTTAACGAAAGCAAATATACAAGATAAAGCGAGTTTTCATAGGCCAAAAGGTGTTGAAACAATTGGACTGCCAATTCGTTTAGATAAGATTCAAAACGTGGAAGCAAAACTAGCATTTAGTCCTTTCGGTTTATTTGCAATGAAACTAAGCTGGACGCCGCTTCCTGATGAGAGAATTATGTACCGGATTTATAAAGTTGAAAAAGGAATTCATACTCACGTTGGAACGGCAAAAGGAACAGGGAAATATGAGGAAAAGTTTATTAATATATTCTCAAAACCAAGTTTTTACGTTGTGCCATATAACACACAAACGAACCGTGAAGGAGAAAAGTCAAAAGTAGCTAAACCGTAGTTTTTCTCTGTGCTATAATAAGAATGTTGTGAAAATAGTAAACGTTTTTACGAACGTTTGTGTCAATTTAATGAACAACGTACATAATGTTATGCATTTTGTTTTTACAAGCTGTATAGTAAAAAAAGATAAATATCGGAATAGAGCATATTTAAAGAAAAAGCATTGGTAAGGAAGGGAGCTAGGGTCTTGGTAAGAACTATAAATGAGACATTTTTAAAAGCATGTAGGGGGGAACGTACAGAGTATGTACCAGCATGGTATATGCGTCAAGCAGGTCGTTCACAGCCGGAATATAGAAAGATAAAAGAGAACTATTCTTTATTTGAAATTACACATAATCCAGAGTTGTGCGCTTACGTTACAAAGTTGCCAGTTGATCAATATAACGTAGACGCAGCAATTCTTTATAAAGATATTATGTCACCACTACCTGCAATTGGTGTTGATGTGGAAATTAAATCTGGCATTGGTCCAGTTATCGATAATCCAATCCGTTCTTTACAAGACGTAGAAAAATTAGGGGAAATCAATCCAGAAGATGACGTACCTTACATACTAGATACAATTCGTTTATTAACGACAGAAATGTTAGATGTACCGTTAATTGGTTTTTCAGGAGCTCCATTTACGTTAGCGAGCTATATGATTGAAGGCGGTCCTTCTCGTAATTATCATAATACGAAAGCGTTTATGTATGCAGAGCCGAAAGCTTGGTTCGCTTTAATGGATAAGCTTGCAGATATGGTTATTACATATTTAAAAGCGCAAATTAATGCAGGAGCAAAAGCGGTTCAAATTTTCGATTCTTGGGTTGGAGCAGTAAATGTAGCGGATTACCGCATATTTATTAAACCAGCGATGGAGCGTATTTTTGCAGAAGTTCGCCCGATGGGTGTTCCAATGATTATGCACGGCGTAGGTGCTGCACATTTAGTGAATGAATGGCACGACTTACCGCTTGATGTAGTAGGTTTAGATTGGCGCTTACCGATCGAAGAAGCACGCGCACGTGGTGTTCACAAGGCGGTACAAGGAAATATGGATCCTTCATTCTTATTAGCACCTTGGCCTGTTATTGAAGAATATGTAAAAGGTATTTTAGATCAAGGGATGAAGCAGCCAGGTTATATCTTTAACTTAGGGCACGGCGTATTCCCAGAAGTAAATCCAGATACATTAAAACGCTTAACTACATTTATTCATGAGTACTCTAAAGAACAGTTAGCGAAGTAAAGGAGATTGTCTGTATGAAAAAGAAAATTGGTTTGCTTGTAATGGCATACGGAACGCCATATAAAGAAGAAGATATTGAACGTTACTATACACATATTCGCAGAGGAAGAAAGCCAAGTCCTGAAATGCTAGAAGATTTAACAGAGCGTTACCGTGCAATTGGTGGTATTTCTCCTTTAGCTACTATTACATTAGAGCAAGCTAAAAAGTTAGAAACGCGTTTAAATGAAGTTCAAGATGAAGTAGAGTACCACATGTATCTTGGTTTAAAACATATTGAACCGTTCATTGAAGATGCAGTACAAGCTATGCATAAAGATGGAATAGAAGATGCAATTGCACTCGTTCTTGCCCCTCACTATTCTACTTTTAGCGTGAAGTCGTATGTAGGACGAGCGCAAGAAGAAGCAGGAAAACTTGGGAACTTAACAATTCACGGCATCGATAGCTGGTACAAAGAACCGAAATTTATTCAGTATTGGGTCGATGCAGTGAAAGGTATATATAACGGTATGTCAGAAGCAGAACGTGAAAAAGCAGTGTTAATCGTATCTGCACATAGCTTACCAGAAAAAATTATCGCACTTGGCGATCCATATCCAGATCAATTAAACGAAACAGCTGACTATATTGCACGTGGTGCTGAAGTAGCAAATTATGCAGTTGGCTGGCAAAGTGCCGGAAATACACCAGATCCTTGGATTGGTCCAGATGTACAAGATTTAACGAGAGAATTAAATGAAAAGCACGGCTACAATTCATTCGTATATGCACCAGTTGGATTTGTTGCGGAACATTTAGAAGTTTTATATGACAATGACTTTGAGTGTAAAGTGGTAACGGATGAAATTGGCGCGAAATATTATCGTCCAGAAATGCCAAACGCATCGGACGCATTTATCGACTGTTTAGCAGATGTTGTATTAAAGAAAAAAGAATCTGTAATGTAAGTAGAAAGGGGGAGCTTACTTGAGGAAAAAAGTTGTGATCATCGGCGGTGGCATCACAGGATTGACAACAATGTATAACTTACAAAAAGAAATTCGTGAAAAAAACTTGCCGATAGATGCATTGCTTATAGAAGCGTCTGGTAAACTTGGCGGGAAAATTCAAACCGTTCAAAAAGATGGATTTACAATTGAACGTGGCCCTGATTCTTTCTTAGCAAGAAAAGAGAGCGCAGCTAAGTTAGTGAAAGAATTAGGACTTGATGCTGAACTTGTAAATAATAAGGCCGGTCAATCGTTCGTTCTCGTAAACAATCGGTTACATAAAATGCCGAGCGGTTCAATGATGGGAATTCCAACGCAAATTACGCCGTTTCTATTTTCCGGATTGTTCTCCCCAATTGGTAAACTAAGAGCTGGTTTTGACTTATTAATGCCTAGATCAAAACCAGTTTCTGATCAATCACTCGGGCAGTTTTTCAGGCATCGCCTTGGAAATGAAGTCGTTGAAAATTTAATTGAGCCATTATTATCTGGTATTTATGCAGGGGATATTGATGAAATGAGTTTAATGTCAACATTCCCTCAAATTTATCAAATTGAACAGGAGCACCGTAGTATTTCACTCGGTATGCGTACGCTCGCTCCAAAGCAAGAGAAGGCTGAATTGAAAAAAGGAATCTTTAAAACTGTGAAAACCGGTTTAGAATCTATAGTAGAATCTCTTGAAGCGAAGATTCCTAATGATATGGTAATGAAGGGAACTCGTATCGAAAAGGTTGCAAAACTTGGTGATAGTTATACGATTACGCTTAGTAACGGAAAAGAAATGGAAGCAGACGCGATTGTAGTTGCGACGCCGCATAAAGTATTGCCATCTATGTTTGCGCAGTATAAGCAGTTTCGTTTCTTCCGTAACATTCCGTCTACATCAGTTGCAAACGTGGCACTTGCTTTCCCAAAGTCTGCAATTCAGCGTGATATTGAAGGTACCGGATTTGTCGTATCAAGAAATAGTGATTACACGATTACAGCGTGTACGTGGACACACAAAAAATGGCCACATACAACGCCAGAAGGAAAAACGCTTCTTCGCTGTTACGTCGGACGCCCAGGTGATGAAGCGATTGTTGAACAAACTGACGAAGAAATTGTGCAGCTCGTACTCGAAGACTTACAAAAGACAATGGATATTACAGAGGATCCAGAGTTTACAATTGTAAGCCGCTGGAAAGAAGCGATGCCTCAATATACAGTAGGCCATAAAGAGCGAATGAAAAAGCTCACAACATTTATGGAGGAAGAATTGCCAGGTGTGTATTTGGCAGGTAGTTCTTACGCTGGTTCTGGTCTTCCAGCTTGTATTGAGCAAGGTGAGAGAGCTGCAAAGTGTGTGCTAACTCATTTAGAGAAAGTAATGGAGACTGAATTAGTCGCACATTAAAATATTTCAAACAAAACGCCTTCAATTATATTGAAGGCGTTTTGTTTATTGGATAACATACCTTTAGTCAATAAAGCTATATAAGTTATTTTGTATTATAGTTTGAAAACTTGTAAATTAAATAAATTTTGTGTAAAACTTGTCGAAATATAGTTCTATATAACGAATCATTTGATATGATAGAAATGTTGAGAAAATATGAAATAGGGAGAGGGAAATGGCTGTGAAGAAATTATTAAGTGTCTTTTTATCATTGATGTTATTGCTTTCATTTACTGGAACTTTAGCGCAGGCGGAAGAAACTACTTCTATGTCAGTAGAAAAAGCAATTCAAGTATTTAAGCAGCAAGGGAAAACGAAGGGGATAGTGGAAGGATATATCGTTGGGTATACGCAAAGTCCTTCTAAATACACGAAAGATCCGGCTAAGTTTGACGACACAAACGTGGCAATTGCCGATTCGCCAAACGAAACGAATCCAGACAAAATCATGCCTGTTCAATTGCCAAAAGGCGATGTGAGATCGGCAGTAAATGTGAAAGACCATCCTGAAAATATCGGGAAGAAAGTTAGGTTGACAGGGACGCTTGAGTTATATTTCGGTAGCCCAGGTTTAAAATCAGTAACAGCTCATAAGTTTCAAGGAGAAGAACAAAACCGCGTTAGCGATGTAGTGGCATCACCAAATGGTGGGGAAGTTGCAAAAGGAACAGCAGTAACATTAACAACGAATACAGAAGGAGCAACAATCTACTATACGTTAGATGGCTCTAATCCTACAAATAAAAGTGTTCGTTATAACGGACAAATTGTAGTGAATGAAAATAGTGTAGTGAAAGCAATCGCTGAAAAAGAAGGGCTTACTTCTTCAGCAGTTTCGACATTTTCATTTATAATCGTAACAAATGAACCAGTTCGTATTCATGATATTCAAGGGAAATCACATATTTCTCCTTACAATGGGAAGAAAGTAAACAATGTGGAAGGCGTTGTCACAGCGCTTGATAAAAATGGTTTTTATATAGAAGATAATCAGCCGGATAATGATCCAGCTACTTCTGAAGGTATTTACGTATACAAAAAAGATACGAATGTAGCAATAGGAGATCTTGTCCAAGTTGATGGAGAAGTAGAAGAATATGTTGGGCCTGGATATGCAGAGCGATTTGAAACAGACTTAACGACGACGGAAATTAAGGCGAGTCGCGTTGCAGTAATCGCAAAAGATCAACCTTTACCAGCGCCGATTGTATTAGGAGAAAACGGTGTAAAAATCCCTGATCAAATTATCGATAATGATGCATTCAGTCTATTTGATCCAAATGAAGATGCAATCGACTTTTATGAAAGTGTAGAAGGCATGCGCGTTACGATGCCAACGCCAAAAATTATCGCTCCGCAGAAAAACGGTAATTTATATGTAACAGTAAAAAATGGCGGAGATAAAGTAGTAACGAAGTATGGTACACCTTTATTAGATAAAGAGCAATTAAATCCAGAGCGCCTTTCTGTAAAAGTACCTCGTGATTATGTCGCGAAAGTAGGCGATACGTTCACTGGAGATATAACAGGCGTAGTAGGATATGACTACGGTTCGTTCCGCATTTCGCCAGTAACGGAATTACCATCTGTAGTGGACGGCGGATTTAAGCAAGTAGGGGCAAATATTCAGCCGCGTCTTGATAAGTTAACAGTTGCTACATATAACATTGAAAACTTCTCAGCGAACAAAAAAGAAACAACAGATGAAAAAGTAAAAGCGTTAGCTTATTCTATTAAATATAATTTAAAAATGCCTGATATTATCGGTGTACAAGAGATGCAAGATAATAATGGAGCAATCAATGACGGTACGACTGATGCATCTTTAAGCGCAAAACGTATCATTGATGCTGTATTAGAAATTCGTGGACCGAAGTATGAGTATGTAGAAATTGCGCCGAAAAACAATCAAGACGGCGGGGCACCTGGAGCGAATATTCGCGTCGGTTTCTTCTATAACCCATCTCGTGTGAAATTAGCGACAGTACCGAAGTTACTAGATAAAAATGTAGTTCGTATTGGAGAAGAAAATCCTTTATTTGAAAGTACACGTAAACCGTTAGCGGCAGAATTTACGTTCCAAGGACAAAATGTTGTTGTCATTTCAAATCACTTAAACTCAAAACTAGGAGATGCAACGCCATTTGGAAAAGTGCAGCCGCTCGTATTAAAGAGTGAAGAAAAACGAGTTCAATTAGCACAAGAAGTGAATCAAGTCGTACAAGGTATTCAGAAAAAGAATACGAATGCGCCAGTTGTTGTATTAGGTGATATGAACGATTTCGAGTTCTCTAAACCACTAGAAGCACTAGAGGGAACGATATTAAAAGATATGTTAAACACAGTGCCGAAAGAGAATCGCTACACGTACATTCATGAAGGTAACGCACAAGTGTTAGATCATATTTTAGTAACGAATAACATCGCACCGCACACAATTGTAGACCCTGTACACTTAAACTCAAACATTATGAAAGAACATGGACGTGTAAGTGACCACGATCCAGTACTTGTTCAAATTGATTTGAAGAAGGCTTCTTAAAGTAGGGGAACGCTTAGAAACATACTAAGCGTTCTTTTTCTGTAAAAATCATGTTAAAATTGATTAAAAATTCAGTTTTTATAATGAGGAGGTTAAAGATGCAAGCATGGTTAAATGGAAAGTTAATGAATCGGCTTGCAATTTTTTTTAGTACGATCGTGATGCTCCAATTTGTAGCTGATGTAACAGGGCTTACTCAAAGTTTAGACATTACGTATAACTTAATACATACAGCATCTTCCTATATAACGTTTAGTTTGGCGGTTATTTTTACTTTAATCGGTGCAAGAAGAGAATTAAGTAAATATGCAATTATTGCATTATGTTTAGTGGTAGCTATTAAAGCAATTTATTTTGCGGCTGTTGTTATTTTGTGGGGATTGGCTGGTACGCCGTAAATGAATAAAAAAACCTAATTTCCAAGATAACGTGAGGAAATTAGGTTTTTACAATGGCTGAAAAGCTTTTCTACATCGATCTCGTTTTTGAAGTCTTCTCATATATCTTTTTTTGTCCCGTTGTAATCCTTTTATGTACATAAATAAGCTGACAAGGAAGAAAAATGTACATTGTAAAATGTATGGTGACATCCCGTGTAATGGTTGTTTTGGATCATATAAGTGAATAGGTGCTCCGCCTATTGTAGGGAATATTGTATTTAGCAGGACGAAGGGAATGGAAGTAACTGCCAATGGGAATAGAAGTGCCATGTAATCCTTTTGTGACCATGTGGACGCTGCTAAGCCTAAGAGGGCCATTAAACCAGCGAATAAAAAATTAATCCCAATATATAGATAAATATAAGTGATGGGAGAAGAGAAATATAACTCTGCGAACATTCCGTTGCCATTTATCATGCTAGTACCGACGGTCGGCTCTCCATTTGGAATTGTTAATTTGCAAAGTAATAAAGAAAGAATGAACGGTAAAGTATAAAGAAATCCACCGCAGAAAAATGTAACGATATACTTTGTAAAGGAATACGAGAATAGGGAAATTTCCTTACTTATAAAAGTTTTGAAACCATCGGATTTATCGGAATTATAACTCGTACTAAATGGTAAACTTGCAATAACAGGCATTAATAATAAATAAATATCCATTTCATTATTACGAAACCCGATCCATTTAAAAGCAGTTGCTATAGCCCCATTCGTTGCGTCTCCTAAATAACGAATTACATAATAATAATGATAAATAGAAATAAGAGCTAATCCACTAAACATAATAATTAAAGAAACACGATTACAAAAAGCTTGCCTTATATTTAAACGAAGTGCACGCATCATGACTGAAAAAGCCTCCACTATTTTTATAAATCTGTCTACTGTCTATATTACTATTAATTGTAAGGATTTTCTTGCTTTTTTATTTGTTTATTAGAAAAAGAGGAATTTTGTTGTTGTTAGGTAAGGTTTAACTGAAATTATATTTTTCTAAAATATGGTTGACAATTAAGTATTACATTTGTAATCTTAATTGTAGATTACAAATGTAATACTAAGGAGTGAAATATACTATGACAAATCAATTACCTAAAATATCTGAAGCGGAATTAGAAATTATGAAAGTACTTTGGTCTAACTCTCCACAAACAGCGAATGAAATTATAGAAGTACTAGAAGATGAAATGGACTGGAAACCGAAAACAATCCGTACATTAATTAATCGGTTAGTACAAAAGGAAGCCGTTTCTTATCATCAAGATAAAGGGCGTATGTATGCTTATTATCCGTTAGTATCACAAGATAATTATTTGCAAGTTGAAACAAAATCTTTGCTAAAGCGTTTTTGCGGCGCAGCGTTTAAGCCATTACTTGTTAATTTTTTAAAAGAGGAAAAATTGTCTTCAGAAGATATTAACGAACTGAAACGCATTTTAGATGAGAAGACAGAGGAGAACAAGAGGAAGGATAGATAACAATGATAGACACGCTTATAAATGTATACCTTCCTCATTTTTTTGATTGGCTTATAGAAACGTCACTTATGGCTAGCATATTAGTTGGATTTATTTTATGTATAAAAGTACTATTTAGAAATAAATTAACGCCCCGATGGCAATATATGCTGTGGATCGTATTAATGATAAGACTTCTTTTACCATGGTCACCAGATAGCTCTTATAGTATTTATTCATTACTTTCCTATAGTTCTAGTGTATCGGAAGTTTTTCCAAAAAATATGCCGTCTACTGAGAGTATAGTGAACATAGAAACTAATCATACAGTGGAATTGGAATCAAATTCTGAAACTGTGACAAAAAATGGTGAACCTGAAGTAAACGCGAGTGCGGAACAACAGACTACATTTTCTTTATACAAACTTGCTCTATATGTTTGGCTAGCTGGGGTAATCGTATTAGCAGTCATAACGTTTATTACAAATAGACGGTTATATTCTTACATAAAGAAACAATCAGATATTACGGATGAACAGGTCGTTACAGTGTTTAATCGCTGTAAGCAGTCTATGAAAATGAAGAAGGCAGTTTCATTACGTCTAGCAGGAAAGATTGCGAGCCCAACTGTTTTCAGTTTCTTTCGTCCGAAAGTATTACTATCAAAAAAACATATGAAAGTATTAAATGAGCAACAATTACAATATGTCTTTTACCATGAGTTAGCTCATATTAAGAGAAACGACGTAGCTGTAAATTGGATTATGTACAGTTTGCTCCTATTAAATTGGTTCAATCCGATTCTTTGGTATGCCTATTTCTGTATGCGAGAAGATCAAGAATTAGCCTGTGATGCATATGCGCTTACTTTTATAGATAAAGAGGAGCAAATTGCATACGGTCATACAATTATTACGCTTTTAGAACATTATTCCTATCAAGCACCAAGCCTAGCAAATTTAAGTAGAAATAAACGAACATTAAAAAGGAGAATCGTTATGATTAAAAAGTTCCAAAAAAAATCGTATCGTCTTTCTTTACTTGGAATCATTGCTATAGCAGCTATAGCAGGCGGATTCTTATTAAATGCAAGGATAACTGAGGGGGATGAAAGACAGAAAGAAAAAGTTGTAGAAAAAAAGCAATCTAAAGCGGCTTTTGAAAAAGCGATAGAAACAGTATTAGGTACACCGGAGAATGCAAGTAGAGAATGGGGGATGTCAATAAAGTCATATAAAAGGAATACAGATTTTTTGTATTTGGCAGAAAAGAATTTTACAAAAGAAGAATTTGAGCAGTATGTTCAATTATTTAAGGAAGCGCAAGAAATTCATAAAAAAGCAATGGTTAAGAAAAATGTGCCTGAGAATTATGATGGAGATACAATGGAATATAAACCTGAACGCTTGAAGAAAGCTGATCAAGAAAGACTAGCTACTATTGAGAAGACATTAAAACCGCTTGGAGATAAGCTGGAGAAGTCTTTAACATATACTATAGAAGAAGCGAAAGATCATGTACCATTTCAAATTAAGCAGCCGACTTATATGACTGAAGGTTATGAGTTAAAAAGAGAATGGGCTGATTCATATTTTGGAAGAGATGTAGAATTAGTTATTAAATCAGAATATACAAAAGGGAAATATGGTTTTACAATTTATCAGTCAAGAATGTATGTAGGTGGTAATAAGGATCCACTACACTACATGATGCCTGGAGAAGATAATCTAGAAAGTTATAGTTTAGACGGGAAAGGAATGGTCTATAATAAATCTTCTCATGGAGAGGGTAAGTTAAAAGGTGTCAAAATGTTTGTACCAGCACAAGGTAAGAATAGTGAGTATCAAATTGTTATAGTGAATGATATTTTTACAAGAAGTACAAAGATATACGAAGAGATAATCGATGATGAGCTAACTAAGAAAGAGATGGAGAAAATATTACTTTCTATGTCAAAATAAAAGACAGTGTTCTTAAACTTTTGGTTTTAAGAACACTGTCTATTTAATTAGATTTCTAGTGTGATTTAGCCAGCAATTATTATGAATATATTCTTGCTTTCCATACAAGTATACTTTTTGATACACTATGGACAGTATGATATAACTTGACTGGAATTTTTTTATACTGGGAATAATAAAAAAGAGAACTTGTATAGAATGTAAGCGTGTGGTAATATCAAAGATGTACTGATTGACTATATTATCCAATTGGTCATTTTTGGAGGTGACGATGTGGCGATAGATCGAAAACGTTCTATTATTGAAGCTGCAACAAAGTCTTTTTCAGCGTTCGGTTATAAGGCGACGACGATGGATCAAGTTGCGAAGTTAGCGAATGTAGGAAAAGGAACGATTTATACTTTTTTCAAAAATAAAGAAGAGCTATTTGGTGAAATTATTTCTAATTTAATTACAGAGATGAAGCAAGTTGCAGAAAATGCAATTCGTTCAGATATTTCATTTTTTGAAAATGTACATAGAGCATTATATAGCATATTAGAATTCAGAAAAGAACATCAGCTCATGATTAAGTTAATTCAAGAAGAGCGTGATATGGGAACGAAAGAAGTACAAGAAGTGATGCAACAAGTAGATGTGGAAATCGTTTCTGTCATTCAATCGTATTTAAAGATTGCGATTGAAAAAGGTGAAATTAGCAAATGTGATCCAGAAATTACAGCATTTATTATGCTTCGCTTATACGTATCGCTTATTTTTGATTGGGAAAAAAATCATGAACCGTTAGAAAAAGAAAAAATATCGGAATTATTCGAACTTTATTTACTAAAAGGATTGTCAAATTAAGATAATCCTTTTAATATTATAAAAAATGACCAATTGAACAAATTGGTCAATCGTATAAGGAGGATGGTTAAATATAATCATGTAGATGAAAATGTGCATAGTATAAATTCGGGGATAAGGCATATGTATGAACAGATATAGCCTTTTTATTTGGGTAAAAATGACTAAAAATACATTTTGGTCATTTTTGAAAAGGGGGATAAATTATGAAATGGCATAAGTTGCTTAGTAAAGAATTTGCAGAGATTATAAAAAGTAAAAAAATATTAATCCCAATCATTGCGGTTTTATTTGTACCGATTTTATATGCGGGTATGTTTTTATGGGCCTTTTGGGATCCGTATGAACAGCTAGATGACTTGCCAGTGGCGGTAGTCAATTTAGATAAAGGTGCAGTATTTGATGGGAAACCAATTGAGGTCGGAAAAGGGTAATTAACTGTTACGATTTATTTAACCAATTAAAACTAAAGTTAATTAAATATATCAGTAAGCCCTGCTAGTCAAGTGATTGGCTAGTAGTGAGGGTTAACTGCGGGCAATCCCTAAAGCTGATTGAACTACAACGTGGCTAGAAATGGCGAGCGTGAATGTCGCGAAAGCAGAAAAAATCAATCAGATGGTGCAAGGTTAAATCCTAAACACTAGAACAATGGGTCTTCCGCCTCGAATCATCTAAGTCAAAATGGATAAGATGAACGTTCAACGACTATCTCGTATAACTGACGAGAGTACATCACAAGCCTATGGTGGTGGAAAAATCCTCTATCTCTAAGTAGATAAACATATAGTCTGCGCTCATGTGAAAACATGAGAAGTTCATAAGAGAACTGGCTAAGGAATTGCGCCCTTAGTTGAACAAGATGAATTTTATTGAATCTATCAAACTTTATTGAATTTATCGAACGTACGTGCTATGTTTGGTTCGATGAGGTGAGAATAATAATGAAATTTTCACGAGTTAGTCAAGTATCGGAATTAACAGGTTTGTATCCTGGTAGTCTCAGGAGAATGCTGGTGGAACACGCTACTATTCAGAAGAACAAATCTTTCATTAAAGAAGTTAAATTCTGATGATATTAGCGAAGAAAGTCAGACTGATTCCAACGCCTGAACAAGAAAAAGTGCTTAGAAACCATGCTGGAGCTGCAAGATTTGCTTATAACTATTGTAAAAGAATGAGTGATAGATACTATAAGCTATTTGGAAAATCTGTTTCACAGTTAGCTTTACAGAAACGATTTACAAAGATCAAGAAGCGAAAGCAATATGAGTGGTTAAAAAATATCAACGCACAAGTTCCCAAACAGGCTTCAAAAGATTTTGACAAGGCGCGAAAAAATTCGTTCGAAAAGTACCAAAATGGTTATCACACTTCTTATAAATCCAAAAAAGATTTAATCCAAGGATTTTATGCCAATTATGAAAGACTGATTATAGGAAAGAAAGTAGTTCATATTCAGTCTATTGGAGAAGTGAAAACAAGCCAACAACTACCAAGAAACAAAAAGCCATCCAATCCAAGAGTTACATTTGATGGTCGTCACTGGTGGATTAGTGTAGGGTTCAAAGAAGACTTTGAATTACAAGAGCTAACCAATGAGTCGATTGGTGTGGATGTTGGTTTAAAAGAGCTGTTTGTGGCTTCTAATGGTATGAAAGAACGAAATATAAATAAAGATGCTAAGGTTAAAAAACTTTTGAAAAGGAAAAAGTCAGCGCAAAGAGATATGTCTAGGAGATTTAAAAAAGGTGTAAAAATTCAATCTGCCGGATATGAAAAAGCTAAAGCGGAGCACCTGCGGTTATCTAGGAAAATTACGAATATCCGAAATAACCATATCCATCAAGCAACAGCAAAATTGGTGAAAACCAAACCAATGAAAATTGTTGTGGAAGACTTACCTATCTCAAACCTGTTAAAAAACAAAAAACTATCGAAAGCATTTTCATTTCAAAAATTAAACTTCTTCTTTCAATGTTTGTCATACAAGTGCGAGAAGTATGGCATTGAGTATGTAAAAGCTGATAAATGGTTCGCCTCAAGCAAGATTTGTTCATGTTGCGGAGTTAAATACGACCATTCAGTTCAACCAGAAGGACAGTGGAGTTTAAAAATACGTGAGTGGTGTTGTGTTTCATGCAATAGCCATCACGATAGGGATGTAAATGCTGCGATAAATTTATCAAGATGGGTAAAATAAATGCTTGATAATAGGAGGTAACGATACTGCCTCGTGTGGAGTGTTATACCCCTCGTCCCTTCGGGGTTGCGAGAACACGATGAAGCACTAACTTGTGTAAATTTGATTGAATTGTATAGATTTAGTTAAGTTTATCGTATCGGCTCGTTGATAACTTAAAAGATAATACAAGTTTCAAATGGGAATTTGTAAGTGAAAAAGAAGCGAAAAAAGGAATGGAAGGTAGAAAGTATTACATGTTAGTACGCATTCCAGATGACTTCTCAAGTAATGCTACAACGTTATTAAAAGATGATCCAAAACCATTAAACTTAGAATACATTCCAAACGAAAGCTTGAACTTCTTATCTTCACAAATTGGCGGAACAGCCATTGAAAAAATTAAAGGTGAAGTATCAAGTACGTTAACGAAAACATATGCAGAGAAAATGTTGGATTCCATTAAAGACGTCTCAAAAGGATTAGCAGATGGAGCAGAAGGGGCAAATAAACTACACGACGGATCAAGTGAGTTACATGATGGTTCAAGTAAAGTGACGGATGGCCTTCATACACTTCAAGGGAAGTCTGGAGAGATGAAAGATGGAGTTCAGAAATTAGCAGATGGATCTAATAAATTACAAGATGGATCCGGAAAAGTGACAGCAGGTTTAAATACATTAAATAGCAAAACGGGTGAGATGCAGATAGGTATAGGGAAATTACAAGATGGATCCGAGAAAGTAACAGCAGGCTTAAATACGTTAAATAGTAAAACAGGTGAGATGCAGACAGGTATAGGGAAATTACAAGATGGATCTCAGAAAGTAACGGCAGGTTTGAATACATTAGTAAGTAAAACAGGTGAATTAAAAACAGGAACGAATGAATTATCAACTGGCATGGAAAAACTTGCCGAAGGACAAAGTGAATTAGAGGGAGTTTCTCAAAACATTGAAAAGGGTTTGCAAGAGTTAAATAGTACAGTGAAAAATTCTGTTGCAGGCTTAGAGGAAATGCAGTCGAAAGTTCCTACTATATTAAATACGGTAAATCAGAAAATAGATGGTGCTGGAGAAAATATAAGTCAGTTAAATGAAGTCGCTCAATCAACAGCAGGGGATGCAAAAACTGCAGCGCAAGATGTTGCAAATTTACAAAAACAAATCGAGAGTTTACCAAAAGAATATCAAGAGCAGTTACAACCATATATAACAAATGCGGCAAAAAGTACAGCGACGGTTCAGCAGAAAGCTGCCGGAGTAGCAGGTGGAACAAATAAATTAAATGAAGAAGTAAAACAATTAAAAGGCGAAATACATCAAACAACAAGTGATGCGCAAAACAAATTACCGAATACAGCGGGATTGAAATCTTTAACGGATGGTATTGAGAAATTAGCCAGTGGACAAAAAGGATTTGTTGAAAATTTCCAAGGATTTGGTAAGAATTTAAATGCAGCAAAAGAAGGCGCAAATAAATTTAAAAACGAATCCGGTCAATTAATTGATGCGATAAATCAATTAGCAGATGGCTCGGGTCAAGTAACAGGTGGCTTAGACACATTATCTGCAGGAGCAAATCAAATGGCAGGCGGAATAAATCAATTGGCAGATGGATCAAACCAAGTAACAGGCGGTTTAGGCACATTATCTGTAGGAGCAAGTCAAATGACAGGCGGAATAACGCAATTAGCAGATGGCTCGGGTCAAGTAACAACTGGCTTAGGTACTCTAAATGGTGGCCTAAATAAAATGTCAACTGGCTCAACCCAGCTAATCGACGGAGTAAATAAACTAGCAGACGGCTCTGGAAAAGTGACTGACGGACTCGTAAAAGTAAACGACGGTTCAGGTGAACTTGCTGAGAAGCTTGGTGAAGGCGCAGAAAAAACGGGAGAAGTAAAAGGAACGGATAAAACGTATGATATGTTTGCAAGCCCTGTAAAAGTGAAGACAGAGAAACTAGCGGAAGTTCCAAACTACGGAACTGGGTTTACACCGTATTTCTTATCACTCGGTTTATTCGTTGGGGCATTACTATTATCTATCGTATACCCATTACGCGATACAGTCGGCGTTCCCAAATCAGGATTTAGTTGGTTTATTAGTAAGTTTGGTGTTTTACTATCAGTCGGTATTATTCAAGCAATAGTAGCAGATGTCATATTACTGTTCTGGTTAGGTGTAGAAGTACAAAGTATTCCATACTTTATACTCTTTAGTATTGTTACGAGCTTAGCGTTTATTTCATTAATTCAATGTTTAGTAACAGCATTCGGTGATGCAGGGCGTTTCATCGCCATCATCACATTAATTATTCAGCTTACAACAAGTGCTGGAACATTCCCGCTAGAGTTGATTCCGAAGTATTTACAACCATTCAATGCTTGGTTACCGATGACATATTCTGTATCAGGATTGAAAGCAGTCGTATCAAGCGGAGACTTTAACTTCATGTGGCAAAATATAGGGATACTCATGATCTTTATCGTTTTATTATCACTTGGAACAATTGCTTCATTAACTTGGATGCATAAGCGACAGTTTAAAAATATTGCTGAGAATCAATCGATTGAAGCTTAAATAAGACCAATAAAAAAAGGCACCGAAATGGTGCCTTTTTTATTGGTCTTGTTTTATTGGTTGAGAAAGTTCATTTGTTTTTCTATTTTTACGGAACAAGTATATAACAATACTTATAAGAATAATTGTTGCTACAATCCAAACAAATGGACCATATCTTTCAGCAAAAGTATATAGTTTCATGTTGCTGGAAATGTCCTCTTTTGTTTTTCCTATTAGAATTTCAGAGCCACTATAACCTTCAAGTGTATCTCCTTTTTTTATACCAAAAATAAGAGTGTCTGATTTGTTTTCTATTCCTGTGTATCGGTATCCTTTACCTTTAATTGTTAATTGAGTATCATCTTTTTTTAGTGTGTAGTCTTCGGCGGAAATATCTTTTCCTGACAGTGTAATTGGTTCCATTGAGAAGCGGATTTCTTTTAATGCAGGAAGAGCCTCATTGTTTAGTAAGAGCTGCTTTGCAATATGCTGCTCGGTATCAATGTTTTTCCAATTTGCCTTTCGTCGTTTATATGTATTAATTTCAAGAAGTGCAAATTCTTTATTTTGAAGTTTTTCCTCTGTAATAGGTTGCGCGGTAGTTAATGTTCCTTTTAATAAAATCACACCGTCTTGTGCAGATTGAAATGAAGAGACTTCCTTCGTTTCTTTTAATGTATTGATAGCACCTCTATAATCTTCTTTTCCTAAAAGAACAGCTCCCGTATGTACGGTTAAAATAAGATATAGGATGCTTAATACTATAATAGCTTTTTTCACTATGTACCCTCCAAAGTATGTATAAGTTAATTGTAACATAATTTTCCATATGGAATTTATTAATTTTAATAATAGGTTATGAGAATGGGGGTGATAAGTAAATTAAGAGAAGTGTGGATGAGAGAGAAATACAGTTGTAAGAAAGGTGAACTGTACTTCTCTTTTAGATGAAAAGTATTTTATTCCGTAAAATCCCGATTGGTGTAGGCTAATAATCAGTGGGGGATGAACAAAATCAACCACTGATTAAAGTTTCACTTTATTGAATTCTTTTTCTCTGTATTACATTTAAAAAACCCTCAATATTTGAGCTTAAAATTTGTCCCACCGTTATATATTCGTCTTCATAGTAAAATATTAGTTTTTTATCAAAGAATGTTCTTTTCGTCTCTATGGATAGAATTTTTTTATATTCAAATTCCACAATCAATGCATTTTTACAACATTTGAATGATTGTCCATAAAAAATAACCCTCCTATTAGTGGCAAGTAACACTCCGGAACGAGGGACATTATGTGTAATAATATAGCCAATAAGTGAACATCTTAAAATGGATAAAATATTTTCTTCATGATGTAATAGTTGTTTTGCATCCTTTAAAATTTGATTCATTGCATATTTGGTGTATGGTCTTTTGAATATTACTCAGAATTGTTCTTACTTTCCAAAGAGTATCTTCTCCTTAATTTTACCATATCTCATGTTTAGGCTAAATGAAAGAACAGGAATTGCAACAATTTGAATAGAAGTATATTACATGGGAGTTGATATGATGAAAGGAAATCTTACTTATTATTTTATCGTAAATCCGCTAATCATCTTTCTTGTTTACGCCCTTTCACCTATCTTGTTTCAAAAAGAAAAATATATAAATATGAAAGATGCACTAGGAATACTTTTATTCTACTATGTGCTAATTAGCGGGTATTACCTTATGGATGTTATAAGTAAAAGAATGAAGAAGAATAGTAAAGACAAACGATAAATTTTATTGCATAAAAACCGATGGAGGACAACAAAATGACTGAAAGTGAAATGAAATTCAGGGATACGACGATTCGTAACTTTTTCGATAAAGAGGACCGCCTAAAATCGATTCCAGGTCAAAAGAAGAAAAAACTAGTATTGTTGGAGCATTTAATTAGCAAGTTAAACGCTGAAAATCAATATACAGAAAAAGAAATTAATGCATTTATAAAACAATATCATGATGATTTTTGTACAATTAGACGCGAGTTTATTGTGCACGGATTTATGGATCGAGAGGATAATATGTACCATATAAATGGGAGAGAAGTATGGACGAAGTGGGAAGAGTTATAAATGTAATGAGGAAGGGGGATTTTCTTGCAAGCTAGTAGTCTTATGCATGAAGAACTTTCGGAAAAACCATCGATTTTTGGGATATTCACTTCGCCAACATTACAATTCAAAAGGATGAAAAATCAAAGAAATATATTCTTTCCACTAGTCCTTTTAATTGTGCTTATTATAATTTCAAGTGCCTTAATGTCTTGGAATTCTTTAAATAATCCTGCACTCAGTATGTTTCATGATAAAACGGGATTTACTGTTCCGAAATACATAAATTTCTTTACTACATTTGGATTTTCAGCAGTCAGTGGAATCGTAGCTATACTTTTTGCACCTATATTCTATAAGAACATTATGATTTTCTTTGGAGTTGATATTAACTATAAAGAAACATTCCCGATAATCATTTATGCTTCGTTTGTATTAAGGATAGGGATGATTTTAAACGGATTAATTGCATTTTCTCTAAGTGGGTATGAGATATCTTATACAGGTTTAGGTGCAATAGCGACAGATAATATGATCTTGCATACAATCGCTCAAAGAATAGATATATTTAATATTTGGTATTACGTTTTATTAGGAATAGGTTTAAAAACGATTACGAATTTAAATAAAGACAAACTTATTCCTCTTATTATTGTACTTTTCGTTTTCACTAGTTTATTAGCGAGCATGGCTGGGTTTATGCAGGAAATATCTAAAGCGTAAGGATAGGTGGGAAGTATAATTATAAGCTTGTATGAAAAAGGTGGTTTGGATATGGACAAACCACCTTTTATCCCGCTATTTGCTGGGCAGCAAAACTTCCGCCCCAAAATGCGGCTGGAGCAAAGAAGCTAGGTGGGAGATCAACAGCCCGTAAATGCCCGATTAGTAGCACGCGCTAGTCTTGTATTTTTCTTTGTAGTAAGTCTATGAACTCTTCAATATTTGAACTTTTAATGTATCCCACCGTTATATATTCATCTTCATAATAAAATATTATTTTTTTGTCAAAAATTCTTCTCTTCGTTTCTATAGATACAATTTTTTCATACTCAAATTCGGAAATTAATGTATTTTTATATTGGCTAAAAAAGAGAATTCTTCTATTAGTAGCAAGTAGCATGCCCGGATACGGAACTTTATGCGTAATAATATAGCCAGTAAGTGAACAATTTAAAGTAGATATAATAACTTCGTCTTTATGTAATAGTTGTTTTGCAGCTGTTAAAATTGGATTCATTTTATGCATTCCTTTTATATAGATGTAAGGATGTTGTATCAAAAGTGAAAAGATTCTCAATATGTAATGTTGCATATTGAGCGTTTTAGAGATTCTTAGTTTGATAGTTCCAATATTATTTTTAAAAGAAAAAGGTACGAGGTGATTCGGTGATACGATTAGCAAAAGAGGTTGATGCGGAATCAATTATGGATATTAGAAAAGAAATTATATTATCAGAAACTACTACAAAGTTTTTTATAGTATCTCCAAATAAAGTACCAAATGATATTGATTTAGAAAGAGAAAAGATACAGACAAGTAGTGAAAAAGGCAACCTTTATATAGTTTACGAGGTAGATAGTAAGGTGGTTGGCTTTCTGGTTTTCAAACGATATGAACTAGAACGCTTACGACATGCAGGTACAATGGGAATGGGGATTAGAGAGGCGTACTGTAATCAAGGCATTGGTACGAAGCTAATTGAATTTCTTATTAGTTGGGCTAAAGGGCAGAAAGGTTTAGAGAAAATTTGCTTAGGTGTAGTTTCTATTAATGATAGGGCAATTCAAGTGTACAAACGTATTGGCTTTGTAGAAGAAGGAAGACAAAGAAAGCAAATTAAATATGAAGATGGATCATATGGAGACGACGTATTGATGGGTTTTTATATTGAATAGAATTCTTATTAATTAAGAAGGTGTATATGCGTTATGGTATGTACATCTTTTTTCATATGCATATTGTGAAATTCTAAAAGTAGTGTGTAATTCCCTGCCATTAACAGACTTTTCCCTATGTATAATATTAATATAGTAAAATCATAAGAACCTATATTGCAGTTTCCAATAATATACTATATAATCAGGGTAAGAAAACGTTTTCATGCAAAGGGGGAAATTTCGTGTCGACTATCGAGGACGTGGCGAAATTAGCGGGGTTATCAAGGACAACGGTTTCTAGGGTGATCAATAATCATCCATATGTTTCAGATGAGAAGAAGAAAAGGGTTCAATTAGCAATGAAGCATTTAGGCTTCGTTCCTAATTCTGCGGCGAGAAGGCTTCGTAAACAAAAAACAGAAACAATTGCGGTGCTTGTTCCAAGGATTACAAATCCTTTTTTTAGTAGATTTATTGAAGCAATCGAGATTGCTGCTTCTGAACATAAATATAAACTGATTATTTGTCAAACAAGATATTTACCGGAAAAAGAGATGGAGTATTTACAATTATTATCTACGAAACAAGTAGATGGGATTATTCTATGTTCACTAGAAAATCCATGGGAGAATGTGGAGCCATACTTGCAACACGGTCCAATCGTGTTATGTAATGAATATATTGAGGAAGCAAATGTTCCAACAGTGAAGTTCGATCATGCACAGGGTGCATACATAGCTGCCAATCATGTATTAGAACAAGGATATCGTAATCTGATATTTTGCCGTGGTAACGAAACGAAAGTAGTGAGCCAACAGCGAAAAATGGGCTTTTTACGCGCTATTACTGAAAAGAGTAGAGAAGTGGAAGCGATCGATTTTCTTGAAAACGCTTTCTCTTGGGATGATGGAAAACGAATATTCAATGAAGTATTAAAGGACAAAAAAAATCCTACCGCGATTTTGGCAGGAGGCGACGAGGTTGCAGCTGGAATTATCTCAGAGGCGAAACGCCATGGTTGGAGTATTCCAGAAGATCTCGCTGTGATCGGTTTTGATAATCAAATTTTAGCGCAGATTACGGAGCCAGGTATTACGACAATTGAACAACCAATCGACGAGATGGCCCGAAAAGTTGTCGACCTGATGATGGATAAAATCCATACGAAAAATTATCGACAAAAAGAATTGTATGAGTTTGAACTGGAGCTCTTGGTGAAAGGTTCAACGATGAAAGATAAGATGTTATTAGCCTAGTAGACTATGTCTGCTAGGTTTTTTTATGTTCACAAACTACTATTCTTCGTGAACGCAATCGTCACATTTGTTATGGTATGCTTCGTGCTGCTCATCAATTTCCTTCCCGCAATGAGCACAAGTTTTCGTCGGTAAATTTCGGAAAAACTCCATTGGTTGATCGATCATGTCAATCCCTCCATTTCCATTTCTTACTATCATTGTATTAGTACAAAAAACAAAAGTCAACAACTGTTTTATAACAAAATGAAAATTAATGAAAAAGTTTAGGAAATGGATTATAGTTAACAATGTAGGATGTAAGTAAAAAACTTTCTCAAGTACGGAGAAAAACGGCATTCCTACGCGGTTTTAGAAAGGATGGATACATATGAAGATGACTGTTGTCGGCTTTTGGGGCGGCTTTCCAGAAGCGGGAGAAGCAACGTCGGGGTATTTGTTTGAACACGATGGTTTTCGTTTACTTGTAGACTGTGGCAGTGGTGTACTAGCACAGCTTCAAAAATATATAACACCATCTCATATAGATGCAGTTGTACTGTCGCACTATCATCACGATCATGTTGCAGACATTGGGGTATTGCAATATGCGAGATTAATTATGAGCGGGGCGAAGGGACAACTACCGGAATTACCAATATACGGTCATACGTTTGATGAGAATGGATTCCATTCTTTAACACATGAACCGCATACGAAAGGAATCGCGTACAACCCAGAAGAAACACTTCAAGTTGGACCGTTCTCCATTTCATTCTTAAAAACTGTTCATCCTGTTACATGCTTTGCGATGCGTATTACAGCTGGTAGTGACGCTGTAGTATATAGCGCTGATTCAAGTTATATTCCTGAGTTTATTCCGTTCACAAAAGATGCTAATCTTTTCATTTGTGAGTGTAATATGTATGCACATCAAGAGGCTGCAAAAGCAGGGCATATGAATAGTACAGAAGTAGCAAGTATTGCGAAAGATGCAAATGTAAAAGAACTTTTATTAACGCACTTACCGCATACAGGAAACCCATCTGATTTAGTAACAGAAGCAAAACAAATTTTCAGTGGCCATATTACGCTAGCGCATAGTGGCTACGTATGGAATTCATGAGGTGATACGATGTTATTTATTGATAATAAAGGGATTACAGATCCTAGAATAAACTTAGCAATTGAAGAATATTGTGTGAAGAATTTAGATATTAACGAAACATATTTATTGTTCTACATTAACGAACCTTCAATTATCATTGGTAAAAACCAAAACACAGTAGAAGAAATTAATGCAGATTACGTAAAAGAACAAGGTATTCATGTTGTTCGTCGTCTATCAGGCGGAGGCGCAGTATATCATGATTTAGGAAACTTAAACTTCAGCTTTATTACGAAAGATGATGGAGATAGTTTCAGCAACTTCAAAAAGTTCACAGAGCCTGTAACGAAAGCGCTTGGTAAATTAGGCGTAAATGCAGAACTAAGTGGTCGTAACGATATTTTAGCTGAAGGTAGAAAAATTTCAGGTAACGCGCAGTTCTCAACGAAAGGTCGTATGTTTAGTCACGGTACGTTACTATTTGACTCTGAAATCGATCACGTTGTATCAGCACTTAAAGTGAAAATGGATAAAATTCAATCAAAAGGCATTAAATCAATCCGTAGCCGCGTTGCGAATATTACAGAGTTCTTAAACGAAAAAATGACGACAGAAGAGTTTAGACAACTTCTTCTAGAAACAATTTTCGAAGGAGAAACAGAAATTCCAACGTACGAATTAACAGAAAATGATTGGAAAGAAATCCATAAACTTTCTGAAGAGCGCTACCAAAATTGGGATTGGAACTACGGAAAATCTCCGAAGTTCAACTTACAACATTCACACCGCTTCCCAGTTGGACAAGTTGACGTTCGTCTTGAAGTGAAAAAAGGAACAGTAACAGAATGTAAAATTTACGGTGATTTCTTCGGATCACTAGATGTTCATGACATTGAAGAGCGTCTAACAGGCGTACAATTTGATAAAGATGCATTCACCGTAGCTTTAGAAGGCGTAGATATCGCACGCTACTTCGGTAATATTACAACAGAAGATTTCTTGCATTTATTCTTCTAAAAATGAGGGAGGCTGCCGTAACGGGTAGCCTCTTTTTTTTGCGTAGATTGTCGCGTTTTGTCGGTAAGTCGATATATTTTAAAAATCACTGATATATTTCGAGTTGCGGTCGATAAATTCGAAAAATTGCTTATATAATTTCATTCACCATAAAATCACAGGACATTGGCCCCTCGTAAAGGAATATATATATTCAAAAGGAGGCGGATCGAAATGAAAAGGGTAATGTACGTCGTATTATTGCTCAGCTTCGTCATCGGAATGACAGCTTGTAACGATGAAACGTCCTCAAGTCGCACACTTTTATCTATTGGAAAGCCTGCGAAGGATAATGTCATATATTTTACGCATACAAATAACAAACAAAAAATAAATGATATACAAACTATGTTTCAAAATAAGAAATGGAAAAGAAATGAAACGTTTAGTAGCGTTGGTAAAACGCCAGATGTTGTCTTGTCGATAGATGAGGACAATAAAGGATTACCGACACTATATGTTACAGTCTACTTGCATAAAAATGGAGCGGACGCTCTCAATTTGTATGGAGAGTATACGGCTTTAAATAAAGAGGAAGTTGAAAAACTTAGGGGAAAGATGAGTGCATATTATCCTACAATGATTTTAGCTATAGTTTAACTATATGTTTGTACCTGTTTCTTTCACATATAATTCTCGTATCTTACTAAAGTGTTCTGGAAGAAAGTGGTCGATGTATATTCGATTAATAGAATATCACTTGCTACTTTAATTTTCTTTTAATATAATTAATTTAGAATTTTTAAATATTCTAAATTTTATAAAGGTGGGGTTTGTGTGAATCTCGTTCAATCTTTGGCTGAAACGGCAAAAAAGAAGGGGGATAAACCGGCGTACATATTTATGGATCAGTCGGTCTCTTATGACCAATTAAACAAAGTGGTCACTAGGTTTTCTAGTAATTTAGCAAAAATGGGTGTTGGAAAAGGGGACAATGTCGCATTAGCTGTAGGCAATTCACCACATTTTTTAGTAGGTTTATACGGAACGATGAAAGCCGGAGCAACTGTCATTCCGATTAATCCAATTTATACAGCAGACGAAATACATTACATATTACAAAATGGAGATGTAAAAACAATCATTGTACTCGACGTCCTTCTACCTGTTATACAATCTCTTACAACAAGACTTCCTTCACTTGAAAATATCATCATATGCGAAACCTCATCAGATTTTAACCATACAGAAACTGAAAAAATGAAAACGTTTACTAGTTTTGTAGGAACTGGAGATGTAACTTACGAAGGTCCTGAACTAGATGAAGAAGATGTAGCTGTTATTTTATACACTTCAGGTACAACTGGAAAGCCAAAAGGCGCTATGTTAACACATAAAAATTTATATAGTAATGCAAGCGATGTGGCGTCGTATTTACAATATACTGCGGACGATCGCGTCGTTGCGGCACTGCCGATGTTCCATGTATTTTGCTTAACAGTGGCGGTCAATGCGCCGATTGTGAACGGGGCGACTATTTTAATGTTACCGAAATTTAGTCCGAAAGAAGTATTCCGTATTTGTCGCACGTACGAACCAACGATTTTTGCTGGTGTACCGACAATGTACAATTATTTATATTTATTCGAAGAAGCAAGCGCAGAAGATGTGAAGACGCTTCGCCTTTGTATTTCAGGTGGTGCGTCAATGCCTGTTGCCCTTCTGCAAAACTTTGAAAAACGTTTTGACGTTATCGTTTCAGAAGGATACGGTTTATCAGAAGCATCACCAGTTACTTGTTTTAACCCGTTAGACCGTCCTCGTAAACCAGGATCAATCGGTACAAATATTTGGCACGTAGAAAATAAAATTGTGAACGAACTTGGGGAAGAAGTACCTATAGGCGCAGTTGGGGAATTAATTGTTCGCGGACCTAACGTTATGAAGGGTTACTATAATGCGCCAGAAGATACTACGGCGACAATTAAAGATGGCTGGCTATATACAGGAGACTTAGCGAAAATGGATGAAGAGGGTTACTTCTATATCGTCGATCGCAAAAAAGATATTGTTTTAGTTGGCGGTTATAACGTATATCCTCGTGAAGTAGAGGAAGTATTATATACTCATGATTCGGTAGCTGAAGTTGTCGTAATCGGTGTTCCTGATGAAAACTTAGGAGAAGCAGTGCGAGCTTACGTCGTTCTGAAACAAACGAACGTAACAGAAGAGGAGCTTATGCATTATTGCGCGTTACATTTAGCAAAATATAAAGTGCCAAAGAGCATTGAGTTTTTAACAGAATTGCCGAAGAATACAACTGGTAAGTTGTTACGAAGAGCTTTGAGAGAGAAGGCATTGCAAGTGTAAAAATAAAGATATCCATCTCTATGACTGCATGTTTAGAGATGGATATCTTTTTGTCCTGTAAAAGCTGGATTAGTTTGGATGGACAAAATTCCTACTGATTAAAGTTTCACGTTATTTTTTAGAATTGGTTAAGCTATAAGCCCATATATTTAAAACGTAATATTGCTAATAAGGAGGAGATATACGTGGAGCAGAAGGAATTACGCTTAAGGAAAGTACAATATCTTATTTGTGACATTATGGATGAAATGAATATGGAGAGTGAAAAGAAGAACTTAGAAACATTGCAAAAGGTAATTGATCACCTTTCAGGGGCGATTGGGGATTTAGTGGATCCATCGGGTACGTATTCATTAGACTATTTAGAGAGAAAAGTGCATACGGCTCATTATTTATTGTTTAAAAATGATCGGAAAGCATATTTATGTAATAAATAGGTAGTATTCGTTTAAATTTTTATTTGACATTGATAATCATTATCAATATGATAGTTATGTTGGGTATATTCATATAAAGGGAGATGTCGTATTGATAATGATTAAGAAAAAATATATTAATGCATTCGTTATAGCCGCAACTTTAGCAGTTCCATTTAGCGGTATTATGGCGCCAATTGCAAAAGCAGATGTGATTGAAATGAAGGCAGCTAGTAAACTTGCAGATGGTACATATGACGTTATTTTAAAAACGTATAAAGATCAAACGAATGAAACATCTGTTGCTTCTACATATTTAAAAAATGCAAAAGTAACAATTCAAGGTGACAAAAAAATCGTTACGTTAACAGTGCAAGATAGTAGCTATTTCCAGTATCTTAAAGTAGAAGATACTAATAAATTAGGGACATTCCATGATGTAAAAGTGATCTCTGAAGATAAAACAAATAATGGTACGAAAGTTGTTCAATTTGAAATCGATGAGTTCTCGAAAAAATATAATATGCAAATGCACATATTAATTCCAGCAATTAAATATGATCATAAATATCAAGTGCAGTTTGAAATCGATGCGAGTGCAATTGAAAAGAAATCTAAGTTCTCAGATGTACCGACTTGGGCACAAGAGTCAGTTCAATATTTAGTAGACAAAGAGGCAGTACACGGTAAGCCAGATGGTACATTTGCACCAGCCGAAAATATCGATCGTGGTTCAGCAGCAAAAATATTAGCTACTGTTTTAGGGTTAGAAATTAATAAAGATGAGAAGCCATCATTCCGCGATGCTCAAAATCATTGGGCTACACCATACATCGCAGCAGTTGAAAAAGCTGGTATTGTAAAAGGTGATGAGCAGGGTAACTTCAATCCGAGTGGACTAATTAACCGTGCATCAATGGCTACTATGCTAGTAAATGCATATAAATTAGAAAGAAATGAAAATATTAAATTACCAAAAGAATTTGCGGACTTAAAAAATCATTGGGGCGCGAAGTATGCCAATATTTTAATCCAAGAAAATATTTCAGTTGGAACAGATAATGGTTGGGCTCCAGATAAATCGGTAAGCCGCGCAGAAGCAGCTCAATTTATTGCGAAGACAGATAAGTTAAAGAAATAAATCGAAACTAAAATCAGTGGGATTCCATTCCCGCTGATTTTTAGCTTGTATGAAGTTTCTTATATAATAATTCTAAATTCCAAGTTGACACATGTGAATTACGGAATTAAAATGGAAAGAAATCAAACAGAATACAATAGAAGCTCATCAGAGAAACTGAAGGCGCACAACGTTCACTTTTGTGAATAGATTGTGTGCCTTTTTCTATTGTACAAACTAAGGGGGCTTTATATATGAAACAGTGGAGTAAGACAGCATTAATGAAAAGTACAGGTGTTTTATTATCAGCATTTGTCCTTTTGTCAGGGTGTGATTCGGCAACATCCACTAACAATTCTGAAGGAAGTGCAGATAAGAAGACAGTCGAACTTTTAAATGTTTCATATGATCCAACGCGTGAGTTATATCAAGATTTCAATAAAGACTTTGCGAAGTATTGGAAAGAGAAGCATGGTCAAACAGTAAATGTAAAGCAATCACACGGGGGATCTGGAAGTCAGGCACGCTCCGTTATTGACGGCTTAGAAGCAGACGTTGTAACACTAGCGCTCGCTTATGATATTGACGCGATTAGTAAGAAGAAACAACTAGCAGAAGATTGGCAGAAGCGACTTGCGGATAATTCTACTCCGTATACATCAACGATTGTATTTCTTGTTAGAAAGGGAAACCCGAAAGGAATTAAAGATTGGGATGATTTAACGAAAAAAGGTGTGTCTGTCATTACACCAAACCCGAAAACATCTGGGGGAGCACGGTGGAACTATTTAGGGGCGTGGGGATATGCACTGAAGAAATATAACAATAGTGAAGATAAAGCGAAAGAGTTTGTCGGTCAAATTTATAAAAACGTGGAAGTACTAGATTCAGGAGCACGCGGGGCAACGACGACTTTCGTTGAAAAAGGAATTGGTGATGTGTTAATCGCTTGGGAAAATGAAGCGTTATTATCACAAAAAGAACTTGGAAAAGATAAATTCGAAATTGTAACACCTTCGATTAGTATACTTGCCGAGCCGCCAGTAGCAGTTGTAGACAAAGTCGTTGATAAAAAAGGAACGAAAAAAGTAGCAGAAGGATATCTTGAATATTTGTATTCAGAAAAAGGGCAAGAAATTGCGGCGAAAAACTTTTATCGCCCTCGTAATGAAAAAGTAGCAGAAAAGTACGCATCACAATTTCCGAAAGTTCAATTATTTACAGTTGATGAACTATTTGGAGGCTGGAAAAAAGCACAAGAAAAGCATTTTAATGATGGCGGCGTATTCGATCAAATGTATAAAAAATAAGGGGGGATGAGGTGACGTTATATGAGGAAGAAGCGTGTCTTACCAGGGTTTGGATTATCTCTTGGATTTACAATGCTGTATATGAGCTTATTCGTACTTATACCACTTTCTATCGTATTTATTCAAACTTCGCAGCTAGGCTGGAAGAAGTTTGCTGGGGTTATAACGAGTGAGCGCGTGTTGCATTCCTATCAAGTAAGTTTCACAACTTCACTTGCAGCGGCAATCGTAAATGCCATTTTTGGTTTATTAATTGCTTGGGTACTCGTTCGCTACACATTTCCAGGGAAGCGGTTATTAGACGGACTAATCGATTTACCATTCGCTCTTCCGACTGCTGTAGCTGGTATTACACTTACGATGCTTTATGCGGAAAATGGCTTTATTGGAAAAATATTTAGTGTGTTTCATATAAAAGTAGCTTTTACCCAGCTCGGCATTATTGTGGCGCTTACGTTTATTGGCTTACCCTTTGTCGTTCGAATGGTGCAACCAGTGCTGCAAAGTATTGATAAAGAAGTAGAAGAAGCAGCTTCTAGTTTAGGGGCATCACGCTTTCAAATATTTGTGAAAATCGTTTTGCCAGAAATATTCCCGGCCTTGCTTGCTGGTTTTTCACTCGCCTTTGCTCGGGCGTTAGGGGAATATGGATCTGTCGTGTTCATTGCAGGTAATATGCCGATGAAAACAGAAATTGCACCGCTTATGATTATGACGAAACTAGAACAATATGATTATGCAGGCGCAACAGCTGTAGCGGCTGTGATGCTTATTATTTCTCTCTTTTTCCTACTATTTATTAATATGATTCAAACTTGGAGCAGAAGGCATGAACTGAAAAGCGAATAGGAGGGGAGAAAATGGAACCAACATTATTAGAAAAGAAAATAGTAAAAAGCGTATCAGCTAAAAAAGACTTTAAGTTTGTACCAATTTTATTCATTACGATAACAATTTTATTTTTATCTCTCTTTCTATTACTGCCGCTCGTGACAATTTTTATGAAAGCATTCGAACGAGGAATTGATGTATATATTGCCGCTGTAACAGATCAAGAAGCATTTTTGGCAATCAGGTTAACACTTCTCGTTGCATTAATTGTTGTACCGCTGAATACGATATTCGGAATAGCAGCAGCTTGGCTTATTACGAAGTTTCAGTTTAAAGGAAAGCAAGTATTATTATCTCTTATTGAACTGCCGTTTGCTGTATCACCAGTCATTGCAGGATTAGTATTCGTTTTACTTTTCACACCTCGTGCGAATCTTGGCGGATGGTTAATGGAACACGGGATAAAGCTCATCTTCTCTGTCCCTGGTATTATCATTGCGACGATCTTTGTTACGTTTCCATTCGTTGCGCGTGAATTAATCCCGGTTATGCAGGCGCAAGGGAAAAGTGAAGAAGAAGCGGCTCTATCACTTGGCGCAAGCGGATGGAAAATGTTTTGGCGCGTTACATTACCTAATATAAAATGGGGCCTTTTATACGGCATGATTTTATGTAATGCCCGGGCCATTGGTGAATTCGGCGCCGTTTCCGTTGTATCTGGTCACGTGCGCGGCATGACAAATACGATGCCGCTTCATATTGAAATTTTGTACAATGAATATCAATTTTCAGCAGCGTTCGCTGTGGCGACTTTAATGTCACTCATCGCAGTTTTTACGCTCGTTATAAAAAACTGGATTGAATGGAGAATGGAAAAACGACAATAAGGAGTGAGTGCGGTGAGTATTCAAATTCAAAATGTATCAAAACAATATGGTACATTTCAAGCGCTGACAGACATTCATTTAGATATTCCAAAAGGAGAACTGGTCGCTTTATTAGGCCCATCAGGTTCTGGGAAAACGACGTTATTACGAATTATTGCAGGCCTAGAAGAAGCGGATGGAGGTTCGATTTCTTTTGATGGGGAAGATTTAACTGATATTCACGTGAAAAACCGGCAAGTCGGTTTCGTCTTCCAGCACTATGCACTTTTTAAACATATGAATGTATTTGAAAATGTCGCTTTCGGTTTAAAAGTAAGAAAGAAAAACTTACGACCTTCAGCTGAAGTAATAAAAGAAAAAGTAACAGAACTATTGAAACTAGTAAAAATGGATGGTTTCGCAAAACGTTATCCAGCGCAATTATCTGGCGGACAACGCCAACGTATCGCACTAGCCCGGGCACTTGCAGTCGAACCGAAAATTTTATTGCTAGATGAACCGTTTGGTGCACTTGATGCAAAAGTGCGGAAAGAATTGCGAAGATGGCTCCGGAAACTACATGACGAATTTCAAATTACAAGCGTATTCGTAACGCATGACCAAGAAGAAGCGTTAGACGTTGCGGACCGCATCGTTGTAATGAATGAAGGACGCATTGAACAAATGGGAACGCCGGAAGAAGTATATGAAAAACCAGCAAGTCCGTTCGTATACGACTTTTTAGGAAACGTGAATTTATTTCACGGCCGCGTTCATAAAGGTAAACTAAATGTAGGATCGGTGGAGCTAGAAGCACCAGAGCATAAGCACGTTTCAAACGTAGACGGAGTGGGATACGTAAGACCACATCACCTATCAATCGATCGTACGAAACAAAGTATAGATGCCATCCCGGCGAAAGTAACATACTCTCACGCAGTTGGCCCTGTCGTATATGTAGAATTGAAGCGCGACGGAACAGATGAGTATCTAGAAGCAGAAATTAGTAAAGAGCAGTTTAGACAGCTAGGCATTCAAACAGGTGAGTTTGTATACGTACATCCGAGAGAAGTGAAAGTGTTTATTCCGGAGGATTTTGTTATTTAATAATAAGGTGCAGTCCCTATATGAGTACGTATAGGGGCTGCATTTTTTTGTTTTTGGGATAAGGATTTTTAGAAAAAATTGATGCTACTGATTGGTATATTAAGGGGAATAGGTAATGAAGGAAAGTTATTTTATGGGTTTAATTTCTTGTGTTTCCATTATTCATTCATCGCAAATAAGATAGATAGTACACCTTGTTTGATGTTTATTCGTATAAGAAAATATTTTAATTCATTTGCGCTAACGTTTTAAACGCGACATTACAAAATGGAAGAAGTAAATCTTGCATATATGATAGTTTTAGAAACCGTACAAGTGTTAAAGTTGTAGAGAGTGGAAAAGAAATAAAGTCTGTAACAGCAACATTCAGTGATGGAAATCAGCTTGTATCGATTGTAAAAGTATAAATATAAAGAAGGTTTTCAGGAGTGAGGGGAATTAGATTATTACTGATTCATTGGAGGTTTGTTAATTGTGGAAAAACTTGTATTTAATCAGCGGATGGATTTTTCATGTGTAGAAGGGGAAATTCTCTGTATTGCAACGGGAAATAAACAAGATATTATAATTTTAGTATTGGATAAAAAGGTTACAGACATTTATTATTATAAAATTATACACTCGTTGAAATCTGGCGTTTTGAAACAATATACTATAGAAAATAATCAATATTTTAACTTCATTCAACCTTTAGGAGAAAATTGGATTTTGGTTAAAAGTTTCGTTGAGAAAAAGGAAGATACAACGGCTACAATTTTTGATAAAAAAGGAAATATCATTACTTCATATTATTTGGGAAATGGAATAAAATATTTTCAAGTTGATGAAGAAGAACATTTATTGGTTGGCTATAGTGAAGAAGGTATATTTACTTCTGTAGATGAATTGTTTATTTCAGATGAAGAGTTCGATTCGATAGATTGGGAAAATATATATGATACTAATAAATTGGAAAAGAGCGGACTAGCTATTTTCTCTAAAAATGGCGATTTAATTACTAATGAATTCAATAATTCAATAAGGAGATCTGTCTGTGATTGTACAGCAATACATATACAGAAGACAGGGAATATTTTAATGTCTTACTATAACGAGCAAGGAACACATACATTCACACAAATTAATAAAGAACGATATGAACAAGTTATTCTGTATGAAACAGCATTGAATCATACATCACTATGTTTAAAAATAAAAAATACTATTATCTTTGATGTAGATACTAATCAAATACATGCATATTCACTTGCAAATAAAAAAATATCAACTTTATTAATAGTAGATAGTGATGGAAATCCTATTCAATTTGAGTATATTTTTTCAAGGGATCAAACAATATATGCTGTTAAAGAGAACAGCGTATATTGTTGGGAGCAACATGGAATTTAAAAAGATAGAGAATAAATAGGGAAATGATTTGTAATTACTTTTGGTATTTATGGTGTTGGTACTTACTTGTATATTCGGTTTGCTTTTAGAGGCTATTAGTTTAGTAATTGGGAAGGAAGAAGATCTTTTACTATTAGAAAAACAAGTGAAAGAGGCGAAAGCGTCAAACTTATTAAGATTCAGGAGGTTTAATGCTTATTTTTTTATGTTCAGAATAAATGAGAGGGTTTTGATGTATATGAAAGATATTGTGTGTAAAGAGTTAATAAGTTTTAAGTCTATTGTTGAAGCCTATCAGTTTAAAAAAATGAGTTTGGATTATAAACAAAATGTAATGTTACTAGTACAAGACAAGCAGAATCGACCTTGTATTATTTATTTGGATAAAAATAATGTGAATATAAGTAAATTCAATTTAAACGTAGATATCGATGTTGAATCTGTCCAATGTATGCAACGAATTGGAGAGAGATGGTTACTTATATTTAATTATGAAGAAGATAATGCGGTTATTTATAATTCGGACGGAAGTGAACATTGTAAGTTTTATGCCGGAGAAGGGATTCAAGATTGTCAGGTTGATGTGAATGAAGATATATGGGTTAGTTATTGTGATGAAGGGGTTTTCGGAGAGTGCCCAATTGGAGTAAATGGTATAGTTGCTTTTGATTCTAAAGGTCAATTTATTTTTGATAGTTATGATCAATATGTAGAAAAATATAATATACCTTATATAGATGATTGTTATGCAATGAACGTTATAGATGGAGACGTTTGGCTCTATTATTATTCAGAATTTCCTTTAGTTCAAATGAAAGATAAAAAAATTCATATGTCATGGAATGAAATAAATTTAATTAGGGAAATATGGTCGGAAAGTTTTGCGGTCGCTCAAGATAAAGTAGTATTCATTACTCTAGACAAAAAGTTGGTTGTTTATGATTTAAATAATAATCATGTGCATGATATGAATCTTCGTAATGAACTAGGAGAACCGATTCAATTTGTTACTTATTATAGCCGCGGATCTGTTATGTATTTTCAGACGGATGATACGCTATATTATGTTGAGTTACTTAATATATGAGGATGATAAATATGAACGAACGATTAAAGAGAATTGCAATGTTAAGAGAAAGGATTGTCTTTATACGCAGGGTTTTATCTTTGGTATTCTACAGGTAAACATAATTATAAACAGCAAAATAGGCCAGCCTATAACAAGGAATATGTGAATAAAGCTGCTAGAAAAGCAGGTTAAAATTAAGTCTCAAAGCATTTGTGGGCGTTAGATTAATAGAAAATGCTTATGTTTTGGATAGGCAGTATACAAAGGACATAAACAAACATATAAAAACTAGCGTTAAAATAATAAAAAATCCAGAAAGTGATCTTGGTGAATTTGATGATGAATTTTAATAGTATAGACAATTTATTTTTGATACTTTTAAAGTATCCAGTACGTATAATTTTAATATGTATTGGAATCGGCTGGATTTTTAAATGTATCAAACAAGGTTTCTTATTTTCAGCCGCACTTATGTTAACGATACTTACACTACTTTTTATTGTTACATTTACAGACATATTAGCGTCTGTTTTAAATGGTATTCCCCTTGCTATACAATATAGTGGTGTAGTATTTTTGGTAATACTATCATGTATTATATTTGACTATGAATCTTCTCGTCAGTGAACTACTCACAACTTATCGTTCTTGCAGACTGTTTTCTATGTATGTGTGTTGGGATAGCCAGTGGGATTTAAAAAAAGAAAAGTAGCTCTTATAATTAAGTGAAAATATAGCGAAATCAGCGGTCAAAGGAGCGCTATTCACTGGTAGTAAAGCTGGTGGAGGGATAGGACTGATTCCGGACGTGGCGGTTTTTGTAGATGGATATTATAAGGTGTATAAAAAAGGATATACGGATTATAGACCGAAAAAAACTAATTCTAAGAAAAGGTGGTTTTAATATATCAGTTACAAAAAAATGTCCGATTTAATGCCAGAGGATCACAAATAGCAGGTTACTATAAAGAAAACCTGTAAAAATAACTTTGTGCTGTAGCAGATAAAGCAGCTTATTACGGTCCGTTTGGAATGCTTAATATTTACGTTATTGGTACATAACAAGATATAATAGAAGAAATCAATAAGGAGGCTAGCAGTGAAAAATTTTCGTTATCTCAATATATTCACTATTTTAATTGTATACACACTACTCATGTTTTACATCGGCTGGAACGGATGGATTTGGCTCAGTACGGTGTTCGGCTGGGAATCTTGGGGATATTACGCTTTCATAGTCGGATTTATTTCATATGCGTACATTCTCGTACAAGTGTTTAAATTCCTTCCTTTCCTGCGAACGGTCGGTTCAATTTGGTTTGCGGTTATACAATACGCGCTTATGTTATTGCCGTTAGCCGATATTACAGTTTTCCTTCTACAGTTTTCAATGGAGAAAGAGACGGCAATTGTTTGGACAGGATTGGCCGTGTTACTTGCGTTCATCTTTATTTTTGCGTATGGAGTATTCAACGCATATAGTCCAGTAGTAAGAAAGTACGAAGTGCACATACCGAAAAAAGTAGAAGGGCGTAAAAGTTTACGCATTGCGATGGCCTCTGATATGCATTTCGGTAAACTGTCTGGAGTTGCTCATTTAAAGAGACTCGTTCGTCATGTAAATGAAATGAAACCCGATATTATTTTACTGCCGGGTGATATTATCGATGATCATCCAGGTGTGTTCATTCAAAAAAATATGGGACCAATCATGAAACAGATGAAAGCTCCATTAGGCGTATATGGTGTGTTAGGAAACCATGAATATTACGGCCGAGCTGTTCCTGAGTTTTTACAAGAGATGGATAAGATTGATATTCGTATTCTTTTAGATGAAGTCATTACAATTGAAGATGATTTTTATCTCGTCGGAAGAAGGGATAAAACAGAGCGTGATCGTCAAAGCTTTGAAAATCTAATGAGTACGGTAGATAAATCGCTTCCTGTTATCGCAATGGATCACCAACCATTTGAATTAAAACAAGCAGCGGATGCTGGCGTTGATTTACTACTATCCGGTCACACGCACCGCGGACAAATGGCACCGAATCATATTGTAACGAGAAGAATGTACGAACTAGACTGGGGATACGCACAAAAAGGTGCATTCCACGCGATTGTTTCTTCTGGGTTTGGATTCTGGGGACCACCATTAAGACTTGGAAGTAGGTCGGAAATTGTACAGGTGGAGGTTACTTTTGCATAGGGTTATATATAAAAGGGACTATACATGATTAATATGTATAGCCCATTTTAGTTTTTATTTCGCAATCGCGCCCTTTACTTGAATATAATCTCAATTAGTTGTTGTGGATGTGCATTAATTAGTCCATGGACAATAATAATTGCCCATACCTTGCGATAACGTGCCCACAAACATCCTAAGAATAGACCTACGATACCATGGTTTGCAATGACCGTAGCTGTATCAACATCCCAATGACCAGAGCCGTGTAATGCGATATGCCAGCTCGCCCATAACAATGAAGTAAGAAGAATAGCCGGCCAAATACCTAGTAATAATTCCAAACGTGTTTGCAACCAAACCCTATAAAAAAGCTCTTCAAGTACACTATTTATAAGAAACCCTACGAGTAAAATTAAGATTAAAACCGTGGGTTCCATTCTCGCTGAAACAAATGGTGTAGAGAATGTAGAAAAGAAGTTGAAGTAACCCCAGATTATAATGACAATAAGTGGTGTAAAACGATACCATCTATTATTCTCTATTGATTTTACAGATCTTGGTCGCTCTTTTTTAGGGTTACTTTTATAAAACAAAAGAAGCATTAATGGGGTGAATAATAATAAAATAATTTTAAATATCATAAACCACAATTGTAATGCCATCTCTTCAAAGTTCGTGGTGAGAAGACTAATCGTGAAGAGGGATCCACTCAAGAATAAGACAATAGCTTGAATCATGATGCGCCTTGGTTCAGACTGTTGAAGGGGATTATAGTTTTTATGATGAAATGGTAAGAAACGGACAAGGAGTATACCGACAATAACAGGGATCCACTTGTTCCAAAAAGGCATCGTGCCCTTATGATCTCCACTATAACGAATGTTTGTTTCTCCAGTCCATATAAGCCAAAGAGATGAAAGAAAAATAATAAGCATAATTATCCCACCAATTAACTTCCCCGCTTTTGGAAAATAACTACTCATAGTTATCCGACCTTTCATACTATAATTATAAATTAGTTTCCAAGTGGCTTCGTTCGCTGCATTGTACCTATCATTATTTAGGTAATATTTTTTGATGAAATTCAATAATATACTTATGTTATCAAATTTCTAACAGTATGCGACGTAATTCCTAAAAACTATAGAGTTGCGTTTAACTTTATCTAGAGCTTCATGTATCAGTATTACCCTGCAAATTAACCCGATTGTTGAACAGTCAGGTATGGCCCCTTATTTTTCATAAACCTCTGCATAAACAAATTGTAACTGTGCATGTAGTTTTTTACTTTCCGCATCTAATTTCTTAAATTTATGTGATCAAGATACTATAAATGCACCTTTATCGTCCTCAGTAATCTTATATTTTACCAGTTTTTGGTTTGCTGAAACAACGATTGAGATATTAAATAGCTGAACTAGGAGAACTAACAGACGCGATTTTAATTCGTTAAATAAAAGAGAGTTTGTGAAATACTAGTTGTGTAGGTAGTGTTAAATATTGTAAAATAAAATGGTACCAATAAAACTGAATGGGTACCAAGGGTTTAGGGGGCGGATTATGAAACAAAGAATATTAACAGAAACAATTTATCAAATTCAAACGAAGGGATTTACATTTACAATTAGTGACTTAGCAAAACAATTAGCTGTGAGTAAGAGGACAATCTATGAGCACTACTCTTCAAAAGATGAGATAGTAGATGAAGTTATTCTCAATGTTATAGAAAGTATTCAAGAAAAGGAAAAAAATATCGCTGAAGATGATACGTTACAAACAGTTGAAAAAATAAGAAGCATTTTAATTTGCACTCCACAACAATTTAAATTCATGGATGCACGTTTATTAGTAGAACTAAAAAAGAACCATTATAATCAATGGTTGAAATTAGATCAATTTTTACGTGAAGGTTGGTCTACTGTAATACGGTTAATAGAGGAGGGAATGAGGGAAGGGAGTATTAGACAAATTCAAGTTCCGTTTTTTATTGAAGTATATTTAGGAGCACTGAATCGCATATATGATCCTATGTTTATTGAAAAGAGTGAATATACATTAGGAAGTATGCTTGAATCAATTATGGACATGTTGTTGTATGGAATTTCCAATTCGAAATAGAAGGTGGGAGAATAATGCAGTGGATTTATTTATGCTTCGCAATTTTATTTGAAGTAGCTGGTACAACTGCGATGAAACTATCTGATGGATTAACGAAACTTGTCCCAAGTATTCTTATTTTTGTATTTTATGTAGTAAGTTTTTCATTTCTGTCATTTACATTAAAGGGGATGGAGATGTCCGTTGCATATGCAGTTTGGTCAGGTATGGGAATTGTAACGATTACAATAATTGGTTTTGTTTATTTTGGAGAAAGTATCAATGTAATTAAGATACTAGCGATTCTTTTTATTTTAATTGGAGTTGTAATCTTAAATTTTAATAGTGCAGCACATGAAGAGAAGAAAAAAGAAGTGGTGGAGGAGCATGTACATTGAACCGTTTAAAATATTTTTTCCTTATTACTGATATTGGGTTCGTTATGTATTGGTTCATAACAATTTTTCATATGATTCCACAAGAATATTTGTTTAAAGATTATCAAAATCCTATTTTAGTGGCATGGAATTGGTCTTTTCTACCTTTAGATTTATTAATCTCGTTGACGGGATTCTTAAGTTTGTATTTGCACTTTAAACAAAATCCTATTTGGAGCCATTTTGCGTTCGTATCATTAATTTTAACTTTTTGTTCAGGATTACAAGCTCTAGCATTTTGGACAATCCGTTTAGATTTCGATATTTCTTGGTGGATTCCTAATTTATATTTATTAGTTTATCCATGTTTTTATTTAAAAATTATTTGGAGAGAGTGTGGCTGGCATGAGATAAGAGAGAAGAAAATTCAATAGGTATAATCGGAGTGGAGGAAGAAAAGGAACTCGCCACATCGCCATCAAGTTAAGAAGTACATTGTTTCGCGAAATAAAAAAACGAACTGAATTCCCATGGACAACTATGAAGAGATAAAATTTTCTTTTTGGGATACTTTAATATCTTAGCTTGATAGAAATGAAAGTCCCCACATTTTTCAATAAAAAAAGGCTCCATATAAGGAGCGCTCAATAAAAACAAATGAATTAAAACAAATAGAAGACGCTGCTTAAAAAGGGGGATTTTAAGTGATCATATCAGATGTCATATACGGTGAGTTTAAAGTAGATAAAGTGTTAGAAGAATTAATTTTAAGTAAACCTGTGCAAAGGCTGAAAGGGGTTCATCAAGCCGGGGCAAGTTACTTAATGAATGAGAAATGGAATGTAACACGTTTTGATCATTCAGTTGGTGCTATGTTGTTAATTAAAAAGCTTGGTGGTTCAGTAGAAGAACAGATTGCTGGTTTACTGCATGACGTATCGCATACTGCTTTTTCTCATGTGATTGATTATGTTTTTGATAACGAAAATGAAAGTTATCATGAAGAAATATTTAGTGCTGTCGTGAAAAACTCGGAAATTCCGGCGATTCTTTCAAAACATGGTTATAACTATGAAGATATTTTGTTAGATGATTCGAAGTGGACATTACTTGAAAGATCTGCGCCAGAATTATGTGCAGACCGAGTGGATTACACATTACGGGATATGTTTACATATGGATATATTTCTTTAGAAGAAGTTCATAGTTTTTTAGAGGACTTAATCGAAGTAGATGGGAAAATGGTTCTTCAAAGTATCGAAATGGCAGAGTGGTTTACGAAGACGTATTACAAAGAAGTAATTGATTTCTTTATGAAACCAATGAATATTTATGGAAACGATATGTTAGCTAAAACGTTAAAATTAGCTCTTCATAAAAAGATAATCCATCCAGATGATTTTCTTCTTGAAGATCATGAGCTTATTACGAAATTACAGCTATGTAAAGATCATGAAGTAGATGCTTTATTAAGAAAAGTTCATCCAAGTATAGAAGTAAAAGAAGATAGAGATGAGTATGATCTACATCAGAAAAATAAAGTGCGTCTTATTGATCCTCCATTACTTCGTGAAGGTGAAGTTGTTCGATCGTCTGTTATATCGGAAAAAATAAGACAGATGAGCGATATCGCTTATGAAAAGGCGATAAGAGGGATGTATGTGAAAGTGATTTCTAATTAGTTTATTTGTAATAGGAAAAGGTGTCATCAATTATGATGACACCTTTTCGCTTTAAAGGGTTGTTCGTATGGAAATGTGTTACATTTTTACGAGACTATAATATTTTACCAGAGAAATACCTTTTATAGTGAAAAATAAATTTTATAAAGTTTTCCACCAAAAATAATTTGTGAAAAAAGCACTAATTTTTAATGTGACAAAAATAATATATTTTTCAATAATCGCTTTAGGATCTTTCGTTCTTTATATAGGGATTGTTATATTTTTTAAGGTAATTTAAAGTTTTTTGTCGTTTTTTGTTGTAATTTTCATATTATGATAAAGAAAATGTTCGGAATCAGCCATTATAACAGAAAAATTTTAAAAAAACAGAATTGAATCATATTGCTTATTTTAATATAATTTATTTGTTAATTAATAACATATTTAGGGTGTGATTCTTTATTGCGGTGAGAATTCTTTTTAACATAGGAGGATTTACAGAATGGTTAAAACGGCAAAACCTGAAATGATGAATGAATTAAAAGAAACAGTTTACAAATTCTTTCCGAAAAATATCGTGAAAGAAGAAGGATTGTACGAGGAGTCAAAAGAGCATAAAAAGTTTGTAGCCTTAAAAGAGAGTTTTATAAAAAACGAAAGCTCTCAAAAGGAAATTTTGTCTTTAATCGAGTCAACATTTTGTGATTATCACGTGTCAGACTATACAGATTTAAACCTATATAATTGTCTAGAATATAATGTGTTACTAAACGGAAAAGAACCGATGTTAAATGATGATATTGATTGGATAAGAAAATCAAGAGGCGAGCGCCTTGATTTAGGGGTTTTTGTTAGCTTACTTGATAAATATTATTATTACTACGTATTAAAAACAACATATGATGAAGAGTTAAGAGAGTGGGCTTTTGAAATCATTGATATAGAAATGGATACCATTTGTAAATTTGAAAAACTAATGAATACAAAAGGATTTGTAAGAGTAGAACGAGAGGTTGCTAGAACTACAATTCCTGATATAGAAACGGAATGTTTACGTATGGGGGAAGTTAACGTATTCCACGCTTTATTCACGGATTCTGTTAGTGAAATATAGGTTTTAAATTATTAAAAAGGTTGTGTAGAAAATAGCAGCTATTTTCTACACAACTTTTTCATTTTCACTAATCAAACCAATTCCAAACCTCAATATCTCCAAGAGTCGCATAACGTACGTGCGGGGAGTTTTGTAATTTTAATAATTCTTTCGACGGCCCAGTAATGACAATGCCGTATACTTTTACGCCGTTATCTTTTACATATTTATAACGTTTATCTAAGTTTAGTTCTTTCTCAGGAAGTGCTGCTATTTTACTTACCGTTTTTTTATGGATAGAAAGGACGCGCATCATTTCGATTACTTGATCTTCTGGCGTTTTGTACTTGTCTGCGTTACTACCTAGAAATCTTACATGTTCTGGAAATCCTATAGCTTCTCCGCCATGTAAGATATAGTCATCTACATTTTTTCTTTCTTGTCCTGTATCTAAAGCGTACCATACAGGAGTTGGAGGGAGTTCTTGTGCTTCGAATATGCTATATAAAAGCGGTTCTAATTCTTTTAAAGTGTAAGTTTTATCAAAAGAAATTGCTACTTCTGCAACGGTTCCCTCATGTACCTTTGCAAGTGTATCCCAAACCTTTTTAGATGCTTCTTTCAAATAATCACCTTGTTTTATTTTTGGATGAACAAAGTGGATGTTCGGTTGATAGTGCATGTTCACCCAAGATTTATGTGTGATATTTAAAGAAGATAAGAAGCTGCTCGTTTCTATTGTACCGAGAGGCATTTCTTTTTTACCAATCGTTTTGACTAAATCAAATTGGCTGTTAGTTCGAAAGAAAGCTTCTACACTTGTTCCGCCCCCCATGACGCGGCTATTTGGGATAGTTGCTTCAAGCGCAAGAGAAGGAACATCTCTTATTTCTTTTAGCCTTTTATCATTATCAGCTTGAAAGTAAAAGGCAGATAATACCCCGCCAATCATATATATAACGATACAAATTGCTAGTATAAAACCAACCGTTTGTAACCGATGTTTCCACTTAATCCTCCAAAAAGGAACTTTAAGATCTTTTGGCGGTAACCTTTTCTTAACGGGTTCGGTCTTCGCAAGCAACTCATCCAAATGCACTTCACACTCTTCGCAAGTCTCAATATGACTTTCTAGCTGCTCTTGTTCATCATGTGTGAGCGTTCCTTTTTCGTACTTCTCCCACAGTTTTTTGAATTTTTCACAACCCATCTGTATCACTCCTTTATGCTTTTCGTTTCTTTTCGTCCTCTGTGTAATTCAATTTTTACTTTTGCTAACGAGAGACCAGTCATTTCTGCTATTTCCTTATAAGAGAATCCGTAGTAATCTCGTAGTAGTAACACATTTCGTCTTTCGAGCGGAAGAGAGGATATACTTTGTAACCAACTAGCAATCTCATGTTTTACGAAATAAGAGTGTTCTGTACTTGGCACGTTTGGTAAATGGAATTCTTCAATTTGCGTTGTTTTATACTTCTTTTCTTTTCGGTACCAATCGATAAAGGCGTTGTAGGCGATTGTAAATAACCACGGCCTAATTTCTTCTCCTTTATAATAGTCAATATGGACGAGCATTCGATAAAATGTTTCTTGCATGAGATCTTCAGCACTATGAGAATCTCCGGTTAGGGAGAGAAGATAGCGAAATAAATCTTGCATATGCTCTGAGTAAATTTCTTCTAATGATTGTTTACGTTTCACTACATTTCCCTCCCTTCATACATAACAACGAAATACATATAAAAAAGTTACAATTTTTACGAAATTATAGTAAAAAACGTCAAGAATTGGATAGGATTCTCTTTTATCATAATACATATAAGGCGGGTGAACAGAGATGGAAAGCTATGAAACACAAATTCAAAGGTCAATTGATTATATTGAGGAAGATGTAATGGAAAAACAAACGCTGCGTAATTTAGCACGTGTTGCAGGTTTTTCTGAGTCGCATTTTCATCGTGTATTCCAGGCGTTAGTAGGCGATACAGTAATGGAGTATGTTCGAAAGAGGAGGTTAGCCCGGGCAGCTTATCAACTTTCTCATACGGATGAAAAAGTTATTGATATCGCATTTGAGCATGGCTTTCAATCTCACGAAACGTTCACGAGAGCCTTTAAAAAATTATTTCAAATGACACCAAGTGAATATCGAAAACAAGAAATTGAAACACCAATGTATTATAGAGTGAATGTGAAACAAAGAAAATTAAATCCATATTTAGGGGGCATACAAATGGAATATCGTATTGTAAATAAACCAGAATTTTTAATGGCGGGTTATGAGCTGAAGACGACAAGTAAAGAAGGAAAAAACCATCAAGATATCCCAGCATTTTGGGAAGAATATTTACAAAAAGATCTTGGAACGACGATTCCGAATCGTAAAGATACGAGCCAATGGGTAGAGCTAGGATTATGTACTGATTTTAATTTAGAAACAGGGGACTTCACTTATATTATTGGAATGGAAGTTACAGACTTTGAAAATGTACCAAATGAAGTTGCAAAGCGTACATTCCCATCCGCAACATATGCAGTATTTACAACGCCGAAAGTTCCTCATGAAGAAATGGTATCGTCTATTCACCAAACGTGGAATGCTGTATTCTCAGAATGGTTCCCGCATTCAGGATATGAACATTGCGGAGTTACAGAGTTTGAACAATACGATGAGCGTTGCCATGCAGATAAGAGTGAATTTGCTCAAGTTGAGCTTTGGATACCAGTGAAGAAGAAGTAATAGGAGGAAAAGCGAGCCACTGAGTGGTTCGCTTTTTTATTTCGTAAAAACCTGATTGTTGAATCGTTGTTTGTAAGAAATATGAAACAGCTGCTCTTATAATATAGGTTGCTATATTTGACGATTTTTGTCGGTAAATCGATATATCTTGAAAATCGCTGATATAATTCGAGTTACGGTTGATATATTTAGAAAATCATCGATATAATTTCATTTACCGAAAAACTTCCCCAGAAAAGAAAAAATAAAAGATACTCAACAAAATTTCCTTCACGAAATAATGATCCAAAAAAGAAAAGGCGCCATATAGCGCCTTTTCTACGAACTAAACGGAAACACAAGTATAATCGTCGTTCCTTTTCCAAGTTCACTATCAATGAAAATCGTTCCGTTATGGGCATGAACGAGCTGTTTTGTAATGGCGAGACCAAGTCCAGTTCCGATGTTGCTTTCTTCTGTATTCGTTCCTCTGTAATATCGCTCGAATAGAAGTTCTTTCGTTTTATCATCCATACCTTTTCCATTATCTAAAATAGATAGTGTAAATGAATTTGTATTTTGCGAAAGTTTTACGATTACGTTTGTCGTTTCATTATTATGTTTTACAGCGTTTGCGAGTAGGTTTTCGATAATACGTTGGAACCATTTTTCTTCAATAAAATATTGGATTTTGCTTGAACTTGGCACGAATTCAATGTTTTGATTTTGGAGTGTCGGGTTATTAATAAATTGTAATAGTACTTTTCGGACGAACTGATTAATTTCAACATTTACGTGTTGCGCAGGAAGAGTATCATTTTTTAATTGATATGTTAAGCTTAAGTCGTCAATTAATGTAGTCATATATTGAGATTTTTCTTTCATTACATGGCCAAATTGTTGAATGTCTTGATCCGTCCAATTATATTGCTTCGATTCTAGTAATAATGCATAGCCGTATATAGAGCTAAGCGGTGTTTTTAGATCATGCGTCAGGCCGGTAATCCACTCTTCACGTGTTTGTTGCAGTACTTTTCTCATTGCATCGTTCTTTTTCAAAGTAATAGAAAGGTGCTCTAGTGAGTTTGTAACATCTTTAAATATGCGGAACGACCATTTTTCTTTACCGGAGCGCCGAAACCGAACAGGTTTGCCTTTTTTACTAACAGGTTCTTCATATTTTCCTCCGGCTATGTTTTTAAGCCAGCGCATCGTGTGTAATAAAGGCTTTCCAAACTTATTTCCATACCAAATTGAAAGAATGACTAAATAAACAAACACAATAAGGAGGATTAAGCTGCATCCGATTAGAAGTTTCTTGGTAAATATATCATCTAATTCATCATCTGGATAATAATGAGCGTTTGGGGCGGATACAACGACGAGATGACCGCTATTTGAATCGTAAAAACTAGATGTATTTTCTTTATAATTCCACGGTTCTTTTTCATTAAGAGCCGTTTTTATAGCCGAAAATGTTTTTTTCTTCCCAGTTGGATAGGAAAAAACTTCTTCGCCATTGTTATTAAATATTTGCAGTGTTGCTTTTTCTTTAGAAAGTAATTGTTTTTCTTGTTCAGTTAATGCAAATTCACTTAATGATAAAGAAGGGTGTCCTTGTTGTATCGTTTTTAGTAATGCATTACTTTTTAGTTTGGCACCGTAAATAACGATCACTGGTTTCTTTTCTAATTTAATTTCCCAATAGTTAAATTTATAAATATTGTTGTTACTATTCTGTAAATACGTAAGTAAGGATGTCTTTGTGTAAGAGGTCGGAACATCGTTAGGCGTATTAAAGTTGTAAAGGACCTTTCCATCTTCATCTACAATTTGAAGCCAATCACTCTTTTCTGTTATTAAATCTTTTACCTCAGATTTTAAAGTAATGTTATTGTCTTCAGAAGAAATATATTCGGAGATTGTAAAGGTATCATAATCAGAAATATTAGGTTCATATAAAGTACTATTAAGAAGAAAAATTAAATAAGAAAAAGAAGCAATTACTGCGATAAGTAACGTAACTAAGACAAAAACGTGTTGTAAAATAAACTGGATTATAAGTCGTTTATTAAAATTCATATCTTTAACCTACTTTGTAATGAACTTATAGCCAAGTCCACGAACTGTTTTTATGTATTCTGGTTTACTTGGATCTTGTTCAATTTTTTCACGTAGTTTTCGAATGTGAACCATAACAGTATTATCATCTCCATTATAGGCAGGTGCTCCCCAAACTTTTTCATATAATTCTTCCTTCGAAAATACGTAGTTCGGATTCTCACAAAAGAATAGTAGTAGTTGAAAGAGTTGAGCGGAACATTCGACAACGTTTCCATCTACTGTTAGTTCCGCAGAATGTTGATCAATTTCAAATCTCCCAAATGAAATGGAGTGTGCGTTTTGTTCGTGTAGTACTGTTTGTTTCATATGTCTTCGAAGTTGTGCTTTCATACGAGCTACGACTTCTAATGGATTAAATGGCTTCGTAATATAATCATCTGCACCGTATGAAAATCCAGATATTTTATCTAAATCAGATGCCTTCGCTGATAGGAAGAAAATCGGACAATCTGTTTGTTGGCGAATAATCGGACAAATATCAAAACCAGATTGTCCAGGAAGCATGACATCTAAAATAATTAAATCGTAATTGTTTTTTTCGGTGAGAGATAAAGCTAATTCAGCTGATGTTGCAGTTGTAATATGAGAAAAACCTTCTTTTTCAAGAATGGTAGTTAGTAGTTGTAAAATTGCTGTTTCATCATCGATGAGTAATATATTTGCTTGATACATATGAATCCCTCCTAATTTCCTCGAATATCATATCATCTTTTTGTAACTTATGGAATTTTTAAGGAAATTTTAAGGTTTTCTTTCACAAAAAATTAAGATTCAAATGATATGATAAAAGTAACATGGGGAGGAGATGAATGTGAATCCGTTTCAAACGATGCGAGCTAGATATTTTTTAATTGTATTTGCACTATTAATTTTAATAGCACGAAGCAGTAATGAATTGCTAGAAAGTACATTTCATATACAAAATTCATCTTTTATAAATATGCTTATATTTTATATCCTTCCAATAATATGGATTTTTTACGGATATAGAAAGCATCGTGTTTCATTTTCATTATTTATTAATAGAAACGAAACATTTAACCTAGTGCAAGTTTTGTACATCGCGATTATGCTTTGTATGTTTAGTTACGGCTATCTTATTTTATATATGTACAGCTTTGCATGGATTACACCAGATTTTATTATGAATGCCTTGCATGAACCGATTATAGATAGTACCGGGGGATATGTATTTCAATTTATTAGGGTTGTATTTATCGCGCCTATTGTCGGAGAGTTTGTTTTTCGAGGGTTTTTACTGCAGCGTTTTGCAGCAAAATGGGGTACTAGTATAGCAATGGTCGTTGTAGCACTTTTATTTGCTTGCTTACATGTTGATTTCCTTGGTGCAGTTGTGTTTAGCGTCGTACTATCAATCGTATATATTCGTACGAAAAGCTTGCTCATGCCAATTGCTATTCATATGTTAAACAATGCGCTTGTAATCGGCGTTTCTTTTCTAATAAATAAAGAAGAGATAATGAGTTTTGCAGATTTCTCAAATTATACGACGTTCTTTCCAGGACTTATTATTTTTATAACGGGATTAAACTTAGTACTCATCTTTTTATTTGTTAACCGCAAATATTGGAATAAAGAAATGCCAGCTATATATGTAGAGCAGGGAAAGAGTTTTTCAGATGTAGTGGGGGATAAGTAAGATGAAGAAAACGTTTGAAAAAATATTGAAAGACATTATAGAGTCTACGTCTCTTACAGATATGTGTGATAAAAGCGTTTGTCATTGGGTGCAACCTGTAGTAGATACAATTGTGTTTCCAGAGTATTACTTATTTTCTAGTACTCATGTAAAAGAAAATATTATTTCTCTTCTTATTGTGTTAGGGGTTTTACTAATATTTGGTCTAATTGTAGAAGAAATGATGAAGCGCATCTTCAAAAAAAATGAAGAGAAGTATATGTGGGTTCATAAAGTATTCGAGAAAGTAATGGTGGCTTTCCTTTTGTTTTATGGCATGAAAACAATCATTTACTTTATAGCTTTGAAACATCATTAATTCGAAATTTGAAAGGGATGTATAAAATTATATGAATGAAACAATATCATCAAATAAGTTTTTTTATTTGATTGTGCTTAGTATAGTGCTGATAACGACAGTCAATGTTATTCTTCGCTGGGAGGAAGCGTATTTCTTTATGTATTTAGCACTCCATTTGTTAGGAATATTATGTATAAGCGGCGGAATAGTTGCTGAAAAAAAGAGTGAAGAAAGCGTTAATTATATGTGTGTGACCGGTCTTATTTTACTTTTAGCTGTGCAAGGTATTATGAAATATAGTTCTTTTTCTCTGCAAGATTTTAGTTTATTAGTGGATGTACTTCCTTAAGGGGGCGCGTCATATTTCAAGACTATGAATATATACGCTATATAAAAGGCGCTGGTTTAATATGTTGGGGTGTAAGTACGTTTCTTATTCCAGATTATGAACCGAAGAAAGGGTCTAAAGGTAGGTAAAACTCTTCTTTTTGTAGAAGAGTTTTTTTATGTAAATAAAAGGATCTCGAGCAATTCGCGTAATAAGCTTGTTCTAATTTAGCATGTACGAACTTACAATAATAATAGACAGGCAGCATAGAGGAGGGAATAGCGTGAGGAAAGTTATTGGGTGGTCGCTTTTTTTGTACGTTGGGTTTGCGTTACTTATATATTGGTATTTATTTGGATGGAATCATGAACTCATTCCGGACATGTATAAAGGAACGAGTGCAGATCCAGAAACTTTTATGAATGCGAGGGAGCTTACGCTAAGTCAAGATTATTCGCGTGTGAAAAATTTACTGTTCTTTTTAGCGACGCCTCTTGAATGGATTATTTTATTATTTGTACTCGTGCTCGGTATTTCAAAAAAGTTTGAGAAATGGTCGAAGGAAACGACCAAAATAAATGTCTTACAAGTTGCGATTTATTTCTTTTATTTATCACTACTAACAACAGTTCTTGCATTACCGATGCAGTGGATCGGGCGTAAAGTATCCGTTGCTTACGGTATTTCCACGCAAAGTACACAAAGCTGGATAAAAGATCATGTTATCGATTTTTGGGTGAATTATGCGACTATGTTACTCATTGTTTCGGTTCTGTTATGGCTCATCCGTAAATTTCCAAAGAGATGGTGGCTAGCAGGGTGGGCGCTCTCTGTACCATTTACAATCTTTTTAACGTTCGTGCAACCTGTTATTATTGATCCACTTTACAATGATTTCTCGACGCTAAAAAATAAAGAATTAGAAACGAAAATTTTGACAATGGCAGATAAAGCTGATATTCCAGCTAAGCACGTATATGAAGTAAATATGTCGGAAAAAACGAATTCGTTAAATGCGTACGTAACGGGAATTGGCCTTAACTCACGCATTGTAATGTGGGATACGACGCTTAAGCAATTAAAAGATAAAGAGATTTTATTTATAATGGCTCATGAAATGGGACATTACGTAATGAAACATATATATTGGGGCGTTGCGAGCTATGTGTTGCTATCGTTTATAGGTATGTATTTAATTAGTCGTATTATAAATATGTGTATTCGAAAATGGGGAGATACACTGCAAATTCCAAAATTAGCATGTTTCTCAATTTTACCTTTATTTTTCTTAATTTCCTCTTTATTATCTTTTGCAGCACAACCAGCAACAAACTACGTTTCTCGTATAGAGGAACGGGCGGCAGATCAATACGCTCTAGACATGACGAAAGATGGAAAATCAGGTGTGAAAACTTTTCAATATTTATCAAAAACAAGTTTAAGCCAAGTGAATCCGCCTGCGTTAGTGAAGTTTTTCTTATATACACATCCACCAATTTTCGAAAGAATTCATACGTTTGAACAATATGAAAAACAAAAAAACAAGAAGTAGCGATTATGCTACTTTTTTTTTATAGAAATATAAGTTTGGTATTGGGAATATTTATCATTGCTTTTTATTGTGATTTTGTAAATAATAAGCTATAAAATTCTAAAAATCTATATATAAAGGAATAAAGGTGGAAATATGTATTTTTTACAAAATTTAAAAGTGAAACATAAATTATTCTTACTTATCTCATTAGCAGTTTTGGGCATGGCAATTATGAGTTGTGTAGCAATTAATTCTATTAATAAGATTAAGCACGATACAGAGGTTGTAGTAGATGATTATCAAAATTCTGCAGTTTTATTAGAAGGAATGCTTCGTACACAAAATTCACTAGAATATAACTTACTAGAATTAATTACAACGTCACAAAATGAGGGGACAAATAAAGAAGGGATTATTGGTAATGTTGAAAAGGATCTTAAAAAATATGATTCTTTATTAAAAGAATATGATGATGGCGTTGATTTAAGTAAGCAAGAGGATGAGCTGTTTCAGAAGATGAAGAAATCTTTGCCAAGTTATATGGAGACATATAAGAAGTTGTTTGACAAAGCAAAGGGAACAAATGAATCTCAAATGGTAAACGAATTTCAAAAGGACTTAAAACCGAAGGGAGTAGAGTTAGCTGGTTATGCTGTAGATTTAGAAGAGTATGTTTCAAATTTAGCTGACCAAGTATTTAAAGATTCTCAAAAAATGATAGATCGGTCCGTTATTACCTTTATCATTCTTGCAGTAGTTACTACAATCATTATATGTATAGTAAGTTATATTATTAGCAAACTTATAGTTGCTCCTTTACAAACGGTTAGTCGTATGATGGAAAGAGCAAAAGAGGGAGATTTAACTGTACATGGTGATTATAATGCTAAAGATGAATTAGGTATATTAGTAAGTGATTTTAACGAGATGATTGCAGGGCTAAGAACAAATATGCAAGAAGTAGAGAATAATATTCAGCTTTTATTCCAACATGCAGACGGAGTAGTATCTGCATCAGAAGTATCTAGCGGTGCAGCAAAGAAAATCACTATAGATATTGAAGAAGTTGCCAATGGCGCAGAGAGCCAAATGCAAGCAATGGAACAAACTGCGGGTGCGATGGAAGAGTTGACACAAGGAATGCAGAGCATAGTGAATACATCATCCTCTGTAAATGAATTGTCTGCTCAATCAGCATTAGATGCAGAGAGTGGTAACAAATTAATGAAACAAATGATTCAACAGATGGATACAATCCAAAATTCAGTACATAGTGGTGTGAAACAAGTAGAGACTATGAAAGAACAATCAGAAGAAATTGTTAAAATTATTGATGTTATGCAAGGTATTACCTCTCAGATTAACTTATTAGCATTAAATGCCGCAATTGAGGCTGCACGTGCTGGAGAAAGTGGTAGAGGATTTGCAATTGTGGCAGATGAAGTAAGAAAATTAGCAGAACAATCTAGTGATTCTGCAAAACAAATTGAGAAACTTATTATTCAAGTTATGGGAACAACGAACCATACGGTACATATGATGGGGAAAGTAGATAATGAGGTGCAGGCAGGTACTCAAGTAGTAATGCATACAGAAAAAGTATTTGGAACAATTACAAAAAAAGTGCAGCAAGTATCTGAGCAAATTCAAACGGTATCTATGTCTACAGATGAAATTGCAGCGAGTAGTGAGGAGATTTCTGCTTCTACAGAAGACATGGCGCAAATTTCTCAAAGGTCATCTGATCGAACTGATAGGGTAAAAGAGTCTATTCAACAGCAAGAAAAATCAGTTCAAGAAATCTCAGTTTCAATTGAGCATCTGCATAGCGTAGCAGGAGGATTAAAGCAGATTGTTTCACAATTTACTCTTCAAAAATAGTATATTTAAGTTTATATATAGTGAAATTCCTCTGAATAAATAGCAAAAAAATCATCCTTTATAAGAAATAAAGGATGATTTTTTTATTATGAAGATTTGGTGTGAATTCTACTTTTTACATTCTATTTTTTTACAGTTTTTCAATTGTGATATATAATGATATGTAATGTTTTTAGAATTTTTAGTTTATAAAAAGATGATTGTAGGGGGAGGAGAAAATTGTTTCATTCAAAATCAATGCCGACTATAAAAATGATCCTTTCGATGTCTATTTTCGGATCGATTGGATTTTTTTCTGTCCAAACGGGTTTACCATCTTTTGAATTAGTATTTATTCGTTGTATTTGTGCGACTTTATTTTTAACGCTATGTTGGTTTGCAACAGGACAATATAAAAATGAGAAATGGAATAAAAAAGAAATTGTGCAAATATTAGCGTGTGGCGTATTTCTCGTTTTTAACTGGGTGTTTTTATTTAAAGCGTTTGAACTCATGTCGATTACAATTGCGATTTCAGTGTATCATCTCGCGCCAATTATCGTATTAATGATCGGTAGTATCGTATTTAAAGAGAGACTTACAGTATTTGCTGTTATGTCCATTGTTATTTGTTTTATCGGCACAGTGTTAGTAGCTGGAGTGGACGGTAGTATGTCACTTGAGAAATTAATGTCATCTGGAATGGTATGGGCACTTCTTGCGGCTTTATTTTATGCTTTTACCACGTTACTAGGAAAGGGGATTCAGCATACGAGCGCATATGCGATGACCTTTTTACAAACGTTTTTAGGCATATTTTTATTGCTGCCATTCGTAGATTTCGGACATTTTCAAGGATTAACAGAGATGAACTGGATGATGATTACTGCGACAGGACTTATACATACTGGGTTTGTATATTACTTGTTTTTTGACAGTTTAAGGGATTTACCGACGAGACTTATTTCTGTATTAGTGTTTTTAGATCCTGCTGTTGCAATTTTGTTAGATACGATTTTTACCGGTTTTAGACCGACTAGTATGCAAATTGTAGGGATTATTCTTATATTTGTAGGAATGGCATTTACTTTTCGAAAAACGAAGGATGAAAAAGTGGTGGTAAAAGAAAATACGTATTATGAAGTGTGAAAAATTACCTCCTATCGTATTGAGAATCCCCTTATTTTTTATACAATATAAGAGTAGGAAAATAAAGGAAGATGCGGATGAGAAGGATGAAAAAGTTATTAAAGGTAGCTACATCATTAAGTTTAATAGGGTGGATATTTGTTAGCGGTGATATTGTTTCAGCAAATAAAGCTATAGTTGGAACGGGTAATGGTTTATTTGAACCAGAAAAACTTGTAACCCGTGAACAGTATGCGAAGTTCTTAAATAATACAATTCAAAGATTCTAAGCAAACGATTAATCTATGAAGATCGAAAAAAGCGCAAATATGATATTTGCGCTTTTTTTGTCTATAAAGTGAAATTTTTATAAGTGAAGGACTTGATTAGTAGATAGTAGAATATTGTATATATAACATCTTTGCAAAAGCTTTTGTTTATCCTTTTTGAAAATCAAACAGAGAAACTAGAGCGCAAAGATAAGAGTATTTCTTCAAATGATTTGCATGCAATTCAGAATACCAATTGGAATTGAGAGCGAATTGGCTCTCCTAGTAATCTTCAAAATAATAGATGTTAAAAATGCAATATATTACATAGGGCTTGCAAATACAGCATATGTAATATGGGGAAAGAATTTAGTCTATTATGTTCCACTTTTAATAAAGTGGAAATGAAGGAGCGAGGACTATGAAGAAAAAAATGTTCCGTATAATGGCGGCAGCGACTATTATGGGTGGATTATTGGTAAGTGCAAATGTTCCTAACATAAAAGCAGAAGAATATCCTGAAATGATTGTATTTGACGATGTCCCAGTAAACCATTGGGCATATGATTATATTCTAGATGCGGCATATAATAAAATTATGCTAGGTTATGGAAATGGAAAGTTTGGTGTAGGTGATAACGTAACACGTGAACAAGTGGCGGCAGTACTGTATCGCGCACTTAATATAAAACATGAAGGCCCATTAAAAAATCCTTATAAGGATATTTCTGAAAGATCAACAATGTTTCCAAATGAAATTTTAGCATTAACAGAGCGCGGTATTTTTAAAGGTGATGAGAAGGGGAACTTTAGACCTAGGGAAACAATTACACGTGCAGAAGTAGCGCAAGTTCTTACACAGGCATTTTCATTTGAAGTGAAGCAACAGCATACATTTAAAGATGTACCGAATAATTACTGGGCAAAAAATTCAATTAGTGCTCTGCAATCAAATAATGTCATAGTAGGGACAGGAAATGGAAAGTTTGAACCGAATAAAGTTGTAACACGTGAGCAATATGCAACATTTTTATATAAAGCTATTATTAATTTTCATTTGAAAGATGAATAACATGAAACGGAAGTTTTTAAAAAAATAGTACAAGAAAAATAAAATTATATTAATATATCATATTTCTTTAAAAAAAGCGCGGAAATTACGCGCTTTTTTCTTATTTTAAATTGTTTATCTGTATATTTATTCTGCTGTTCATAGTTCCGTGGTTAGTATTTATGGAAAAAACAGGTTAATTATAGTTACTTTTTATTGAAAAAAAGTACGATTTAGTAACTTTATTGTTAATTAAGTATAAAGATAAGTATGTGAAATACGGTTCACAAATTAGACAAACATTATATGGATAAGTGTATTGTTACTTTTCCATAAATTCTTTATATTAGAAAAAAATATGTTTTTTTAGGGAGAGAATACAGTGAAGAAAAAGATTTTAAAAGTAGCAACAGCTTTAACAATTATGGGTGGAGTTGCATTTAGTGCTGAAGGCGCTACAGCGAATGCTGAAGTAGCTGCTAAGCCTAAGCCACAACAAGCAAGTCAGGCTATCTTTAAAGATGTACCAGCAGGACATTGGTCTTACGAAGCAATTCAAACTTTAGCACAAGAAGAAATTATGCTTGGTTATGGAAATGGCGTGTTCGGTTTTGGACATAACATAACTCGTGAACAAGTAGCTGCTTTAATTTATCGTACTATCGATTTCAGTGAAGTATTCGAGGAAGGCGATATCCTTGAGAATCCATACAAAGATATTAATGAAAAATCAACAATGTTCTTAGAAGAAATTTTAGTATTAACAGAGGTAGGTATCTTTAACGGTGATGGAACTGGAAACTTTAGACCGAAAGATACACTAACACGTGCAGAAATGGCTCAAGTGCTTACAGTAGCATATGAATTAGAAGTAAAAGGAACACAAGGATTTAAAGATGTACCGAAAGGACATTGGGCATACAATGCGATTAATGCAGTAGGTTCAAATGGTATTTCTGTAGGAGATGGAACTGGAAACTTTGCTCCAAACATGAAAGTAACACGTGAACAATATGCGCAGTTCTTATTTAAAACAATTTTTGAATAAATAATAAAAAAGAGTCAGTGTTATATAACACTGACTCTTTTTTTGCTTGAAATCATAATGGATAAACACAGTTTTGTAAAAAAACCATTAAATTTTCAAAAAAAACTTCCTTTTCTGAAGATTTGTTATATAATATAAAACATAAAATCAAATCTGTTATAAGACAGCTTAAAAAGGGGATGCTAATATGTCGACGCAAACTTCACGGGTTACACTGGCCGGAGAAATGTTACCAGCGTACAACGAAATATTGACACCTGAGGCGCTTAGTTTTTTAAAGGAACTGCATGAAAATTTCAATGAACGCCGCACGGAACTTTTACAAAAGCGTGTGGAGAAACAAAAAAGAATTGATGCGGGGGAGTTTCCTACGTTTTTAGAAGAGACAAAGCATATACGTGAAGGGGATTGGACAATCGCCCAGCTTCCGAAAGATTTAGAGGATCGCCGCGTGGAGATTACTGGTCCGGTGGATAGAAAGATGGTCATTAACGCTTTAAATTCAGGAGCACATCTTTTTATGGCAGACTTTGAAGATTCGAATGCACCAACTTGGAGAAATGCTGTCGAAGGTCAAATTAACTTACGAGATGCTGCTGTGAGAACGATCTCACATAAAAATGAAAACGGAAAAGAATATCGTTTAAATAGTAAAACAGCTGTATTAATTGTGCGTCCGAGAGGGTGGCATTTAGAAGAAAAGCATATGCAAGTTGACGGTAAGAACATGTCTGGCAGTTTAGTAGATTTTGGATTGTACTTTTTCCATAATGCGAAGACGCTTTTAGCAAAAGGAAGTGGCCCGTACTTTTACTTACCGAAAATGGAAAGTTACTTAGAGGCAAGATTATGGAATGACGTTTTCATATTCGCTCAAAAGTATATCGGTATTCCGAATGGAACGATTAAAGCGACTGTGTTAATAGAAACGATTCACGCTTCATTTGAAATGGATGAAATTTTGTATGAACTAAGAGATCATTCTGCTGGTTTAAACTGCGGACGATGGGATTATATATTTAGTTTCTTAAAGAGCTTCCGTAATCATAATGAATTTTTACTTCCGGATAGAGCGCAAGTCACGATGACAGCGCCGTTTATGCGCGCGTATTCTTTGAAAGTTATTCAAACGTGTCATCGTCGTAACGCGCCAGCAATCGGAGGGATGGCGGCGCAAATCCCAATTAAAAATGATCCAGAAGCAAATGAGGCAGCTTTCGAGAAAGTGCGTGCTGATAAGGAGCGCGAAGCTTTAGACGGTCATGATGGGACTTGGGTTGCCCACCCGGGACTTGTACCGGTTGCAATGGAAGTATTTAATCACATAATGAAAACGTCAAATCAAATTTTTAGAAAGCGTGAAGAAATACGTGTAACAGAAAAGGATTTATTAGAAGTACCGATAGGAACGATTACAGAAGGTGGTCTTCGCACGAATATTAACGTCGGTATTCAATATATTGCATCTTGGTTAAGCGGGAGAGGAGCAGCTCCAATTTATAACTTAATGGAAGATGCGGCAACAGCGGAAATATCAAGAGCACAAGTATGGCAGTGGATTCGTCATGAGGGTGGAAAGCTAAGTGATGGCCGTAATATCACTTTTAAATTGATGGAAGAATTGAAAGAAGAAGAACTAGCAAAAATAGAAAGAGAGATTGGTAAGGAAGCATTTAATAAGGGGAGATTTGAAGAGGCTACAAAACTGTTTACAAACCTTGTTCGTAATAACGAGTTCATGCCGTTTTTAACATTACCGGGTTATGAAATTTTATAAGAAACAAGAAAAGGGGATGGAACATATGAAAAACGAAAGAATTGATAAATTGCAGGAAAGCTGGGAATTAGATACGCGCTGGAAAGGGATAACACGTCCATATACAGCTGAAGATGTAATTCGTCTGCGCGGATCGATTGATATTGAACATACGTTAGCGCGCTGCGGTGCAGAGAAGCTTTGGAAATCACTTCATACAGAAGATTATATTAATGCACTTGGGGCATTAACAGGAAACCAAGCGATGCAACAAGTGAAGGCTGGATTAAAAGCAATTTATTTAAGCGGTTGGCAAGTAGCGGCAGATGCGAATCTTTCTGGACATATGTATCCTGACCAAAGCTTATACCCGGCGAACAGTGTGCCAGCTGTTGTAAAACGAATTAACCAAACACTTCAACGTGCTGATCAAATTCAGCATATGGAAGGTAGCGGTGATACAGATTATTTCGTCCCAATTGTGGCGGATGCTGAAGCTGGGTTTGGTGGACAGTTAAACGTATTTGAATTAATGAAAGGGATGATTGAAGCGGGTGCATCTGGCGTGCACTTTGAAGACCAATTATCTTCAGAGAAAAAATGCGGGCATTTAGGCGGAAAAGTATTATTACCGACGCAAACAGCGGTGCGTAATTTAATTTCGGCACGTCTTGCTGCGGATGTAATGGGTGTACCAACAATTATCGTTGCAAGAACAGATGCAGATGCAGCAGATTTAATTACGAGCGATATCGATCCAGTTGATCAAGAGTTTATTACAGGTGAAAGAACGCCAGAAGGGTTTTATCATACGAAAGCAGGTCTTGATCAAGCAATTGCACGTGGTTTAGCGTATGCGCCGTATGCAGATCTCGTTTGGTGTGAAACGTCGGAGCCAAATTTAGAAGATGCAAAACGCTTTGCGGACGCAATTCATAAGAAATATCCAGGGAAGCTACTTGCTTACAACTGTTCCCCTTCTTTTAACTGGAAACAAAAATTAGATGAAAAAACGATTGCAAGCTTCCAAAAAGAAATTGCATCGTACGGTTATAAATTCCAGTTCGTAACGCTTGCTGGATTCCATTCGTTAAATTACGGCATGTTTGAATTAGCGCGTGGTTATAAAGAGCGCGGCATGGCAGCGTACTCTGAATTACAACAAGCAGAGTTCGCAGCAGAGAAATACGGTTACTCAGCAACGCGCCATCAACGCGAAGTAGGAACAGGATACTTTGATGAAGTAGCACAAGTGATTACAGGCGGTACTTCATCAACGACTGCTCTAAAAGGATCCACAGAAGAAGAACAGTTTACGAAATAAAGGTATAAGTAGGTGCCCCCCAAAAAAATTTGGGGGCACTTTTCTTATTTATTATTACGTCGCTGACATTGTTAAACTTTGTCGGAAAGTGGATGTGATTTTATTTGTCGTCGTATTGTGGGACGTTCACTTCTATTTAAAATATCCAATCCAATATAGTGAATATACCAATAATAGCAGTGAAAAGAAGGAATGCGAATAATGATAGACAGCCCCATGTAAATAGTTTGTCTTTCCATGTTTCTTCATAATCATCAATTAGTTTCTCTATCACTTTTTTCTGCAATGGCTGTAAGGGACGTTCGGTGTGTAGTCCTGTAATAATGTTACGATCTCCTTTGAATTTTAAAGCACGTACAATATGATAAGAGTCGTTTCCCATCGATTTTTCAAATTGTAGACATGCCGCGTGCATAACATCTGTTTTCTCTTTTTCAAGATACCAATACCGTCCAGCCATTTCTGGGTATTGTAATGTAAAGTAAATGTCACCGAGTTTTTTCCTAATTTCTAATTCATTCGGATAAGTAGCGATTAATCCGTGTAATCTATCTCTTGCTTTTCCAAGGTTGTTATTTTCAATATCTTTTTCAATTCTCTTTAATGTTTTTTTAGGGATTATTTCTGTCATACACGCCTCCTTATTAGAATAGGTGTGGTTATATTTTATAAAAAATACTAAAATTTAGAAACTTTATTTTTAAAAAGGATTGTACATTCTATTTTAAGTATGCTATGATAATACCAGTTGAATAATTAAATTAAGCAATCCATATATTATCAAGTGCCGAAAACAAACGGGGAAAAGTATGTGAGAACTAGTTTATGTTTCGAATTTGATAATGTGTGGATTCTTTTTTTATACATGAAGACTAAATAATAAAATGTATTTTCTTAGGAGGAAATAATTATGACAGTTACAGGACAAGTAAAATGGTTTAACAACGAAAAAGGCTTCGGTTTCATCGAAGTTCCAGGCGAAAACGATGTATTCGTACATTTCTCTGCAATCGAAACTGATGGTTTCAAATCTTTAGAAGAAGGCCAAAAAGTTAGCTTCGAAATCGAAGATGGCAACCGTGGACCTCAAGCTAAAAACGTAATCAAACTATAATTTTATAGTTTATTATAGAAAAAAGGATGGCTTATGCCATCCTTTTTTTTGTTGTTGAGATATACGATATTTATATTAGTAATAAAGACAGCCTAAAAAGTACGATTGAAGAAATAAAGGCGTACTCGAAAACTTATGAAAATGATAAAGTGACGGTAATTGATTTGAGGAAGTCTCATTCTCGTTATTTAGATCAAGAACCATATATAATCATAGTACAGGTTGAAAGAGATACAGAGAATCTTGGAAGAAAAAATAGTAGGTTTTTTTGAGGATGAAGAAGAATGAAGGAAATGGTAATCAGTATGTAAAAAGGCTTTCCCGTAAAGGAAGGCCTTTTAGTGTTCTTTCACAGCTTTTTTCTTTTCACGTTTCTTGCATTCTGGACATTTAGATTTACGAAAAGGCTTCGCGAAGAACAGTAAAATAAAAAATAAACCGAATATAATACTCGCTGAATTTTTTACGATAACAATGCTACTATTTTTCATTTGAATTGTTGGATGATCTTGATTTTCTTCCATGAGAGACCTCCGTATATTTGATTTATATTTTAATTATAGCAAAGTTGATTGTTGTAATGATGTGAAAAGAGGGGGCGATTATAAATAATTTTTATATAGTCATTAACGTGTTTATTTTCATATTATTATTCTGAGATTTATAAAATGTTTGATAAATGATAAAAGATTGTAAAAAAGCGTAATCTGTAAACCATTTCCTTTTCATAGGTGCTAAAATTATATATGCAGCTGCTAATATAAATGGAAAAAAGGAGATAGTAGACTATGGAAAGTAAAGTAGAACGTTATGTCGAAAACTATGTTGTAAGCAAAAATACAATGGCCTTACTTCCTGTTGTTCTAGGAGAAAAGAAAGTTGTTACGCGAATTGTTGAAATGGAAGATTCTTTTTTCGTATTTCAAAAGCCTCTTGATATTATAGAGAGAAGTTGCCGGAAGCATGGTTCTAGTTTCTTTGGAAGAAAAGAAGGAACGAAGGAGTTAACTCGTATTACACATAAAGCTCCTATCGCAATTAGCCCGACAGATCAACTTTATTTTTTCCCTACGTATTCTTATTCTCGAAAAGAGTGTGCGTGGTTATCTCATTTTCATATTGAAGATAATAAAGAATTAAAAGATGGAAATCTTATTATTAGATTTATAAATGGTTTCGCTGTGAAACTAGAAATGTCAAAAAGTAGCTTTGAAAATCAGCAAAATCGTACAGCGAAATTACGGACAGAGTATGAAGATCGTAAGAAAAAACAAGGAAATCCTTGCTTTAAAGAGATTGATAAAAATGAAGAATCTAAATTAACACCAGCATATGAGAAAGTGTATTTTGTGAAGGAAGGCGAAGTGTGAGAGGGAAAGGATGGGGAGACTCATCCTTTTTATTTGTCTGTTTTTGTCGGAAAGTCGATAAAAATCAAATTGTGATTGATGTATTAAGAAAATCACCGGTGTAATTTCATTTACCGAAAAAATCATCAAAAAATATTGTTCCTCAAACAGCCAAACATACAACAAACCTTGTCGAATATTGAAAGATTATCATAGCATAATAATGAAGGAATTCTAGCGAATGATATGGAAACTTTAATAAATACATCTCCATATGTCGTATCTACCATTTCCTCTTTCATTTAAGCGATGATACAGTAGAGGTAGTAATTAGAGTAAAGGGGTAAAGTGTAGAATGGATTTTCAAACGATCAAAGAGTATTTTTCACCAGAAAATATGGATCATATTGTTGAAAGTTATCGTGCGTTCGGACCGCTTCTCGGTATTGGCTTACCGATGATAGAGGCGCTTATTCCGGCATTGCCACTCATTGTGTTTGTGTTGGCGAATGCTGTTGCATTTGGTTTTTGGTTCGGTTTTCTTTATTCATGGATTGGGTCAGTAATTGGTGCAATGCTTGTATTTTTCATTATTCGTAGCTTTGGAAGAAGTCGTTTCTTTTCTTTTGTAAATAAGCATGAGAGAGTGCGAAAAGCGATGGGATGGATTGAAAGAAAAGGGTTCGCGCCAATCTTTGTTATATTTTGTTTTCCGTTCACACCATCTGCGCTTATAAACGTTGTAGCTGGTTTATCTCGCATTAGCGTAAAACAGTTTGGACTAGCATTAGCATTTGGAAAGCTTGTTATGATCTTTATTTTAACGTATATCGGTCATGATTTAGTGTCATTTATTCATAAGCCGGTGAAATCGGTTATTGTGGGCGTTGTTATTTTTATTTTATGGTATGTCGGTAAAAAAATTGAAGTAAAGTTAGAACTACAGTAGGAAAAGTCTTCTTTGTCCCGCTATTTGAGGGCAATAAAACTCCCACCAAAAAATTCGACTGAAGCAAAGAAGTTAGGTGGGAGATCAAACTGCCCGTAAATGCCCGATTGGTGCGGGCTAATAATCGGTGGGGGATGAACAAAACCCCCACCGATTAAGTTTCACTTTATAAATGCAAGCTTAATTATTAAAGGGCGAGGGGAGAAGCGAATGAAGAAAACTTTGAAAAAAGAAGGGCTAGAGTGGATAAGAACAATTTTAATTGGTGTACTATTAGCTGTATTTTTTCGAACGTTTTTCTTTTCAACGTACGTTGTAGAGGGGAAGTCAATGATGCCGACATTGCAAGATGGAAATATGCTCGTTGTGAATAAGGTGAGTTATCAAGTAGGGGACTTGAATCGATTTGATGTCGTCGTTTTTCATGCGAATAAAAAAGAGGACTATGTAAAGCGAATTATTGGTTTACCTGGGGATCATATCGAATATAAGCATGATAAATTATATATAAACGGACAATTCGTGGAGGAACCTTATTTAGAGACGTATAAGAAAGAGACGAATGGACGGCAATTAACAGGTGATTTTAAATTAGAAGAATTAACGAAAGAAAAGTTTGTACCACCCGGTTCTATTTTTGTAGTTGGTGACAACCGCCTTGGTAGTTGGGATAGTAGGCACTTCGGCTTTGTGAAAGCTGATACAGTTGTCGGTAAAGTTGATTTACGATATTGGCCGATTCAAGAGGTACAAACGAATTTTTCAAAAGGCTGATATAATAAAATGAAGTATAAGGAAAAGACAAACGAGTATGTTTGTCTTTTTTATCGTCCTATAATACAATTGTGATAGCAAACTAACGTTCGTTATGTAAGTGAAAGGTGGGGTTACATGTCACTTCGATTTGTGATTGGTAGAGCTGGAAGTGGAAAAAGTACACTTTGTTTACACGAAGTGCAAGAAGAGTTAAAACAGCGCCCAAGAGGGAAAACAATATTATATCTTGTGCCAGAACAGATGACATTCCAAACGCAGCAGGCGTTAATTGGGAGTGAAGATGTAAGAGGTTCTATTCGGGCACAAGTTTTTAGTTTTTCGCGATTAGCGTGGAAGGTGCTGCAAGAAGTTGGCGGAGCGAGTCGTCTTCATATTGATGAAGCTGGTGTACATATGTTGCTTCGTAAAATTGTAGAATCTCGTAAAGATGGACTATCTGTGTTTCAAAAAGCAGCGGAGCAAAACGGTTTCTTTGAACATCTTGGTAGTATGATTGCTGAGTTTAAACGTTACAATGTGACGCCGTCTAACGTATATGAAATGTGGCAACAATTAGACACACATAGTAGTAGTGCAGAGCAAAAGCTACTAGCGAATAAAGTGTATGATTTACAGTTACTATATGATGATTTTGAACGTGCTTTAATCGGAAAGTATTTAGATTCAGAAGACTACTTACAATTATTAATTGAGAAGCTTTCAGACTCTGAGTATGTAAAAGACGCGGAAATTTATATAGATGGATTCCATTCATTTTCTCCTCAAGAGCTAGAAATCGTTAGAGGGCTAATGAGATTAGGAACAAGAGTAACAATAACATTAACGATAGATGAAAAAACGTTAGCGCAGCCAGTGAATGAACTAGATTTATTTTATGAAACGACGTTAACGTATGAAAAAATAAAACAAGTAGCGCGTGAAGAGAAAATAGAAATTGAAAAAACAATTCCACTTATGGAACAACCGCGTTTTCATTCTCCAGCATTAGCTCATTTAGAAACGCATTATGAAGCGCGTCCGAATGAAAAGTATCATGGTGAAGCGAGTGTGACAATTAGTACAGCAGCTAATTTACGAGCTGAAGTAGAAGGTGTAGCTCGTGAAATTAGAAGACTTGTGGCGGATGAAGACTATCGTTACCGAGATATCGCAGTCCTTCTTCGTAACGGAGAAAGTTATTACGACGTAATGCGAACGTTATTTACGGATTATAATATCCCGCATTTCATCGATGAAAAACGCCCAATGTCACATCATCCGCTAGTAGAATGTATTCGTTCTGCACTCGAGATTATTAGCGGGAATTGGCGTTATGATGCAGTATTTCGCTGCGTGAAAACAGAGCTTTTATATCCATTAGATGTAAGAAAAGAAGCGATGCGCGAAGAGATGGATGAGTTTGAAAACTACTGTTTAGCGTACGGTGTACAAGGGAAGAGATGGACTTCTGAAGATCCGTGGATGTATCGTCGTTATCGTTCTCTTGATGATGCGAGCGAAATGATAACAGACAGTGAGCGTGAAATGGAAGAGAAAATAAATCGACTTCGCGACGTTGTAAGAACGCCAGTTATTCGTATGCAAAAAAGACTGAAGCGTGCTGGAACAGTTATGCAAATGTGCGAAGCGGTATATTTATTTTTAGAGGAGCTTGACGTTCCGAAAAAACTAGAAGAATTACGTGTTCGTGCAGAAGAAAATGGAGATTTCTTATTTGCGACAGACCATGAGCAAGTATGGGAAGAAGTGATGAATCTTCTTGATACGTTCGTTGAGATGCTTGGCGAAGAGAAGATGTCCCTTTCAATGTTTACGGAGGTTATGTCGACAGGTCTTGAGGCACTTCAATTTGCGAACATTCCGCCGTCACTAGATCAAGTGTTAGTTGCTAATATTGATCATTCTAGATTATCAGATATTAAAGCGACGTTCATTATTGGAGTAAATGAAGGAGTGATTCCAGCAGCGCCTATGGATGAAGGTATGCTTTCTGATGAGGAAAGAAATGTTCTCACCGCTGCAGGTATCGAATTAGCACCAACGACGAGACAAACTTTATTAGAAGAACAGTTCGTTATGTATCAAATGGTGACGAGAGCATCTGAGAAGTTATACATTTCCTGTCCGCTTGCGGATGAAGAAGGAAAGACGTTACTTGCTTCTAGTTTTATTAAAAAAATAAAAAGAATGTTCCCTGATATGAAAGAATCGTTTATTACGAATGATGTAAATGACTTATCGCGTTCGGAACAAATCTCATATGTAGCAACGCCAGAAGTAACGTTGTCGTATGTCATGCAGCAATTGCAAACGTGGAAGCGTTACGGATTTGAAGGCAATTTAGACTTTTGGTGGGACGTATATAACTTCTACGTTACTTCAGATGAATGGAAGCAAAAAAGTAGCCGTGTGTTATCAAGTTTATTCTACCGAAATCGTGCACAGAAACTAAGTACAGATGTAAGTAGGGATTTATATGGAGATACAATTAAGGGAAGCGTTTCTCGTATGGAGCTATTTAATCGCTGTGCGTACGCTCATTTTGCTCAGCACGGTTTATCGCTAAGAGAGCGTGATATTTTCAAACTTGATGCGCCAGATATCGGTGAGTTATTCCATGCAGCGCTGAAGAGAATTGCAGACAAGTTATTACGTGAAAATCGGACTTGGGCGGATTTATCAATAAAAGAGTGTGAACACCTTTCTGCTTTAGTAATAGAAGAAATTGCACCGTTATTACAAAGACAAATTTTATTAAGTTCGAACCGTCATTTCTATTTAAAGCAAAAACTACAACAAATCATTTTCCGTACGTCACTTATTCTTCGTGAACATGCGAAGTCGAGTGGATTTGTACCAGTTGATTTAGAAGTACCGTTCGGTATGGGCGGGACTGGATCTCTTCCACCAATGGAATTTGCGTTGCCAAATGGTGTGAAGATGGAAGTAGTTGGCCGTATTGACCGTGTTGATAAGGCGGAAGATGAGAGTGGTACGTTCCTTCGTATTATTGATTATAAATCAAGTTCGAAAGCGTTAGATTTAACAGAAGTGTATTACGGACTCGCACTTCAAATGTTAACGTATTTAGATGTTGTTACTTCAAATGCACATACGTGGATGAAAAAGGGCAGTACTGCATCACCGGCGGGTGTATTGTATTTCCATATTCATAACCCGATTGTTGAGATGAAAGGCGATGCATCTGAAGAAGAAATTGAGAAAGAAATTTTAAAGAAATTTAAAATGAAAGGTCTCGTACTAGGAGATGCTGACGTTGTGCGTTTAATGGATAATAAACTTTCAACAGGAAGCTCTGATATTATTTCTGCTGGTCTGAAAAAAGATGGTAGTTTTAGTGCGCGTTCTAGCATTGCAAGTGAACAAGAGTTTAACGTACTTCAAAAATATGTACACCACTCGTTTGAAAATATCGGAAAAGACATTACAGAAGGTGTTATCGATATTGCTCCTTACAAAAAGGGGAATAAAGCGGCATGTACGTTCTGTAACTTCAAATCTGTTTGTCAATTTGATGAATCACTTGAAGATAACCAATTCCGTACGTTAAAAGATATGAAAGATAGCGAAGCGATGGAGAAAATTAGAGAGGAGGTTGGCGGAGAATGATAGAAAATTGGCCTCAGAAACCAGAAGGTAGTCAATGGACAGATGACCAGTGGAAAGCGGTTGTAGCGAACGGACGTGATATTTTAGTCGCAGCGGCAGCTGGATCAGGGAAAACAGCGGTATTAGTTGAACGTATTATTAAAAAGATTATAAGTGAGGAAAATCCAGTCGATGTCGACCGCCTGCTCGTTGTAACATTTACGAATGCAGCAGCGCAAGAAATGAAAAATCGAATTGGGGAAGCGTTAGAAAAAGTATTAATTGATGGGCCAGGTTCACAGCATATAAGAAAGCAGCTTAGCTTATTAAATAAAGCTTCCATTTCTACAATTCATTCATTTTGTTTACAAGTTATTAGAGGATATTATTACATGCTTGATGTCGATCCTCGTTTTCGTATTGCGAACCAAACAGAAAATGAGTTATTAAAAGAAGAAGTGCTAGATGACATATTAGAAGAAGAATATGGAATCGAAGATAATAGTATTTTCTTTGAACTAGTTGATCGTTATACGAGTGACCGTAGTGACGATGACTTACAACGAATGATTTTAGCGCTTCATACAGAATCAAGAGCGCATCCAAACCCGGAGAAGTGGCTTGATAAATTAGTAGAAGCATACGACGTTGAAGGAAAGACGATTGAAGATTTAGTGTACGCTTCTTACTTATTAGAGGATGTGAAGTTTCAGCTTGAAACAGCGGAAAAGCATATTCGTAAGGCGACTGAACTCGCAATGCTTCCTGATGGTCCAGCGCCTCGCGTTGAAACTTTACAAGCGGATTTAGCTTTACTTGGAACGTTATCCTCAGCAGCGCGTGGATCGTGGACAAGCGTTTATGAAGCGATGCAAAATGTATCGTGGCAAACGTTAAAGCGTATTAAAAAAAGTGATTACAACGAAGATGTTGTAAAACAAGTAGATTCTCTTCGTAATAAAGCGAAAGATGAAGTGAAGAAATTACAAGAAGAGCTATTTAGCCGCAGACCCGAAAGTTTCTTACGAGATTTTCAAGATATGCATCCTGTATTAGAAAAACTCGTGAAGCTTGTAAAAGTATTTACAGAGCGTTTCCAAGCGATTAAGCGAGATAAAGGAATGGTCGATTTCACAGATTTAGAGCATTTCTGTTTGCAAATTTTAAGCGAGCAAAGTGAAGACGGTGAAATGAAGCCGTCAGCAGTAGCACTTCAATATCGTAATAAATTTGCTGAAGTACTAGTCGATGAATATCAAGATACGAATTTCGTACAGGAATCAATTATTAAATTTGTAACGAAAGATTCCGAGAGTGAAGGAAACTTGTTCATGGTTGGTGACGTAAAACAGTCAATCTATCGTTTCCGACTAGCAGAGCCTGGTTTATTCTTAGGAAAATATAAACGTTTCACACAAGAAGGATCGGGCGGCGGAATGAAGATTGACTTAGCGAAAAACTTCCGTAGCCGTCATGAAGTGCTAGCAGGTACGAACTTTATTTTCAAACAAATTATGGGCGAAGAAGTCGGCGAAATCGATTATGATGCTGACGCTGAATTAAAGCTAGGTGCTAGCTATCCAGAAGGTGAAGATGTAGCGGCAGAGCTATTATGTATTCAGCAAACTGAGGAAGAAGTGCAAGACGGTGAAGAGGGTGCCGAAGTAGAAAAAGCGCAGCTTGAAGCTCGTCTTATGGCGCAGCGTATTAAAGCAATGGTCGATTCAGGCTATGAAGTGTATGATCGTAAAACCGATAGTATGCGCCCAGTGCAATATCGTGATTTCGTTATTTTACTTCGCTCCATGCCATGGGCGCCGCAAATTATGGAAGAGTTAAAACTACAAGGAATTCCGGTATATGCTGACCTTGCGACTGGTTACTTTGAAGCGACAGAAGTAAATATTATGATGAACGTATTCCGCGTCATTGATAACCCGATGCAAGATATTCCGCTTGCAGCTGTACTTCGTTCACCGATCGTTGGACTAAATGACGAAGAACTTGCGACGCTTCGTGCTCATGGAAAGAAAGGCTCGTTTTATGAAGTGATGAGCTCATTCTTAAAGGGAGCGCCGCTTGAAGAAGAACAAGAACTGCATGATAAATTAGAGTGGTTTTATAACTTACTGCAAGGGTGGCGTGAATTTGCGCGTCAACAATCTCTTTCTGATTTAATTTGGAAAGTGTACGGTGAGACAGGCTATTACGACTTTGTCGGCGGTTTACCAGCCGGAAAGCAAAGGCAAGCAAACTTACGCGTACTATATGATCGCGCAAGACAATATGAAGCAACATCGTTTAGAGGATTATTCCGCTTCTTGCGCTTTATTGAGCGTATTTTAGAACGCGGAGATGATATGGGAACGGCGAGAGCTTTAGGTGAACAAGAAGATGTTGTTCGCATTATGACGATTCATAAAAGTAAAGGGCTAGAGTTCCCGGTCGTATTTGTAGCTGGACTTGGTCGCCGTTTTAATACACAAGATTTAATGAAGCGTTTCTTACTTCATAAAGATTTCGGTTTCGGTTCACAATTTATCGATCCTCGTAAACGAATTAAATATACGACATTATCGCAACTAGCGATTAAGCGTAAAATGAAGATGGAATTAATTGCGGAAGAAATGCGCGTACTATACGTAGCGTTAACACGTGCAAAAGAGAAGTTAATTTTAATTGGAACAGTTAAAGATGCCAATAAAGAAATGGAAAAATGGCTCGATGCAAGAGAGCATAGTGAATGGTTATTACCAGACCATATTCGTGCCGGAGCGTCTTGCTACTTAGACTGGATTGCACCTTCCTTATATAGACACCGTGATAGTGAAATGCTTCTTGAATTAGGACCAGGAAATATTCCAGGCGAAATTTATGAATATAGTGCTAGCTGGAAAGTGGAAGTTGTTGAAGGAAAAGATTTACTTGCACCAGAACCAGTTCAAGAAGAGAAACAAGAGTTATTAGAAGCGCTTCGCGATAAAAAAGCTGTTCCGTTAGAAAGTGAACGGAAAGAAGAAGTGTATGACAGATTGATGTGGGAATACGGGTATGCGGACGCGACATCTCACCGTGCGAAACAGTCTGTTACAGAAATAAAGAGAAATTATCAATCTGAAGAAGGTAGCGATAACGCCTTTATTAAAAAACTTCGTGCACCAATTAAAACACGTCCGCGCTTTATGGAGAAAAAAGGGCTAACATACGCAGAGCGAGGGACAGCAGTCCATGCCGTTATGCAGCATGTAGATTTGAAGAAACCAATTACGATTGAAGTTCTTCAAGAACAAATTGCAAGAATGGTAAATAAAGAACTATTAACATTTGAACAAGCTGAAGAAATAGCGATTGAAAAGGTAATTTCATTCTTTGACAGTGACTTAGGTAAAAGGGTATTAGCAGCAAAAAGTGTTGAGCGCGAAGTACCATTTACGATGATGCTTTCAGCAGAAGAAGCGTATCAAGATTGGCAAGGGAAGAAAGGCGAATCAATACTTGTCCAAGGGGTTATCGACTGCATGATCGAAGAGGAAGACGGAATTACTTTAATCGACTTTAAAACAGATACGATTGAAGGAAAGTTCCCAGGCGGATTTGATCAAGCGAAACCAATTTTAGAAGACCGATACAAAGTACAGCTTTCACTATATGCAAAAGCACTCGAGAAAAGCTTAAAACATCCTGTGAAAGAGAAATGTTTATATTTCTTTGATGGAAATCATGTTGTAAATATTGACGAATAGAGCTTAGAAAGGGGTTATGGACTATGGCGACGTTAAGAACTTGTGATCAAGGACACGAGTACTACAAAAGTAGCGATTGTCCAACTTGCCCAACCTGTGAGAAAGAGAGAAAGCCAAAAGAAGGCTTTCTTTCTCTTCTTTCAGCACCAGCAAGGCGAGCGTTAGAGCACCATGGAATAAAGACTGAAGCAGAACTTTCAAAGTATAGTGAAAAAGAAATTTTGAAACTGCACGGTATAGGACCAGCATCTTTACCTAAATTGAGAGCGGCTTTAGAAGATAAGGGATTATCATTTCAATAAAGAAAAACTAATCATTAGTGAGGAGTAGCATCTTAAACTAATGATTAGTTTATATAATCGAATTGATTATAATATTAAGGAAGGAAGTGCAACACTATGGATTTTGAAACAGTAATGCAAGAGCTTGAAACTCTCGGCAAGGAACGAACTAAAAAAATATACATATCCAATGGTGCAAAGGATCCACTTTTTGGCGTAGCTACAGGTGCTATGAAACCAATCGCAAAGAAAATAAAAATAAATCAAAGTTTAGCTGAAGAGCTGTATGCCACAGGCAACTACGATGCAATGTACTTTGCAGGCATTATTGCAGACCCAAAAATTATGAATGAATCGGATTTTGATCGTTGGATGGATGGGGCGTACTTTTATATGCTGTCCGATTATGTGGTGGCAGTAACTTTATCAGAATCAGATTTTGCACAAGACGTTGCTGATAAATGGATTGCAAGTGGTGACGAACTAAGAATGTCCGCGGGCTGGAGTTGCTACTGCTGGCTTTTAGGGAATCGAAAAGACCATGAATTTTCCGGAAGTAAGATTACCAGTATGCTAGAAGTTGTGAAAAATACAATTCACGATGCGCCAGAACGAACGAAATCCGCTATGAATAATTTTCTAAACACTGTGGGGATTTCATATGTGCCGCTACATGAAAAGGCAGTTGAAACTGCAAAGGAAGTAGGCATAGTGGAGCTAAAACGGGACAACAAAAAAAGCAGTTTTCTAAATGCTTACGAAAGTATTCATAAAGAACTTGATAGAGGAAGACTCGGATTCAAACGTAAATATGTAAGATGTTAAAATTAAAAGAAACAGCCCTAGCTCTACACAAAATAGAGCTAAGGCTGTTTCTTTTTTACGCTGTTCCAATCTGATCTTGATCTGCCACATCAGAATCAAATGTATTTGTTGCGCTAACGCCGTTAAAAGTATTGACGACAAATCCGACATTGGAAGCCCCAGATCCGTTATAAGCTTTCGTATTTTCTTTCGGAGACACATTATAAAAATCTCCTAAGTTGAAAGAGCCGTTACTGTTTTGAACGACGAGATTTCCTACAACCGAAGGCATACCATCCACCTACTTTACTAAGCTTTTTAATTACTATATGAATTATTTAGAGGAAGGTTCATCAGTAATAAATTGGCGGATTTGTAGCGTACGAGAATTATTAAAAACATAGTCAACATTGCCGATTTGGAAGCACGCGGAATTTAAAAGGGTTCGCAAGTGAACATCATTTACTTCAATAAAAGGGCACTCATTTACAATATTCATTTTTACATCTGTTGTTCGCTTTGGAATTGTAATGTACTCATCTGTAAAGATTTCAAACGCATCAAAACGACCTTCACCTTTTATATAACAAGGGATTTCTCGATGAACGATAAGTGCTCTATTTTTTAATTCTATTTGATTAGAATCCCCGGCCTGGAAGACGGCTGAAACCCCCATAGAAATGATAGAAACATTTTGTACAATTGAAGTATGACGGAGCATAATTTTTCCTCTCCTCAACCTGGAGTCGGAGGGACATCTGTTACTAATGGTACAAATGGTCCCTCTGTAACAGATTCGAATGGCGTATCAAGAATAGAAGAAAGGATGAGAAGGTTTGCATCTCCAATTAAAAATAATGCGGAAGAAGAAACCCCGTTCATTTTAATCTGGCCTACTTTTAACTCGCGGTTTACAACATTTAAATTCATACATACTCACTCCTTTCGGAAATTGCCCGGTATGTGTTGAATAAAGGAAAGGAACGCCTTGTCAATATCTTGTTTCATCGCTTGAATAATGATGTCTCGTAAATAATCGGGATCTGTGGAAATACCCTCATACGATTGAACTTGTGATAAATAATATGGAAGTCTATGTTCCATCTGTTTTTTTATGTCATCCACCATCATTTGTCGATACATCTCATCAAGCGGCGTTCTCTCTTCTTGTTCAAAATGGAGAATTCGACTATACGCTTCTTCATCTAAATAGCGATGCATTTCTTGGAGGATACCTTGATAAAAGTCTGGATTTGTTTCTGTTTCAGGATTTACTTTTAATGTTTCTGTATCCACTTGAAAATCTTCAATTTGTTGCCCTTTTGTTGAAAATGGATTCAAGCCAATATTTAAAGTGCCGTTTAAATTTTCTACTTTTAATTGATCGAATTTATATTCCACTTTTCCTATAGAAGAGGAGGGACGACTTTTTAACTCATTAAGCTCTTCTTGTAGTAGGCGAACTTGCTCTTCAAGGTTTAGAATAGTTTGCTGCTGTATGTGGAGAGCTTGTTGAAGTTGGTGTAGGTAAGTATATATATCTTGATTCATTTGTGAAACCTCCTTTTCAATAGGGAGGGGAAATATATTCCTGCTATATATTTATGACAAGGATACCTTAAGAAGAACTAGTTGATGGTTTGATGGAAATAATTTGTCCTTTCGCATGTAAAGGGCGAAGCGGTTCTGTAAATCCGCCAGAATTTGAGAATTTAGAAAGAGCCTTAATACTACCTGCAGTTCCAATTTGAAAAACGGAAGAGGTCGTAATGCTATCGATTTTAATGCTGTTAATGATGATACTTTGGTTCACATAAAAATTCAATGCAATCGCCCCCTTTAGTTCGAACCAATTATTGCTTGATCAATTACATCTGAATCATTGACGGTCGTTGAGCTTTGATAATTGTAGACAGAGACGTTATCCCCAACATTAAATGAACCGGCTCCGGCAAAAGCGCGTGAATAACTAATAGGCCTAATCGCAAATACATCTCCAATATGAAAAATACCACTTGATCCAATGTTAACGATACGAATATGTCCGACCATAGCTGGCATACAAAACACCTTTCGTTTTTAAAATTTTCTTTTCTACTATTGTATGGGCGTTTTCAATAAAATGTGTATTTTTTCGAAATAAAAGAAACACATACGTTATTGCGTATGTGTTTCGAACATTTGAGTATGTGTGCAATCTGTATGTATAGGCCAAACAACATTTAAGAGCCTGTCCAATTCCTGGCTACAATCTACTGTTTTTTGAGAAGTCATTCCGTAGCGTTCAGCAAAATAGATCATTTTTTCGCGTTTTTTTTCGATAGCTTGCTCAAACATTGAAATCGGCTCCATCTCTCAATAAATTTTATGTATATATGTAGTACATATTATACAAAAATCCCATAAAAAAGAAACATCTTCGCTAAAAAAAGTATAATTTCTACATTTTATGTCAAATAACGGATGAGGAACAAATGTAAGAATGGTTGAATATTGTAAAAATTAGCGTGTGTAAGAAGGTTTTTTTCTTAAGGATGCGAATACAATTATAGGGTATGAGTTTTAGGATGGAGAGTGGAAATGTTGCGTTTTGTAACGGCGAAGAAAGAAGAAAAAGTATTTGTAGGTATTGTGGATGAAGAGGAAGAAAAGGTATTACATTTAAGAGAAGCGCAAAGACAAAAAGGGGAAAAGGTTACTATCCCAATTACCATGTTAGAGTGTATTGAAAGAGGAAGCGAATGTCTTGAGAAAGTGTACGATATTGTAAATTGGGCGAAGGAAAATGCGGGATCGGCGTATTATCCGTTAGCAGAGGTGAAAATATTAGCACCGATTCCAAGGCCGAGAAAAAATATTCTTTGTGTTGGAAAGAACTATCGTGAGCATGCGGTAGAAATGGGCGGAGTAGAGTCTATCCCTGAAAATATAATGATTTTTACAAAGGCGCCAACAACAGTGATTGGAATTGATGAGCAAATTAATGGTCACCCTCACGCGACGAATGAACTTGATTACGAAGGTGAACTAGCAATCGTTATCGGTAAGCGAGGGAAACAAATAAAAATAGAAAAAGCTCTTGATCATGTTTTTGGATATACAGTTATAAATGATGTAACTGCTCGGGATATTCAAAGAAAACATAAACAATTTTTCCTAGGGAAAAGTTTCGATACATTTTGTCCGATGGGACCGTATTTAATTCATAAATCGATGGTTAGAACGCCGAATGCATTACACATTGAAACAGTGGTAAATGGAGAAGTAAGGCAAACTTCAAATACGAGAGAAATGATTTTTTCAGTAGAAGAAATTATTTCAACTATAAGTAAAGGCATGACATTAGAGCCAGGAGATATCATTGCAACAGGGACACCAGCTGGTGTTGGTAAAGGTTTTACACCACCGAAGTTTTTACATGCTGGTGATGAAGTTGTTATTACAGTAGAGGGAATTGGTACGTTAAGAAATATAGTGAAATGAAAAAAGAGCTATCTTGTGAAAAGATAGCTCTTTTCTATGGGCGTGGATTAACGGAGTAATCTATGATGGCGAAAATATACAATCCGATTAATGCTAAAGTACAAATTCCAATTAGCATAACTGCAAGTGCGCTTCTCTCACGGCCAAAACCGATAATTGTAAGGAAAACAGCAGCCCAAAATGATGTTTTGAGTAGTGTGAATGTATTAGGAGTTGAATAATGACTGAGTAAAGTTGTAGATAATATGAAGCCGATGAATGTCATAGAAATAAAAATTGTAGCTAAATTGTTAATGTGTTTACCGTATTTCAATAGCATACAGTTACCCCCTTTTTAACGAAAAACAGAATATTCAATTTTATTTTACGATAAACTACTAAAAAAAGAAAGAGGTTGTCCTATATTTAGGACAACCTCACTATGATTAAGATAGTACAGCTTTAATTTTTTGGAACGCCCACTCTAAATCTTCTTCAGAGATTACTAGAGGTGGTGCAATACGAATTACGTTTTCGTGTGTTTCTTTACATAATAGACCAGCTGCTTTTAGTTGTTCACAGTAAGGACGAGCTGGCTCGTTTAATTCGATACCGATGAATAAACCTTTACCGCGAATGTCAGTAATCATTGGATTATCAATTTCTTTTAATTGCCCAACTAGTTTTTCTCCTAATTGAAGAGAACGCTCTGTTAATTTTTCTTCTTCTAATACTTCAAGAGCTGCAATAGAAACAGCACATGCAAGTGGGTTACCACCGAATGTAGAACCGTGAGAACCTGGCTCGAATACACCTAAAATGTCGCTGTTTGCTGCAACACAAGAGATTGGGAATACGCCGCCGCCAAGTGCTTTACCAAGTATGTACATGTCAGGAGTTACATTGTCCCAGTCGCAAGCAAATACTTTACCCGTACGGCCTAAGCCTGTTTGGATTTCATCTGCTACGAATAAAACGTTTTCTTTTTTACATACTTCAAAAGCTTCTTGTAAGAAACCAGCTGGTGGAATGTTAATTCCTGCTTCACCTTGGATTGGCTCTAAAATGAATGCAGCTGTATTTGGTGTAATCGCAGCTTTTAACGCTTCTAAATCACCATAAGGAATTACAATAATGCCAGGAAGCATTGGACCGAAGCCGCGCTTGTACTCTTCGTTTGATGACATAGAAACAGCACCCATTGTACGTCCGTGGAAGTTATCTTCACAAACGATGATTTCTGCACGGTTTGCTTCTACCTTTTTCACATCATAAGCCCAGCGACGAGCTGTTTTAATTGCAGTTTCAACAGCCTCTGCACCTGTATTCATAGGAAGTACCATATTTTTATTTGTTAGTTTCGCAACTTTTTCGTACCAAGGACCTAATTGATCGCTATGGAAAGCACGAGAAGTTAACGTCACTCGATTAGCTTGGTCAATTAAAGCGTTAATGATTTTTGGATGACGATGACCTTGGTTTACTGCAGAATATGCACTTAATAAGTCCATATAGCGGTTTCCTTCAGGATCTTCTACCCAAACGCCTTCTGCTTTAGAAATAACGATTGGAAGTGGATGGTAGTTATTTGCCCCGTATGTGTCTGTAAGTTCGATAATATCCTTAGTTTGAATCATGATTGTTCCCCCTTTTGTTATTACAAGAAGTTTGTAAATACTCTAAATATTATAGCATTTAAATATAAAAAAGCGAAACATTTCCTGAAAATATATGAACATGTTATCATATAGAGTGAAAAAGTGTGAAAAAGAGGAGGCAGGGATACGATGGTACATATGCATATTACAGCATGGGCGTTAGGATTAATTTTATTCTTCGTTGCGTATTCACTTTATTCAGCAGGAAGAAAAGGTAAAGGTGTACATATGGGGCTTCGCCTTATGTATATCATCATTATTGTGACAGGTTTCATGTTGTACATGAGTATTGTGAAGACGGCAACAGGTAGCATGCACATGTGGTACGGCATGAAAATGCTAGCTGGTATATTAGTAATCGCTGGAATGGAAATGGTTCTTGTGAAAATGAGCAAAAACAAACCAACAGGGGCGGTTTGGGGCTTATTTATTGTCGCGCTAGTAGCGGTATTATACTTAGGACTAAAATTACCGCTTGGCTGGTACGTATTCAAATAAAAATAAAACCACCTTATGATCTCAAATATTTGGGAGATAAGGTGGTTTTTATTTTATGTCGCATCAATATGCAACTCTTCTCCGTTTACTTTCGTAAATCGCAAAATATTTTTATTAGAGGAAGAGTGGCGTACAAAATGATGCTGCAATGTACAAATCATTTCGTCGTTATCGAATAAAAGAATATTTACTCCTTCGCATGCTTCCTCTTTTGGCAAGAAGGATAAATAATTATGACAATACATGCAATCATATAAAGAGTAATTAAGTGATTGCAATGATTCGGTTAATAATGTAAAGACAGAGTCAGGTAATTCCTCAAGCCATTCATTATAGCTAAGAAGTAATTTTTTTCGAATTCGTATCATTTCCCCGTTTTGGAGAGAATGTTGTTCATTTGCAATTTGTAATATGTCTTGTTCATAAAAACGAGCTGGTAGCCAATTGTTGTTATATAAAATTTCAAAACCATCTTCAGCAATATCTTCTAATAGAAAAGCCTCATCATTTTCATCATCAAAGAATACCCATTCTTTGTTTATATATTCTACATTACCGACTGTATGAGCGCGCGGTTGGTTATACAAAATATGTTTGCGTTGTATCATAGTTCATTTCTCCTTTTATAGAAATAGTTATTCTTGTTATGGACAGTTCGTACGTTCTTTATAACTAGACACACCTAAAGATAGATGGGCATACAATAAAACACGCTTTACACTGTGAAACTGCTATTCCATATATGGATAGTTAGTTATCGTCAAGTTTGTTGTTTTTATGTATCCGCACTCATAGGGTGGGGATTACTGCACGTTCAGAAACAGATATTAGATTAGGAAGGATGATTCTTATGTGCGGGATTACAGGATGGGTGGATTATAAACGCTCATTAGAAGGGGAAAGGGACATCGTGACGAAGATGGCGGAAACGCTAGCGAAACGCGGTCCAGATGATAATAAAGTTTGGATTAAAGGGAACGTCGCATTTGGGCATAAACGGTTAATCGTTGTAGATCCTGAAGGTGGTAAACAACCCATGACTTGTTTAAAAGACGAAACGAGTTATGCGATTTGCTATAACGGAGAGCTCTACAATACAGAAGATATTCGCAAAGAGTTATTAAGAAGAGGTTATACATTTAAAGGGCATTCCGATACAGAAGTACTATTGGCATCTTATATTGAATGGAAAGAAGAATGTGTCGATCATTTAAACGGTATATATGCGTTTGCAGTATGGGATGAGAAAAATGAAAGAGTCTTTATTGCCAGAGATCGATTAGGTGTAAAACCGCTTTTTTATAAATATGATAGCGGACGATTATTATTTGGTTCAGAGTTAAAAGCGATACTAGCGCATCCAGATGTGAAGGCGGAAGTAACGTTAGAAGGGTTGTCAGAAATATTTGGCCTCGGACCATCTAGAACACCTGGTCACGGTATATATGCTGGTATTCAAGAACTGCGTCCGGGTCATGCAATGACGTTCTCAAAAGACGGTTTATGCATATGGAGATATTGGAATGTAGAAAGTAAAAAACATGAAGATTCATTTGAAGAAACAGTAGAGAAAACTCGTTTTTTATTACAAGATGCGATTACGAGACAATTAGTTTCTGACGTACCACTATGCACTTTTTTATCAGGAGGTGTAGATTCAAGTGCTATCACAGCAATTGCCGCGAAAGAGTATGAAAGATCAGGGAAAGGTCAATTGCACACGTATTCTGTTGACTATGAAGATAACGACAAATATTTTAAAGCGAATGCGTTTCAGCCGAATTCAGATGCACCATTTATTAATTTAATGACAGAGACATTTCAAACAATTCATCATCGCTGCGTCATTTCTAATGAACAACTAGCACAGTATTTAACAGAAGCAGTACTCGTTCGCGATTTGCCTGGTATGGCAGATATTGATTCTTCATTATTATGGTTTTGCCGTGAAATAAAACAAGATTTTGTCGTCGGTTTATCTGGAGAATGTGCAGATGAAATATTCGGCGGTTATCCGTGGTTTTATAGAGAAGATGATTTACAATCAAGTGCATTTCCGTGGATGCGTTCTACAGAAGCGCGTGAACAACTTCTGAAGAAAGAATGGAGAAATAAATTAAATTTACAACAATATGTACAACAACGCTATGAAGAATCCATTCAAGAAGTTCCTATTTTAGAGGGAGAGAGCCCATTAGAAGCGAAGAGACGACAATTATTTTATTTAAACATGGTATGGTTTATGACAACATTATTAGACAGAAAAGACCGTATGAGTATGGGGGCAAGCTTAGAAGTACGCGTTCCATTTGCGGACCACCGACTTGTCGAATATGCGTGGAATATTCCTTGGGAAATGAAAATGTATAAAAACCGCGAAAAAGGTCTATTGCGTAAGGCTTTAGAAGGATTACTTCCAAATGATATATTGTATAGAAAGAAAAGTCCGTATCCGAAAACGCATAACCCGCACTATACGAAAGCAGTCACAGTATGGCTCCAAGATTTATTAACGGATAAAGGCTCAATTTTGCATGAATTGTTCGATAAGGAGCAATTGAGCGGATTGATCCAGTCTGGCGGCAGTGCATTTCAAAAACCGTGGTTCGGTCAATTAATGACAGGTCCTCAACTTTTAGCTCATTTAGCACAAATTCATGTTTGGTTTAAAGAGTATGGGGTAAATATTAAGGAATAGGGAAAGAGCGGCTTATATTTATGTGAGCCGCTCTTTTTCTTAAATAAATTGTCATATAAAATTCGAAATCATATTAGAAACAATACTTATTTAGAATTATTATTTTGACGTACTTATTATTGCTTGTTATAATTGGAAACAAATGTTCTTGAAAAAGATTCTCATTTCCAAAATTGAGGTGCTATATAGATGACGAAGAAGAAAATAGGTTTGCTTGTAATGGCATATGGAACGCCGGAGTCATTAGATGATGTAGAAGCTTATTATACTCACATTCGTCATGGCCGTAAGCCATCTGAAGAAGCGCTCCAAAATTTAATCGGACGGTATAAAGCAATTGGTGGAATTTCACCGCTTGGGAAAATAATGAAAGAGCAGGCGCATAAATTAACAGATTCAATGAATAAAATGTTTACAGAGTATGAATTTGTTTGTTACTTAGGTTTAAAACACATTGCTCGATTTAGGAGTTTTATATGACACCGATTATGAATGTAAAGTTGTAACTGGTGAATTAAATACCGCATATTTTAGACTAAATATGCCCAATTCACAATCTGTATTTATTGATTGTTTAGCTGAAATTGTTTCCAAAAAAATGAAGGAAATAGTTGACAAGGATTTAATTTTGAATAATAATTAGTTTATAATAATTTTAAATAAATAATAATTACTATGAAAGAAAGAGGAGGATCACCCTTGATGAATCCAAATAAGCGCTTAACAACAAACCAAGGTGCTCCAGTTGGAGATAACCAAAACTCTCGTACAGCTGGTCGCCGTGGACCGGTATTGTTAGAAGACTATCATTTAGTAGAAAAACTTGCTCACTTTGATCGTGAACGTATTCCTGAGCGTGTTGTGCATGCGCGTGGTGCAGGTGCTCACGGTGTATTCGTAACGAAAAACAGCATGCAGCAATATACGAAAGCAGCGTTTTTACAAAATGAAGGAACTGAAACACCTGTATTCGTTCGTTTCTCAACGGTTATTCATGGTCAAGGTTCTCCAGAGACAGCTCGTGATCCGCGTGGGTTCGCTGTTAAATTTTATACAGAAGAAGGAAACTACGATATCGTAGGTAACCACTTACCAGTTTTCTTCATTCGTGACGCAATTAAATTCCCTGACATGGTGCATTCTTTAAAGCCAGCACCTGATACAAATGTTCAAACGCCAGATCGTTACTGGGATTTCATGACGTTAACTCCAGAATCTACACATATGATGACGTGGGTATTTTCTGATTATGGTACACCGGCAAACTACCGTGAAATGGAAGGATTCGGCGTACATTCATTTAAATGGATTAATGCGGAAGGTAAAATTGTTTACATTAAATATCATTGGAAGCCACAGCAAGGTGTACGTAATTTAAGTGCGAAAGAAGTGCAAGAAGTGCAAGGGAAAGACTTCAATCATGCAACTCGTGACTTGTTCGATGCAATCGAAAAAGGAAACTATCCGAAATGGGATTTACACGTACAAGTGATGCAACTAGAAGAAACGGATTCTTTAGATTTCGATCCACTAGATCCGACGAAAGTATGGCCAGAAGATCGTTTCCCATTAATTGAAGTAGGGACAATGACGTTAAATCGTAACCCGAAAAACTTCTTTGCGGAAGTAGAACAAGCGGCGTTTACTCCAAGTGCAACTGTAAATGGTATTGAACCATCTGAAGATAAATTATTACAAGGTCGTTTATTCTCTTACCCAGATACGCAGCGTTATCGCCTTGGTGCAAACTATTTACAAATTCCTGTAAACTGCCCATACGCAGCTGTTCGTAATCAACAACGTGATGGTGCGATGCAAGTGGATCAAAACCCATCTACAATAAACTACGAACCGAGCCGTCATACTGAAAATCCAGTTGAGGACCCAACTTACCGCGATTCAACTATGAAAGTAGAAGGCTACGTATCTCGTGGAAAAATTGACAAACCAAATGATTTCAAGCAAGCGGGTGAGCGTTACCGTTCATTCTCTAAAGAAGAGCAAGACAACTTAATTGCGAACTTAACAAACGACTTAAAAGGCGTAAATGAGCAAACGAAATTACTAGCTATTTGCAACTTCTTCCGCGCAGATCATGACTACGGAATGCGTTTAGCAGGGGCGTTAAATGTTGATATTACGCAGTATGTAGGGAATGTTCCGAAGTAAATAGGAAAAGACGACTGGAAGAATTTTCGGTCGTCTTTTTATGTAAAAGATATTTTACACCAAATGTAAAAAATGTTATACTCTTGTCAAATGGATTTTACATATAAGGGGTGTATTTTGATGGATGTTTTGATTTTTATTATTGCATTAAGTGTCTTTTTATTTGTAGTGTTTGCTATTATAAAAATGTTTATAGCGATTGGAAAACAAGGTGATGAACGTGCTACGTTTATAAAAAATAAAGCGATGGCTGAGACATTTAAAATTGCGATGGGGCTAATGGTTCTTGAAATGATCCCTTTCATTTATCATCGTTTTAATGAAACGGTAGGAACACCGTTTAATCCAGTTCGCTTTTTAGCTGTAATAGCGATTGCGTTTCTTATTATATTAAGTTTGAATAAAAGTAAATACGGTGATTCGTAACTTATGCAGGGGTATTTTTCGGTTTCGTTATGTCGAAATTTATTGGTAAATCGATATATTGAAAGAATCGCTGATATATTCACGTAAATACTGGGTGGGGTATGCTGCCGCCCTGTACAATAAAAAGAGAGGCAATCTACTACCAATAGATTGCCTCTCTTTTTTTAGTTCACTCGCTCAGTATACTCATAAGCTTTCTCCCCGTGCATCGAAATATCAAGCCCCATTTGTTCTTCGTGCTCATCGACGCGAACAGGGAGGAAGAAGTTAATGGCTTTAATGATGGCGTACGTCATTATGATTGTGAATGCATATGTTGCGCCGATTGCTACAAGTTGTTTGAAAAGGAGAGATGCGTTTCCGTAAAATAATCCGTTAGCGCCATCGCTATTTATAGTAGTAGTAGCAAATAGTCCAGTTGCAATACCGCCCCAAGTTCCTCCAATGCCGTGGCATCCAAATGCATCGAGTGTATCGTCGTATCCGAATTTGTTTTTTAAGAAGAAGACAGCTCCGAAGCATAATATACCGCCAATTGCTCCGATAAGAAGAGCGGAGAAAGGTGTAACGAATCCACAAGCCGGCGTAATTGCGACTAAACCAGAAACAACCCCGGAAGCAGCTCCCATCGCAGTCGGTTTTGATTGGAAGAACCATTCAGAAAGCATCCAAGTTAGAGCTGAGGCAGCGGCGGCTATATTTGTATTAATAAATGCAGTTAAAGCTACGTCATTTAAAGATAATGCACTACCGACGTTGAAACCGAACCAGCCGAACCAGAGTAAGCCTGCGCCTAACATTGTAAATGGTAAATGATGAGGGGAGGTGCCGCTTATGTTTTTTCGTTTTCCAAGAAAAATAGCTAATACAAGACCAGCAACGCCAGATGTGATATGAACGACATTACCACCAGCGAAGTCTAACGCGCCGAGTTCTCTCAGCCATCCGCCAACGCCCCATACCCAATGAGCGACAGGATTGTAAACGATTGTTGTCCAAAGAAGGATAAAAATAAGAAAGGCAGAAAATCGCATTCTTTCGGCGAATGCCCCTGAAATTAAAGCGGGAGTTAAAATAGCGAACATGAGTTGGAACATCATAAATAAATTGTGAGGAATAGTAGATGAGTAGTCTGGGTTTGGTACGTAGGTAACTCCGTTTAGACCGAACCAATCGAGATTGCCGATAAGTCCGTGCCAATCTGGCCCGAATGATAAAGAATAACCGATAACAATCCATTGAATCGAAACGATAGCCATTGCGCTATAACTGTGCATTGTCGTGCTGAGTACGTTTTTACTGCGAACCATACCCCCATAAAAAAGTGCCAATCCTGGTGTCATCAACATGACCATTACTGTCGTTACAAAAATAAAAACTGTATCTCCCGTATTCATTCTCTCTCCTCCTATGATGTTAGAAAAAATAACATATATATGTTATGTTTCATATCATATTCGAAATAAAAAGAAAAATCAACTAAAAATTCAGAAAATTTTTTTAGGTGATGTTAGAAAACCTAACATGATGTATTTTTGGGGGATAAAATCAACGTATGCGATTTGCTCTAAAAATTGGTATAATATTCTTACAATTGGAAGTTTGGGGGATGCGTGTGAAAAAAATATGGACTAAGGAACTATTCATTTGTTTTTGTTTAGCTGTTATTTTGTTTGTACCAGTACATACTTTTGCGGAAGAAAAAAGGGAATGGCGAGATGAAGTTATATATTCCATTATGATTGATCGCTTGAATAACGGAGAATCGAAAAATGACAAACAGTTAGACGTTGGTAATTTAGAAGGGTATCAGGGCGGAGATATACGTGGGATTATAAAAAGATTGGACTACATAAAAGAAATGGGATTTACTACTATTATGCTTTCGCCGCTTTTTGAAAGTGAAAAGTATGACGGATTAAGCGTTCGAAATTTTCAAAAAGTAAATGAACATTTCGGAACAGAAAATGATGTGAAAGAACTTGTAAATGAGGCTCACAAAAAAGGAATGAAAGTTGTCTTTCAATTTCCGTATGAAGAAAATGAACAACAATTAATAGACTCGATGAAATGGTGGATAAAAGAAGTCGATTTAGACGGAAGTTATGTGATACATAGTGAAAAAAAGCCGCGTGCTTTTTGGGATGAAGTGCAAAAGGATTTGCAGAAGGTAAAGAAAGATTTTCACATTATGACAAAGGAAGATAATGAGTACTATAAAAAAATAGTAGAGTCATTTTCGAAAGCAGATATGTCTGTGAAACCTTTATATGATGTGAGTGGAAAAGAAGAGGAATTCGCTACGTTTTTAGATAATCAAGAAACAAAGCGATTTGCACGTATTGCAAAAGAAAATATGTATTACCCGCCGTCTCGTTTAAAACTAGCGATCACTTACTTATTAACATCCCCGGGGATACCGAATTTTTATTACGGAACTGAAATCGCATTAGATGGGGGAGATGCTCCAGATAATAGACGATTAATGGATTTCAAATCTGATGAAAAGTTTATGCAGCACATAACGAAGCTAGGTGAACTTAGACAAGCGAGACCGTCTTTACGACGTGGTACGTTTGAACTTCTATATGATAAAGATGGAATGAGTATATTAAAACGAAAGTATAAAGATGAAGTAACACTAGTAGCGATTAATAATACGAAAGAGACGAAAAAGATTTCCTTACCTGTAAGTGCAATTGGTGAAAAACAAGAGTTAAGAGGATTGTTAGAAGACGAAATTATAAGAGAAGAAAACGGAAAGTTTTATCTTGTTTTAAAGCGCGAAGAGTCGAATGTGTATAAAGTTAGCGAAGAAACAGGTGTGAATTGGTTGTTTATCTCCTTAATAGTCGGTGTGAACGTATTATTTATTGCTTTTTTAATTGCGGTTAAAAAGAAAAGATCCTCTGTATAGATAGAGGATCTTTTTTTCTTAGCGGTAGTTAATGAACTGTACGTCGATTGGTAAGTCGACGCTGCGAACGGCTGCGATTACTGCTTGTAAGTCATCACGGCTTTTCGCTGTTACACGTACTTGGTCATCTTGTACTTGTGTTTTCACTTTTAATTTCATTTCTTTAATGATGTTGTTGATTTTTTTCGCGTTATCTTTATCGATACCTTGTTGCAGAGTTGCACGTTGGCGAACAGTATTACCAGATGCAGTTTCAACTTTTCCATAGTCCAAGTTTTTAATTGGAACGTTACGTTTTACAAGTTTAGAAATTAGAACGTCTTTTACTTGGTCTAATTTGAACTCGTCATCAGAAGTTAAAACAAGTACTTCTTTTTCTAATTTAATATCACTTTTACTACCCTTAAAGTCATATCGGTTTTGGATTTCCTTTAATGCGATGTTAATTGCGTTTGTTACTTCAGGTAATTCTACTTTCGAAACGATGTCAAAAGAACTCTCTTTTGCCATAGTTAGCACCTCCAAATAAATTTCTATCTTTTCATGCACCTAAATAGGCTATGTAATATACATATTAAAGTATAGCGGAAAATACATCGATTAGATAGAGTGTTGCAACTTAAGTGTTTTGACGGATCATCCGTAGGGGAATATAGTCCTATAGATACAGTCTTTATTTAATTATAGTGAATTTTGGGCAGTTGGACAAATAAAGGAAAAATCGTGTTATAATTAACTTTTGTTTGGAATGATAAAAAAGATAATTTTATATATATAGAAGGGAATTAAAAAATATGTATTTGCAATTAGGATCGATTGAACAGGTAACTGTTTTACGCGAAACGGAAATCGGATATATGGTTGGAAACGAAGAGGAAGAAATCTTCCTACATAAAAACGAATTAGCTGGAGAAATTGCAGAAGGCGATACGATTGATGTATTCTTATACCTTGATCACCAAAATCGTATTTCAGCAACAATGAAGGAACCACTTATTACAACGCATGATTGGAATTGGGTAAAGGTTGTAGAAGTTATTCCTAGTTTAGGTGTGTTTGTTGATATTGGTGTATCGAAAGATATACTAATTCCACTTGATGAGTTCCCAATTTATATGCCAGTATGGCCAGAGGAAGGCGACGAATTATATTGTACGTTAAAATTAACGAATCGTGATCGTTTAATTGCTCTTCCGGCAAGAGACAGTGATATGCAAGAAATTATCGTAGATGCAACGCCATCTATGCGTAATAAAAACGTAAATGGACGTGTGTATCGCTCACTTCAAGTTGGTTCATTCATACTAACTGACGAGCATTTCCGTGCTTTCTTACACCATACAGAAAGAAAAGAACAAGTCCGCATCGGTGAGCGCGTAACAGGCCGTATCATTGACGTGAAAGATGACGGCACAATCAACATTTCACTTCTTCCTCGTAAAGAAGAAGGAATGGAAGATGATGCAGCAGTACTTTATGCATATATGGAAGAACGAGGCGGAGCAATGCCATTTTGGGATAAGAGCAACCCAGAAGACATTAAAGAACGTTTCAATATGAGTAAGGCTGCATTTAAGCGTGCACTTGGTAAACTGATGAAAGAAGAAAAGATTTACCAAGAAGAAGGTTGGACTTACTTTAAGAAATAAAGTGAATGAAAAAGATCTATTTTTCTCTAGTTTGTTAGGGAATGGGTCTTTTTTGTTTTGCCATTTTCTAAAAAATACGATAAATTAATTGAATATTCATGTTATTATTTATTATTATTGATGTTTAAAATGTTAGGGGATTATTTTTTTAAGGAAATACAACAGAGAAATCTGTCATGTTTGGTGGGAAAACGCAAACACACAAATATGAATATGATGTAGATAATAAAAATACAGTGTATGTCGATGCGTTAAATCGTCGTATTGAACACACATATGATGAAAGTGCAAACAAGATTAAAACAAAAATGCCAAACGGCTCAATTTTAGAATCTGTTTATGATTCAGCAGATCGCCTCATTGGTGAAAAGCGAAATGGAAAAGATTCATTTACATTCGAACGTGATGAGAATGGACAAGTTACGAAAGTAAAAGATCATGTTAATGGTGTAGAACGTACGAAAACATACGATAAGGCAGATCGCGCCACAAGTGCAACGGATAGCCGAGGCGGAAAAGTTGACTGGGCATATCACGACAAAGCAAACAGTAAGACAGAAAAATTAAAAGAACAAACAGTAACGCAAGGTGGATACACAAATAAAGTATCGTATGACTACAACACGTTAGATCAAAACATCCGTGTGACAGACGGTTCTCAAACGTATCGATTTGATTATGATGATCAAGGAAATATTCGTACGTATACAGCCGGAAATGGTTCAGGTTCTACCTTCAACTATGATCATACGAACAAAATTAAAGATTTAGTAGTAGGTACGTCAAACAGTATTCTTCTTTCTGAACGATATGAATATGATCAAGCGGGGAACCGTACGAAGATTAAACATGAAGGTGCAGGCGGAAAAGTAACAGAAACAAACTTTATATATGACCCGATTAACCAACTATTAAACGAGACATTACCAAACGGAACAAGTAAATCTTACACATATGACTGATTTGGAAATCGTACGAGTGTGAAAGTTGTAGAGAATGGAAAAGAAGCAAAGTCTATAGCCGCAACGTTTAATGAAGGAAATCAGCTTGTGAAATTCGGAAACGAATCGTTAACGTATGATGCGAATGGCAATCGTACATCTGACGGGAAGTACAAGTATGCATGGAATGAAGATGACCAGATTGTAGCGATTACGAAACAGGATGAGAGTAATCCATTTGCAACTTATAAATACGATGAAAATAATCGTCGTATTGAAAAGAATATAAGTGGAACAGTAACACGCTACTTCTATGATGGAGATAGTATCAATCCATTGTATGAAACAGATGGAAGTGGAACTGTACTTCGTCAATATGTATATTCTACAAGTGGTACACGTCTAGCAATGAAATCGCAAGGACAAACAGTATACTACCACTACAACCCTCGTGGTGATGTAGTCGCGATGACAGATCAAAATAGAGAAGTTGTCGCAACGTATGAATATGATTCGTGGGGTAACGTATTAAAGAGTGAAGTAAAAGGTATCGCAGCAGACAATCCATTTGGATATGCGGGATACATGTATGATAAAGAAATTGGCACGTATTATCTGATGGCACGTTATTATAATCCAGATCATGGTGTGTTCTTATCGGTGGATCCTGATCCAGGTGATGAAGATGATCCGATTACAATGAATGGGTATACGTATGGTGATAATAATCCGGTGATGATGGTGGATCCTGATGGGCATGCTCCATGGTGGGTTGCAAGTGCAGCAATGGGTGCTGGTTTTGGATTAGCTTCTTATTTATACAAAAACAGGAAGAGTGGATATAGTTGGAAAGGTGCTTTAAAAGCCACAGGGACAGGTGCTTTACGTGATTTGGCTTTCGGAGGAGTAGGGAGAGTTTTAGGTTTTATAACTCCTATGAAAGGGGGGCAAGACTTCTGGGGAAAACTATCCAAGGAAGAGTGACTGTCCCGTTTAAACAGGTGGGTCGTAATGTATCCCGATTGGCTAAAAATCCGAAAAAACATTTTGGAAGGCTTCCAGGAGCGAGGTTAGAGAGTATAGCTAAAGCGAAGAAGAATTCTGCAAAAGCAAAGTTAATGCGTATTTCTAATGCGATAGGAAAGCGTAAATAAATTTAAAGAAGGAGAACTGAAGAATTGATAGCGGTTTTGGAATTTATTGTGATTCTTGTTTTAAATATTTTAATAGCGTCTGTTATTCTTTTGCAAGATTACTATGCGGGTAGTATAAAACTATTTTATTATCAAAAAATCGCTGCTGCGGTTATAGTTATACGTTCATTTTTGAGTATATGGATTACCTATTCTATGATAGCTACACTATTGGGGACATTAAAAATCTTAGTAGTTCAATCAGTTATATTACTTTGCCTTTGGGGGCTTATGCAGTATGTAAAGAAGTGCGGGGGAAAGTGGTATATTACAATGATTGCACTTATTATTTATGGTCTTAGCTGTTATTTTCATATTATGTATGCTATGACAGTGTAGAAGAAGTTTGTAAAATGTAGGAAATATGGGTGTATATAATGTTGGTTTAATTGCAGTTGTATTAGCGATTATGTTAAAAAAGACAATATAAAGTGGTAACGGTGTTAGTAGTGAGTCTAATATATGCCATTTTAATAAGTTTTACTTCCTATATGTCGCTCTTGAGTTGCAAAATTAACATATTGATATTCATTTTTCTAGGAATTAGTTTGTTCTTAGCTGGTATTTTTGAAAAAGAAAAGTAAAGTCGATTCGGTGTATCTCAAAATCTAAACAAATAGTTTAATTTTGGGATGCACTTTTTTGATACAAAGTAATCCGCTATACGAAACAGATGGAGAAGGAAATGTGATTGCAAGTTACGAATATGAGGCTATTACTCTAAGGTATTGTTCGCAGAAGGATAAACAATGGAAGAAGGTCATATGGTGGAAAGAAGAAAAGAACTTGAGATGGTATTTTTAGGGGGCGAAAAACAGATAACCATTGCATCATTTGGATATTTGTATCCAAATGATGATGAGTTGTATTTACGTGATTTACAACTGAATTTCTTAGCTGTATCCTCAAATAATGTCCATTATGAGTATAAAGGGCCAATGTTTTTGACGAGTGAAATAATTGGATTTGGTAAAAAACTAGAAGCATTACTACGAAAAGAAATTAAGGAAGTTGTATTGAGTGCCGATGAAGAGGAAATGGAGCTTAAAGTGAAGCTCAAAAGAAATCGATTTTTCGTATACTTTACTTTTTCTAAAAATGATTTAAGGAGTGAAAAATGGGAGTATGAAGTATCATTTGAAGCGGATGTAAAAAGTATAGAAGAGGTATGTTATAACATCAAAAAGTTATAGGATTAACTATTCTATACTTTTTAGAAGGTAGGAAAGTTTTAGTATTAAAACTAAAAATGGTGAAAAATTAGGGGAGCCAATCAAATAATCGAAATGAACCTTCCTTCTTTAGGAAATATGAAGTAATGAGGCTGATAATATGCATATTTGGACGCTGACGAATTGGGAAGAATATTATAATTTAGAAGAGGAGAGTCACCGTACTGGATTACGATTGAAATTTGATACAGATGTTGATCCTGAAGTAAGAAGAGCCATTAAGGAATTTTGTAAATGGCTGCGCCAAGAATACTTTTTCCCAATTAGAGTACCTATTTATGTGAAAACTTCATATAAAATAAAGGCAATGGATGGAGAGCTAGTCTATGGTACTTTCTTTGGGCCGTTTGATCGAAATGTTGAGCCGTATATTCGTATTTCGACAGGGGATTATTATGATACGGTGCAGAAAAATGGAAAAGATAACGCTTTAGGGTGCTATCTGGTTACTATTGCGCATGAGCTAACGCATTATTTCCAATGGATTAATGATATAAAACTAACGAGAATTGGATATGAGAGGCAGGCTACTGCTTATTCAGGATATATTATTGATGAGTATAAAGAAACTAGAGAGCATCCGTAAAGTAGAAACTGTATAGCTAACCGGAAGTATGAGAATTCCACATTTGTAATGAATGTCTAGTAACCCTTTGAAAAGGAGATATGCATATGAAATTTTATAACGCTGGATACCTCATAATTTCCTACGATAGGGAACTTATCTATAAAGAATGCAATATTGAGGGACTATCACAAATGATTTTAACGATATGTAATGAGATTCGGCCTACATTTCCGGATTATTGGTTTTTCCCTTGGTGTAATTCAAATAAAAATGATCCTATTGCTCAGATGATAAATGGAAGGTTGAAGATTAGTAAAGAGGAACATGAAAGTGGGCAATCTTTTTTAGATACACTAATGGAAGAAGAAAAGTTCTCGTGGCCGAATGCTTTTAAAAATTTAGAAGATGCGAGATTCTTTAAGCGAAATTATTTAAAAGGGATAGAAAATTTAGAGATTATTAGTTTGCATCTTTCAGAAGAGTATCGGACGGATTTTTTAATAAATGAGCGAGAAGAAAATGATTTTAAAGTTTCTATATATGACTTTCTCGAAAGTTCATTACCTGTTGATGTTGAAAACGATGAAATATTAGGATTTGATATATGTGGCTTTAGTAACAATGATTTTTATTCTTTTATTCATAACAATTTACAAGAGGATTTTGGTAAGAAATTAAATGAATTATCACTTGTTGATAAGTATGAAGATGCAAAGCAGATTATCCATTTAATTGATGATGGAGAAATTGAGGCAGAAGAGGTATTGTGGTATCCGTGGTTAATTGTGAAATGCATATAATCTTTTAAAGAAAGAGGTATAAGCACCGGATTAAAATGGAGATAGAACTAGATCACATCAATTGGCATTATAAAAGCTTGAAGAAAAAGTTGAAAGTATTAATGAAAGAATAAAAAGCACGACCTTATTTGAAAAAATAAGATCGTGCTTTATTTTAGTTCTCTTTCCCAAAAAGATGAGAAAATGTATCTTTCAAGTCACTATCGTTTATTTTAATATCCGCCTTTTTTAATTCATCTTGTAATAATTTTTGACCGAAGGAAGGGTCGGCAAGACGTTCTTCTTCTAAGTCTTTACGTATAGAGTCTTTCACTTTATCGTAAGGTTGTAAATCTTTTTTATCAGTTAGTTTAATAATGTGATAGCCGTTTGGTGATTTTACGGGATTGCTAATTTGGCCGGGCTTTAATTTGTAGGCAGCTTTTTCAAATTCAGGTGTCATTTTGCCTGCCCCGAAGTATCCGAGGTCTCCGCCATTATCTTTTGATGCTAAATCTTGAGATTCTTGTTTTGCTAATTCTTCAAATGAAGTGCCGGTATCTAATTTCTTCTTTATCTCTTTCGCTTCATTTTCGTTACTTACTAAAATGTGACTAGCTTTAATTTCTGGTTTATAGTGGTCTTTCACATCTTTTTCTGTAACGCTTTGTTTAATCGCTTCATTCAATGCAAGTTTGAATTTAATTTGATTTTTGAAATCTTCTTCATCTTTTAAACGATTATTTTCTAGTGTTGCTTTGAATTGTTCTCCGTATTGATCTTTTGCTTTTTCTACTTCTTTATCTACTGCATCATCAGATACTTTATATTTTTTAGTAATAACATCTTGTGCTACCATTTCGTATAGCGTGTCTTTTCCGTATCGATCTTTCAATTGTTTTTCGAAATCGCTCTTCGTAATGGTTGAGTTTGTTGTTGTAGCGATTGTGGCCGAGTCATTTTTTTGTCCGCAAGCAGATAGCATTAATATACTTATTAGTGCAGTGATAATGAATGTACTTTTTCCTTTCATGCTAACACCTCATCCGAATATGTTATCGCTATTGTAGAATATAGAAGTGAACATGAAGTGAATTTTTAATGTTTTTTCCTGTGAAATGTAAAAAAAGTACATCAACATTAACGTTGATGTACGATGTAATCAAAGGTGATCGGTTTTCTTAGAATATGCACGTTTTCCTTGCTGAATATTTTTTTGCTCTTGTTCATTTTTTTGAGTGCGCTTTGCATTATTGTCGCGTGCTTTTTTGTCGTTATCGCTAGTATGTGGCATATGTATCAACTCCATTTCTAAACGTTGTATGTTTATCATTTCCTTTTTCGTAAAGACTATGTATAGCGGTGCATTCATGAATACTAAAGGTGGATTAGAAATGGATTTGAAGCTGAATTATACTGAACTTATTAAGAAGTTAGTCGTTGTAATTATTGCGGGTTTATTAAATGCGATTGGGATGAATTTATTTTTAACACCAGCGAAAGTGTATGCGAGTGGTTTTGCTGGATTGTCTCAATTATTGTCACAAATATTAGGTGACTTTTTATCTATTCATATATCTACGGGGGTATTGTTTAGTTTGTTTAATATTCCTGTCGTTATTTTAGCGTGGAAAAAGGTTGGGAAGGCCTTTACATTTTTTAGTTTTCTTTGTGTTGTATTTATGACTTTGTTTTTAGAAATTATCCCAGTTAGAGCGGTTTCGCACGATATTATATTGAATGCGATTTTTGGTGGTATTATTTCAGCGATTGGGGTAGGGGTTGCTTTAAAGTGGGGGGCTTCTACAGGTGGTCTAGATATTATTGCTATGATTTTATCGAAAATAAAAGATAAGCCTGTCGGCACGTATTTTTTCTTCTTTAATGCACTTATCATTATCGCTGCTGGCTACGTATATGGATGGGAAAAGGCATTATATACTTTAGTCACTTTGTATGTATCAACGAGAATTATTGATGCGATTCATACCCGTCATGTGAAGATTACGGCATTAATTGTTACAAAGAACGGGGCAGATGTGCGAAAAGCGATTCACTCTCGCTTAGTGAGAGGGATTACAACTATACCAGCAACAGGTGCTTATACAAATGAAAATAAAGAAATGTTAATGATTGTTATTACTCGTTATGAGTTGTACGAATTAGAGAGGGTTATTAAACAAGTGGACCCAGGTGCATTTACAAATATACTGCAAACGGTCGGTGTGTTTGGATTGTTTAGAAAAGATTAAAGAGGACCAAAGCTGGTCCTCCTTTTTTAATGCGAATTCGTAATGTTTTGCAATTGCTCCTGCATTTCACGTAGCTGAACTTTTTCAGCAGTTGAAGAGTTTGCATAAGCAGAGTGCAAAGAGTTTTTTGCTCTATAAACGAGTTCCTGTTGTTCAGCGCCACTTGAACAAGAAACGGCACTTGAAACAGCGTCTCTAGCTTGTTGGAATAGTAAGTTCCCCATTTAAACCCCTCCAAATGAAGAGTTACTTCTCGCTTTTTCTGCCTCAGCTAATGTACCTCTGTACGGGAATCTTGCATCATGCTTCATAACAGCATCGGCTCCTTGCTGGATAAAACGTTTTGATTTGTTCTTTTTACCCATTCGAAAAACCCCCTTTATTTAGCTGAAAACAATTGACGCGCTGACTTTTGCGTCTAATAATAGTATGAGCGTTTAGCGAGAAACTATAAGCAGGGAATTTTTAGATTACAATCCAAGAACCTCTTCTAAATATAGAGCGATACCATCTTCTTCATTCGTTAATGTCGTATGATTTGCAAGTGATTTTAATTCAGGAATTGCATTACCCATTGCGATTCCATGACCAGCAAATTCGATCATTTCAAAGTCGTTATCCTCATCACCAAAAGCGATAATTCGCTCTTTAGGAATGTTATAATGGCCTGAAATTTTTTGTAATCCGACAGCTTTATTTAATCCGCTTTTTACAATTTCAATAATTGGCCAAGGTGCACCCCATTTTCTATGGTCGATGACTTCAGCATGCATATCTGTTAAATGTTGGCGAATTGCAGCAGAATGCTCGTCATGTGCATCGATTAATAAGCAAGTTGGATGGTCGTTTAAAATATTTAATAAATCTCCTGTGAAAATCTTTGGAGAACCGAATTCAAAAATATGTTTTTTATCTTCATCAATTTCACGGACATACACATCATCGATGACTTCAGCATAGACATTTTTCACGCCGAAATCAAAGCAAGCTCGGACTATTTCTTGCGCTGTTGAAAGTTCAAGAGGAGAGTGATGTGTTCCCCAACTTGAATCAAGAGGGTGATGCACGTAAGCTCCATTAAAGTTTACGATTGGTGTGTTAAGGCTAAGTTCTTTATAATAATCGTAACTAGCGCGGAATGGACGCCCTGTTGAAATAACGACAATATGTCCTTGTTCTTTTGCTTTTGCAATTGTGTTTTTCGTTCTTGGAGAAATTATTTTGTTGTCTGTTAATAAAGTTCCGTCTAAGTCTAATGCGATTAAATGTTGTTTGTTCATAATTTCACCTCTTATAATAAATTTTTTGATTCTATCTGTATTTCCGTTTTTAATATGCAGAAATAAGAGGTTAGACTGGGTGAAACTACTGTAGATGAAAGTTTCACTATATATCCATCTTACGTCGCGAAGTGCTGTGGTGTCTACTATTTCTCGTTGGAAATTAGGAAAAGTCAATATATTTTTAGAAAGTTCAAACAATGTTGCTTTCATTATGTACAATTTGTGAAAAGGGTTACATTGTTTGAATGATCCGACTTATAATGAACATGTAATCTTCTCGTATATGTTTGACTCTCCTTTGAAACTGGCCTAAACTTTGGTTGGTTTCTTTTTTTTCAACAAATATGCCAATAATTCCTGCTTAAGGTTGTGTAATTATATATATGTACATGGGTAAACGGTAGTACTTGTTTCCTAAACATGACAGAAAAGCTTTCTTTTAAAATGGATATACTAATGAGGCAAGACGTCATGGAAGGAGAATGGAAATGGGACAAAATCGCAGGTTTCGTTCAGGGCAAAAAGCGCCAAATGATGGCATTTACGTAGAAATTGGTGAAACGGGAAGTATGGTGAAAAATCCGCAAATGGTACAATTAACTGCCGGTGAAAAGTTTCCAGAGAACGCAAATCATAACCGTCAGTGGACATATAAAAGAAAACCGTAACAGAAGCCGCAATCGTTATTGCGGCTTTTTTGATTAGGAAAATGAATGTTACTTTTTTCTTTTTCCAATAATAAGTTTGAACTACATAAGCAAAATTATTGTATAAAAAAGTCAGTTGGCGTATAATCAAATCAAAGGTCAAAGAAAGTCAAACATTTGGAGGGCTGTAAAGATGGACTTAAATCAAATGACAACGAAAACACAGGAAGCGATTATGAGTGCTCAATCTTTAGCGGTATCTCATCATCATCAAGAAGTAGATACTGTTCATCTATTGCTTACGTTATTAGAGCAGCAAGACGGATTAACAGTACGTATTTTTCAAAAAATGAATGTCGATATAGAAGCGTTAAAGCAAGGCGCCGAAAGTTTAATTAAGAAAAAGCCTTCTGTAACTGGAAGCGGGGCAGAGGCAGGGAAATTATATGTAACAGGTGCTTTGCAACAACTGCTTGTAAAAGCGGGAAAAGAAGCGGAGAAATTGCAAGATGACTACATTTCAATCGAACATGTATTACTTGCTTTTTCTGAAGAGAAAGGCGATATAAATCAATTATTTGCAAAATTTTATATTACGAAAGATAACTTATTACAGTCTTTAATGACAGTTCGGGGGAATCAAAGAGTGACTAGTCAAAATCCAGAAGCAACTTATGAAGCGTTAGAAAAATATGGCCGTGATTTAGTGGCTGAAGTAAGAGCGGGGAAAATTGATCCTGTAATTGGCAGAGATAGTGAAATTCGCCGCGTAATCCGCATTCTTTCACGCAAAACGAAAAATAACCCCGTTTTAATCGGAGAGCCAGGTGTTGGTAAAACAGCAATCGTTGAAGGATTAGCGCAGCGTATTGTGAAAAAAGATGTCCCAGAAGGATTAAAAGATAGAACAATTTTCGCTTTAGATATGAGTGCACTTGTGGCCGGAGCAAAATTCCGCGGTGAGTTTGAAGAACGTCTGCAAGCTGTATTAAATGAAATTAAAAAGAGTGAAGGCCGTATTTTATTATTCATTGATGAACTTCATACAATCGTCGGCGCTGGTAAAACAGAAGGAGCGATGGATGCGGGAAATATGTTAAAACCAATGCTAGCGCGTGGTGAACTGCATTGTATCGGGGCAACGACATTAGATGAATACCGTAAATATATTGAGAAAGATCCAGCGTTAGAAAGACGTTTCCAACAAGTGTTAGCAGAAGAGCCAACTGTTGAGGATACAATTTCCATTTTACGTGGTTTAAAAGAGCGTTTTGAAATTTATCACGGTGTAAATATTCATGACCGCGCGATTGTAGCGGCATCTGTTTTATCAGATCGATATATTTCAGATCGTTTCTTGCCCGATAAAGCAATTGATCTTGTTGATGAAGCTTGTGCAACAATTCGAACAGAAATTGATTCTATGCCAACAGAATTAGATGAAGTAACGCGTCGCATTATGCAGCTGGAAATTGAAGAAGCTGCTCTTGGGAAAGAAAAAGATTTAGGTAGTCAAGAGCGCCTAAAAACATTGCAACGTGAATTATCGGATTTAAAAGAAGTTGCAAGTAGTATGAGAGCGAAATGGGAGAAAGAAAAAGAAGACATTCACAAAGTGCGTGACTTACGTGAGCATTTAGAGCGCTTACGCCGTGAGTTAGAAGAAGCAGAAGGAAATTACGATTTAAATAAAGCAGCTGAGCTTCGCCACGGGAAAATTCCAGCTATCGAAAAAGAGTTAAAAGAAGCGGAAGAGATGGGTGCACATAATAAACAAGAAAATCGTTTATTACGCGAGGAAGTAAGCGAAGAAGAAATTGCAGACATTGTTTCAAGATGGACTGGTATTCCTGTCGCAAAACTCGTTGAAGGTGAACGTGAGAAATTATTACGTCTTGAACAAATTTTATCAGAGCGTGTTATCGGTCAAGAGGAAGCGGTAAGCCTTGTATCAGACGCAGTTCTTCGTGCGCGCGCTGGCATTAAAGATCCGAATCGTCCAATTGGTTCATTTATTTTCTTAGGCCCTACAGGTGTTGGTAAAACTGAGCTTGCAAAAACGTTAGCGCAAACATTATTTGACAGTGAAGAGCAAATGATTCGTATCGATATGTCTGAGTATATGGAGAAACACGCAGTGTCACGCTTAATTGGTGCGCCTCCTGGATATGTTGGATATGAAGAAGGTGGACAATTAACAGAAGCAGTAAGACGTAAACCGTATTCTATTATTTTGTTAGATGAAATCGAAAAAGCACATCCAGAAGTATTCAACATTTTATTACAAATGTTAGACGATGGCCGCATTACAGATTCACAAGGACGTACAGTAGACTTTAAAAATACGGTTATTATTATGACTTCAAATATTGGATCTGCTCATTTATTAGAAGGGCTAGAAGAAGATGGTTCTATTAAAGAAGAGTCAAGAGAACTTGTAATGGGACAATTAAGAGGACATTTCCGACCGGAATTCTTAAACCGTGTCGATGAAATTATTTTATTCAAACCTCTGACAAGGAATGAAATTAAAGGTATTGTTGATAAGATTGTACAAGAATTACAAGGGCGTTTAGCAGATCGCCACATATCATTAGAATTGACGGAATCTGCAAAAGAATTTGTTGTAGAAGCTGGATTCGATCCGATGTACGGAGCTCGTCCGTTAAAACGATACGTACAGCGTCAAGTTGAGACGAAATTAGCGAGAGAATTAATTGCAGGAACGATTACTGACAATAGTCACGTAGTGGTTGATGTAGAAAATAACGAATTAGTCGTTCATGTAAAGTAAAAAAAGAGTTCGGATAAAATCCGGACTCTTTTTAGTGTTGTTCTACTGGCTCGTTTGGAATCGCAGCTGCAATCGCTAATACTAATACCGCAAGAACAACTGAGAAAATAGACGCTTGGTTAAAATCGTATGTACCGCCAGTCATAGAGCCGATTACGTAGCTCATCATATGTACAAGCGCGAACGACCAAATTAATGCCCAAATGAAACGCATATTTTACACCTCTATTCGTTCAATCTGTCCTTATTGTAACACAATTGAAAAAAGAATATAGAAAAATATTTGTAGATTTTTCAACGCAAATTTGCATTCTGTTCATACATTATAAAAGAGTACTTTTATACGTTTAGAAAATAAGGCGGGAGAAAAATGAGTATTACGGAACGTTTTTTTTACTTAGAAAAAGAACCATGTGTAATTTATTTACCGGAAAAGCCAAATGGATTTTCTGTTATGCTCCTAGGAGATTATAACTATTTTATTGAGAATGGTACAAGTTTATGGACACAGCATGCAGGGAGAGCTTATTTTTTACAGGGCCTTATTGAAAAAGGCTATACGGTCTTTTCATCTAACTTATATGGAAGGCATTGGGGGAACGACCGAGCTGTTTGTCTTGCAAAACGTTTGTATGATGTCGTTCTAAGAAAAGAGACATTGAATGCGAAAATGCACATTATGGCAGATGGTATGGGAGCGCTTGTAGCGCTGGAGATGATGAACAAATACCCTGAATGTATACGTTCTGTCGTTATGTTAAATCCGTGTTTAGATTTACCAGAATATGTGGATTTTGAGAAAGAGCATAAGTTTTTTTACAAAAGATTAGTGAAGGAATTAAGTTTGGCGTATGATTCCAAAGAAGAAGAATTAGAATCAAAAATAAATAAGAAATCATTTGCGCTTCTGCCGTCTTGTGTACCTGTTAAAATTTTTGTCTCAACACAGGAAAAAAGAGGAAGAAAACAATTGTTACGTAAATACGAGAAAATGAGGCAATTCAATCAATGCGATACTTCTGTTTTATTCCATCTGCAAGATGTGAAATATAAAATGGTTAGACAAACGACTGATTTCTTTAAAAAATATGAAGAAGAATTGTGAAGCTCCCATATACATAAATGAGGAGCTATTTGTTTCAAGGGGAAAGGGCTGGTGGTATGAAACGCGTGCTGATTATAGGTGCACTTACGTTTGTAGGTTATCACCTTGTGAATAAAATGATTGCAGAAGAAGTAGAAGTATATGGTCTTGATTTTGATGAATTTGATAGTATGACAAAAATTAATGAAGAGAAATTATTGTTGATTGGGCGGAATGCGTTATTTACGTACTATTCTATAAGGGATGAAGACGGATGGCGATCGGTAGAGGAAGAGAGTTTCGATACAGTTTATTTTTGCTTGTATGAGCCGAATCAGCAAAGTGGATTTCGGAATGAAAGGGTCATATTACAATATTTAAAACGAATCGTAAGGATGTGTGAAAAAAATAAAGTAAAGTTAAATCTAATTTCTTCTATTGAAATAGGAAGCACTGAAGAATCCGAAAACAAACATCTATTTTCGAAAGTGGAAGAAGGGTTGAAAAAAGGCGAATTACAATATAGTGCATATCGAGTTCCTACATTATATGGGCCGTGGCAACCGTCGTTTATGATGTATCATCAGCTTATTTTATCAGAACTTGATGAAAAAGAGTGCCGTTGTATAAATGGAGAAAAAGGAAGGGATTTACTTTACGTTGAAGATGTATGTGAATATTTATGGGAAAATGGAATGAATGTAAAACACCTCGGTATATATAATTTACTTAGTGGAAAAGAAGAGTTATGGGAAAAAGGTATGAGTCTTTTACATGCAGATGATAAAGTAAATAACAAAAATGTGGAAGTAAGAGATGAAGCTGTAGAGGTCATTTCTATTCAAGAAAATACACCAGTAGAATTCGGTTTAAATAAACAATTGGCACATATGAAAAAATATAAAGAGTTATACGAAGGGTAGCACGCGTGTTACACTATTGTATGGATAATTGATTGAAAAGCTTTAATGGAGAGGAAGAGATTACATGAACGAAAAAAGTATGCAATTTTTACAAATCGCAATGAAGCATTTACCAGAAGCAAAGGCAATTTTAGATTCTAATGGAATTGCACTTGATATGGAGAAAGCACAGCCGGTGTTAGAGCTATTGATGAAAGTAATGGGCGAAGCATATGAGCTTGGGAAAGCGGATAAAGAATAAAACCAAACAAAACCCTTCTTTTTTGATGGGAGAGAGGCTCGAACCGTGGATAGAAGCGGTTGGGGCCTTTTTTTGTTTCGAGCGGAGTGAAACCAGAGAGATGATGAGGCTAAAGGGGAAGGTTATGAGGAGAAGGTCTTAGTTTTGAAGGGAAAGCAGATAAAGAATAAAACCAACCCCTTCTTTTTTGATGGGAGAGAGGCTCGAGCTGTGGATAGAAGCGGTAAGGGTTTTTTTGTTTCGAGCGGAGTAAGGTCAAAAGTATTGGGAAGTTTATCTTTTGAAAGGATAGGAATTTTTCTGTTTCTTTTAATGAAAAATAAAGTTCGTAATACGCTGTCTTATTTTTTTAGCTGAAATATATTCTAGACAAAAGTACATTTATGTTTTAAAATTAGTACCAAGTCATAATAATTGATATAAAACGGAGGGCTGCGATGTGAACGTGGGCATTTTAGGGATCGGAAGGTATGTGCCAGAAAAAGTAGTCACAAATCACGATTTAGAGAAAATCGTAGATACATCTGATGAATGGATTCGTACGAGAACGGGAATTGCAGAAAGACGCATTGCCGATGATACAATAGATACTTCATATATGGCGGTAGAGGCTTCTAAAAAAGCACTTGAAGATGCCGGGATTAGCGGAGAGGATATCGATCTTATTCTAGTGGCAACAGTAACGCCAGATCGCGCATTCCCAGCAGTAGCCTGTGTAATTCAAGAAGCAATTGGCGCAAAACACGCAGCCGCGATGGATTTAAGTGCAGCATGTGCTGGCTTTATGTACGGAATGATTACAGCGCAGCAATTTATTCAAACGGGAACTTATAAAAATGTATTAGTAGTTGGTAGTGACAAACTATCTAAAATTGTAGACTGGAACGATCGAAATACAGCAGTACTATTTGGGGACGGAGCAGGTGCTATCGTAATGGGAGCTGTTTCGGAAGGAAAAGGTGTACTTTCCTTTGAATTAGGAGCGGACGGAAGTGGCGGTAAGCATCTTTATCAAGACGAGTATGTTATGATGAACGGCAGAGAAGTCTTTAAATTTGCTGTTCGCCAACTTGGTGATTCCTGTCTTCGCGTGTTAGAAAAAGCGGGACTTACGAAAGAGGATGTGGACTTCTTAGTACCACATCAAGCGAATATTCGTATTATGGAATCTGCAAGAGAAAGATTAAATTTACCGAAAGAAAAAATGAGTATGACAATTGAAAAGTTCGGTAATACATCGGCTTCTTCAATTCCAATTGCAATGGTAGAGGAATTGCAAAATGGACGTATTCAAGATGGTGATTTAATTATACTAGTCGGTTTTGGCGGCGGGTTAACATGGGGAGCAGTAGCTCTTCGTTGGGGTAAATAAGGACTGAGAGAAAAAAAGGAGTGTATTTTGTATGGAAAAAAAGAGGGTCGTAATTACAGGGCTAGGAGCTGTTACACCGATCGGAACAGATGTTGAAACAGCTTGGGAAAACATTAAAAACGGTGTATCCGGAATCGGACGACTTACAAGAATAGATTCAGAACAAATTCCTGCAAAAGTAGCAGCAGAAATTAACGACTTTGAAGTCGAAAAATATATAGATAAAAAAGAAGCGCGCCGTATGGACCGCTTTACGCAATATGCAGTAGCAGCAGCGAAAATGGCAGTTGCGGATGCGAAGCTTGAAATTACAGAAGAAAATGCACCACGCATTGGTGTATGGGTTGGTTCTGGTATTGGTGGTATGGAAACATACGAAGAACAATTTAAGATTTTTACTGAAAAAGGTCCGCGCCGCGTGAGTCCATTCTTCGTACCAATGATGATTCCAGATATGGCAGCAGGTCAAGTGTCAATCGCTACAGGAGCGAAAGGAATTAATACTTGCTCTGTAACAGCTTGTGCATCTGGAGCAAACTCAATTGGTGATGCGTTTAAAGTAATCCAGCGCGGTGATGCTGATGCGATGATAACAGGCGGAGCAGAAGCGCCATTAACAAGTATGGCATTCGCTGGGTTTAGCTCAGCGAAAGCATTAACATTCAATGAAGATCCAGCAACGGCTTGCCGCCCATTCGATAAAAATCGTAGCGGTTTCGTAATGGGTGAAGGATCAGGAATTCTTATTCTTGAAGAATTAGAGCACGCATTAGCACGTGGTGCTCACATTTATGCGGAAATTGCTGGTTATGGTGCAACTGGTGATGCGTTCCATATTACAATGCCTGCTCCTGGCGGTGAAGGCGGAGTTCGTGCGATGCGTCAAGCTTTAGCTGATGCAGGTCTAGAGCCAAAAGATATTGATTACATTAATGCACATGGTACAAGTACAGATGCAAATGAAAAGTATGAAACGATGGCAATTAAAGAAACTTTCGGTGAGCATGCATATAAAGTAGCGATTAGCTCAACGAAATCAATGACAGGTCATTTATTAGGAGCAGCTGGTGCTGTTGAAGCGATCTTCTCTATTAAATCAATTACAGACGGAGTAATTCCTCCGACGATTAACTATGAAACACCAGATCCAGAATGTGATTTAGATTACGTACCAAATACAGCGAGACATCAAGAAGTGCGAGCTGTATTAAGTAATTCATTAGGATTCGGTGGTCATAACGCAGTATTAGTATTTAAAGCATATAAATAATATGTACAATAAGGTGTCTTTTCGTAAAGTATTCCGAAAAGACACCTTATTTATTTTTTATCACCTTTACGTTCCTTTCTTTTTTGCATATACATAAGAAAAGGAGGGATGAAGGTGGGGGTTGTTGAAACGGCAGAATGGTTACATCTGTATTATGGACGTCCAGAGAAGCTTTGTGAGAAATTTACAAAGTATATTCCATTGCCAAAAGAGAGGCTGTATCGCTTTTTAATCTCTAAAGGTATGTATCGACCAGTAATGCGGGGGGAGCAGGAAATTAAAGAGTTAGAGAAGAAAGAAATTTGGAAAGAACTTAGCATGGAGTATGAAAAATTGAAAGGTTGGCTAAAAGGTCCAGATGTCCCTATCTTTATTTTATTATCAGATTCATACAATCGAACTGTACAAGAGGAATATAACGGGAAGGCTGGCTTATCTATGCGTCACGTTATTTTCTTATTCGTATGTGGACGTAATTCAGTAGAGGAACTAAAAGCTTTATTAACGCATGAATACCATCATATATGTAGGTTACATCAAATTGAGACGAAAGAAACAGAGTATACATTACTTGATACGATGATTATGGAAGGGTTAGCTGAGCAAGCTGTGTATGAAAGGTATACAGAAAAAAGATGTGCACCGTGGACTACTTACATTTCAAAAGAAGATGCTATTTATTATTGGAGGAATTCAATACAAGAACGAATAGGCGTAAAGAGAGGTACGAGGGAGCATGATGTTTTATTAAATGGACTGCACTCGTATCCGAAAATGCTTGGCTATGCACTTGGATTTCATATTGTGAAAGATTGTGTAGCATTTGAAGGAGGAAATACACTTTCTTTATTATCTATAGATGCGAAAGAAATATTGAATAAAGCAAATACATTTCATGTTTCATGAAAAACAGGGGAGCTATCTCCTGTTTTTTTAATATTATAGAAGAAAAAATAATAATTAGAATATATTTCCTCAAGTGGAATAAAGTTAAGCAAAAATGAACATAATGATTGGTACAAACAGTAGTGAAGTGAGGGGTAGTGAATGTTATATCTACATGATGTATGGGTAAATTGGTTTGAAGGTGAAGAGAATGGGTATAACGTTTGTCATTTTTACGAATGGCGGAAAGATGATACGATTGAGCTATTAGATCAAGTGCCATTATTAAAAGTAGATGCCACATTATATCATTACATCGAGAACGAATTATTAGAGCTTCCGCAAAAATTATTGGAAGACGTATATCATAAGGCTTATATTCGTAAAAATCACGAACGCTTGCAACAAGAATATTGTTTTGTAGTTACAGATGGAAAAGGAATTATTGCGATTGATTCAATCGGCTATAATGTGCCAATTAGAAAAAGTAGGCTTATACCGCGTCAAGAACAGATGGTATATGAGATGGTAGAGAATGTGCAAGCAGAAAAGTATGAGTTCCAAGTGGAAGAGATTGAAAAAGAACATCATATTTTATCGCCGTCACCTTTCATTATGAACGGCCTAACTCGTAAAGAAAGACAGTTAAAACAATTATTATTTATGGCATTAGATCAATTACATACAACGAAAAATCCAGCTGAAATTCGCTATTGGTTCACAGAGTGGGATCCATCAGCGTACGGAATGGTCCAACATATGGAGTTTGAAGATGTTTGGGCTAAACTTTATGATGAAGCGAAAACTGGATGGTCTGAGAAGCACGAGCAATTATGTGAGCGCCTTGTAAAAGGACAGCCGTTTTTTGAAAAGTTATGGGAAATGGAAAATGAGCAGAAGGTAAATTAAAAAAACCGCCAATTGGCGGTTTTTTTATGGAGGTGACAAGAATGTTCGGTGGCTTCGCGCCTTCCTGCGAGGCAAAAAACGCCTCTGCGTCAGGAACTGCATCCTCCTCACATTCTGAACGAGCCGCTTCCGCTTTATATGAAATCCAGCTCCAGCGGCAAGAATATTCGGTGGCTTCGCGCCTTCCTGCGAGGCAAAAAACGCCTCTGCGTCAGGAACTGCATCCTCCTCACATTCTAAGCGAGCCGCTTCCGCTTTATATGAAATCCAGCTCCAGCGGCAAGAATATTCGGTGGCTTCGCGCCTTCCTGCGAGGCAAAAAACGCTTCTGCGTCAGGAACTGCATCCTCCTCACATTCTGAACGAGCCGCTTCCGCTTTATATGAAATCCAGCTCCAGCGGCAAGCTCTTCGTGTCTAAGAACCTTCCGCATAAGAAGGCAAAAAGCGCCTTTTATGCGAAATAACCTTAGCCAGTCAGAGCTGAACGAGCCGCTTCCGCTTTATAGGTTACCTACGTTTTCTACTTAATCCCATTGCGTTTTCTACTTTGCGTAGTTGTTTGAATGCAACGCGGTTTGCTTTTTCTGCACCTTTGTCTAGAATTTCGTCTAGTTCTGGTGAGTTGATTAGTTCGTTATATTTGTCTTGGATTGGACGAATTGCTTCTACGACTACTTGTGCTAGGTCGCCTTTGAAGTCTCCGTATCCTTTTCCTTCGTACATTGCTTCAATTTCTTCAACTGTTTTTCCAGAGAATGAAGAGTAGATTGTTAATAAGTTAGAGATTCCAGGTTTGTTTTCTTTATCAAATTTTACGATACCTTCAGAATCAGTTACAGCACTTTTAATTTTCTTTTCAATTGTTTTTGGTTCATCAAGCATACTGATCATTGCTTTTGGATTCGGATCAGATTTACTCATTTTTTTCGTAGGTTCTGTTAATGACATAACGCGAGCTCCTACTTTTGGAATACGAATTTCAGGAACAGTGAACACTTCACGGAAGCGTTTGTTGAAACGCTCTGCTAGGTCGCGTGTTAATTCCATATGTTGTTTTTGATCATCACCAACAGGTACGATTTCAGTGTTGTAAAGTAAAATATCAGCAGCCATTAATGGTGGATACGTTAGTAATCCAGCTGGAACTGAATCTCTACCAGAAGATTTATCTTTATATTGCGTCATACGCTCTAATTCTCCAACGTAAGCAACTGATTGCATAATCCATCCTAGTTGAGCGTGTGCTGGTACTTCTGATTGTACAAATAAAGTAGCTTTTTCAGGATCGATGCCGCATGCTACATAAAGTGCAGCAAGACTGCGAATGTTTTTACGAAGTTGTACGGGATCTTGAGGTACTGTAATCGCATGTTGGTTTACAATACAGAAATAACAGTCGTGTTCATTTTGAAGCTCTGTAAATTGCTTCATAGCTCCTAAATAGTTTCCAAGTGTAATTGTTCCACTCGGCTGAATACCAGAAAAGATAACTGACATAAGTAATTCCTCCTAAATTTGAATGCGTGATGGGGAAGAGAAGGCAAACAAAAAAGCCCATTCATCCCAAAAAACTATAGGGACGAATGGACCGCGGTACCACCCTAATTATTTCACTACTGTGAAATCTCTCTAATCCATAATAACGTTTGGATATAACGCCAAAGCCTACTACTTTCGGTTCGGTTTGGTGCTCAAAAGCCCATTCCATACTGCGCAATTACTTGTTCACACCAGCCACAAGCTCTCTGAAATTGCCTCAATATGTACTCTTCTTTATCATCGCATACATGTAAATTTATTTATTGTTACCTAAGCTCTTTTAATATGAAAGAACTAAAGTTTTATAACAAAATGTTTTGCTGATTATTATATCATATGGGATAGTGTTTGCAAACTACATCAAAATAGTAAAGCTAATGAGGATCGAGAACAACCCAAGTACGATACCGGTAATACAAATCGGATACGTCCATTTGAATGAATATGTTTTATAAATACGTTCTTTCTTATCGATAGGTTCCTCTGCTTCTTCAATTAAAGAGTCAATTTTTTTATTCGTACCAAATACTCTTTGGAATGCGTAAATTGTTACGTTAAAAAATCCGTTTTGAAATATGAATAAAAAACCACCTATAAGAATAAAAAACAATGCAATATAGAATGAGATGTTGACAAAATTCAACAAAAAATGAGATGAAACGAGGAATGCGCCCACACTAGAAGCGATTATCGCAACCAAAAATAGTATACAAGTATGAAAAAAAACTTTATTCAAAATATTCCCCTCCGTCAAAATATTACTAGAATTATTATACTATAAAAGTTATAATAAGTAATATAAATAATTTTTTGAAAATTATACGCAATTGAGGTTATAATTTCAAGATGATGGTAGCAATGTTAACGTATCCCTTTACAAAAAATTAAAAATATAAAAATTTTATTAAAAATTTTAACAAAAAAACAAAAAACTATATTCACAATCGTCATATTATATGTATAATGAAAATTGTAGAAACTTGGAGATTATTCTTTCAATTCTGTTTTTCTACAAGTGAGGGTACAGGAAGTGCAATTAGGGGAGGCAATACAGCATGAAGAAAAAGATACCGCTATTGCTTGCATCGACGTTGACAGTAAGTGTGCTAGGAGCCTGTAGTTATCAAAAAGATGATAATAAGGCAAGCGTGAAAGGATCCAGTACTTCAAATAAGCAAGTATTGAATCTAACAGAAACTGCTGAAATACCAACAATGGATACGACGCTATCAACGGATGCAGCATCTTCTAACATCATGAATAACACAATGGAAGGATTGTATCGTCTGGGGAAAGACGATAACCTCGTTCCAGGAGTCGCTAAATCTTATGAGAAATCAGAAGATGGTAAAAAGTATGTATTTAAATTACGTGAAGATGCGAAATGGTCGAATGGTGAACCTGTAACAGCGAAAGACTTCGTTTATTCTTGGAGAAGAGCTGTTGATTCAAATACGGGTGCCAAATTTGCTTACATACTATTTGATGTGAAAAATGCAGAGAAAATTAATAAAAAAGAATTACCAGTTGAGGAACTTGGTGTAAAAGCAATTGATGATCACACACTTGAAGTGGAATTAGATAATCCTGTTCCTTATTTTGTAAGTCTAACAGTCTATCCAACATTTTATCCTTTGAATGAGAAGTTTGTAAAAGAACAAGGAACAAAATTTGGATTAGAATCCAATACGACACTTTATAATGGCCCATTCGTTTTAAATGAATGGAAACATGAACAAAGTTTCCACCTTAAGAAAAATCCAACGTATTGGGAAAATAAAGAAGTGAAGCTTGAGGAGATAAACTTCAATATTGTTAAGGATCGTTCAACTGCTATAAACTTATATGAAACGAAAGCGATTGATCGTGTAGTATTAACATCAGAATTTGTAGATAAATACAAATCAGATGCTGATTTTAAAACAATTAAGAGACCATCTACACAATTCATTCGTTTAAATGAAAAAAATAAATTTTTAGCAAATAAAAATATCCGAAAAGCAATTGCGATGTCCTTTGAACGTGAAAATATCGGGAAAGTTATCTTAAACGATGGTTCAGAAGGAATGTATGGTTTTGTTCCGAAAGGTTTGGCAAAAGGACCTAACGGAAAAGACTTCCGTGAAGAGAACGGAAAGCTTATAAAAGAGGATGTTAAAGAAGCTCAAAAATATTGGGAAGCTGGTAAAAGAGAACTTGGTGTAGACAAAGTAGAGTTAGAGTTATTAAACTTTGATACTGATGATGCCAAAAAAATCGGAGAGTATTTAAAGGGACAATTCGAAAAGAACTTACCAGGCTTAACAGTTTCAACAAAAATGCAGCCATTTGCACAAAAGTTAAAACTTGAAGCAAGTGGAGATTATGCGATGTCATATGCGGGATGGAGTCCAGATTATATGGATCCAATGTCATTCCTTGAAATGTATACAACAGGTAATTCGCAAAATAAAGTGAATTACGCAAACCCAGCTTATGATGAACTAATTAAGAAAGCCAAAACAGAAGTAGATGTACAAGCTCGTTGGGATGCTCTATTAAAAGCAGAACAACAACTGCTTGAAGATGCAGCGATTGCTCCAGTATATCAACCTGGAAAGGCATATTTACAACGTAGTTCAATTACAGGCCTATTAGAACATAAATATGGCGGAGAATTTAGCTATAAGTGGGTTGAACTCAAAAACTAAAAATGGTTTCCATCATGAATAAGGGTATATGCCTATGATGGGCATGTGCTCTTATTTTAAAAAAATAAAAGTAAGAATATTTCAAACTATCTTATTGCTTTTGAGAAAAACGGGGAGGTGCTTGACTATGGGACGTTATGTATTAAAACGTTTCGTGTACATGGCTTTGACATTATTTTTAATTACTACACTGACTTTCTTCTTGATGAAATTACTACCGGGTTCTCCGCTTAAAAACCAGGAGAAGCTATCACCGGCACAAAAAGAAATCATTCTTGAAAAATATGGATTAAATGATCCAGTACCAGTTCAATATGCACGTTACTTAGGTAACTTAGCAAAAGGTGATTTAGGGGTATCATTCCAATATGATAACCGCCCAGTAACAGATATGATTGTGGATCGTATTGGACCATCAGCACAACTTGGTTTACAAGCGATTATATTAGGAACATTTATCGGTTTAATTTTAGGAATCGTTGCGGCGCTTCGTAACAATACGTGGGTCGATTATGGGGCGACAATTATTTCCGTACTCGGGATGTCGGTACCCTCATTCGTATTCGCCGCATTACTACAATATTTCGTAGGGGTAAAACTTGGTTGGTTCCCAGTAGCATTCTGGAAAGGACCGGAGTTTACAGTAATGCCTACAATTGCCTTATCGATGGCAGTTATCGCAACAATCGCACGTTTCGCTCGTGCAGAGTTAATTGAGGTTATGCAAGCAGACTACATTTTAACAGCGAAAGCGAAAGGAATTAGCCAAGGCGTTATCATTATCAAGCACGCACTGCGTAACGCATTAATTCCAGTTGTAACAATTTTAGGACCAATGGTTGCAGGATTAATTACAGGGACACTAGTTATTGAGCAAATTTACGCTGTACCTGGACTTGGGGAACAATTCGTTAAATCGATTACAGTGAATGACTATACAGTTATTATGGGAACTACAATTTTCTATAGTGCGATCTTCATCTTAGTTATTTTCATTGTCGATATTTTATACGGAATTATTGATCCTCGTATTCGTTTAGCGGGAGGGAAAAAATGATGAAAGATGTACAAAAATTATCTCCAGATTTATTTCAACCAGCCAATCAGAGTAATGTTGATAATGAAGTCATTGCCCGTCCAAGCTTAACGTTTTGGCAAGATGTAAGAAGACGTTTGTTCCAACATAAAGGTGCAATGTTTGGTTTCGTATTATTAATGCTTATTGTACTATTAGCAATTTTAGGACCGATGGTAAGTAAGCATTCTTATAAAGAGCAGGATTTAGGTCGTGCGAAAATGCCACCGAAAATTCCAGTGATTGAAAATGTTCATTGGCTACCATTTGACGGTACAGATCAATATGGTGTTGACCAATATGAAAAACGTGATATTAAAGAGTACTTCTGGTTTGGTACAGATGATCTTGGCCGTGATTTATGGACAAGAACATGGGAAGGTACACGAGTATCATTATATATCGCTCTTTTAGCAGCAGCGATTGACTTAGTAATTGGGGTTGCATACGGAGGTATTTCAGCCTTCTATGGCGGCAGAGTAGATAATATTATGCAACGTATTATGGAGATCATTAACGGTATTCCATACTTAATCATCGTTATTTTAATGGTAATCATTATGGGATCAGGTATTTGGTCAATTACACTTGCGATGGCAATTACAGGTTGGATAGGGATGTCGCGTATCGTTCGTGGACAGATCCTAAAATTAAAAAACCAAGAATATGTATTAGCATCTCGTACATTAGGGGCAACGAATACACAGTTAATTGTGAAGCACTTAATTCCGAACGTAATGGGACCAATTATCGTAATGACAATGTTTACAATTCCAACAGCGGTATTTGGTGAAGCATTCTTAAGCTTCATCGGACTAGGTATTCAGCCACCATTCGCATCACTTGGTTCTCTTGTAAATGATGGTTATAAATCAATTCAAACGTATCCACATATGATGTTCATCCCAGCGGTTGTCATCAGTATGTTAATCTTAGCATTCAACTTAATTGCAGACGGATTACGCGACGCGTTAGATCCAAAAATGCGTAAGTAAAAGAGGGGAGAAGTAAAAATGAAAACATTGCTAGAGGTAAAAGATTTGCAAGTCTCCTTTGATACACATGCAGGTGAAGTACAAGCTGTACGCGGTGTTACTTTTGATTTGAAAAAAGGAGAAACATTAGCGATTGTAGGAGAATCTGGTTCTGGTAAATCAGTTACTTCTAAAGCGTTAATGGGATTAATTCCGAATCCTCCAGGACGTATTAAAAACGGTGAAATCGTATTTGAAGGTCGTGACTTAACGAAACTAACAGAAAAAGAAATGCAGCAAGTACGCGGTAAAGATATTGCGATGATTTTCCAAGATCCAATGACATCATTAAATCCAACGATGACTATTGGTAATCAGATTATGGAAGGTCTTATTAAGCACCAAGGGATGAGTAAAGCAGATGCACGTAAAGTTGCGTTAGAATTAATCGACCTTGTAGGTATTCCGAATCCAGAAGCGCGCTTAAAACAATATCCTCACCAATTCTCAGGTGGTATGAGACAGCGTGTAGTTATTGCGATGGCGTTAGCTTGTAACCCGAAATTATTAATTGCCGATGAGCCGACAACAGCGCTAGACGTTACGATTCAGGCGCAAATTTTAGAACTTATGAAGGACATTCAGCAAAAAACAGAAGCAGCAATCATTTTCATTACGCATGACTTAGGTGTAGTGGCAAACGTTGCAGACCGAGTTGCGGTTATGTACGCTGGTAAAGTTGTTGAAATTGGAACTGTTGATGAAATTTTCTACAATCCAAAACATCCATACACATGGGGCTTAATCGCATCTATGCCAAGCTTAGATGGTGCAGAGGACGAGCTATATGCGATTCCAGGAACGCCTCCAGACTTATTAAAACCGCCAAAGGGTGATGCTTTTGCACCACGTAACCCGCAGGCATTGAAAATTGATTTTGAAATGGACCCACCTTTATTTAAAGTAAGTGATACACACTATGCGGCAACTTGGTTACTTCACGAGCAAGCTCCAGAAGTCAAACCACCGGCAGTCGTTGAAAAACGCATTCTTCAAATGAAAGCAGGTGAACAACATGACTAAACAACGTGAGAAATTAATTGAAGTAAAAAATGTAAAGCAGCACTTCGACGTGAGTGGTGGTGTTGTCAAAGCGGTTAATGATATTTCATTTGATATTTACCGCGGAGAAACATTTGGTCTTGTAGGAGAATCAGGTTGTGGTAAATCGACAACTGGAAGAACGATTATTCGTTTATATGATGCAACTGCTGGTGAAGTGTTGTTCGATGGTGAAAATGTACATGGTAAAAAATCACGTGCAGAGCTGAAGAAGTTCAACCGTAAAATGCAAATGATTTTCCAAGATCCATATGCATCATTAAATCCTCGTATGACAGTAGGGGATATTATCGCAGAAGGTATTGATATTCACGGACTAGCAAAAGGCAAAAAAGAGCGTATGGACCGTGTTCATGAATTATTAAATACAGTTGGTTTAAATAAAGAGCACGCAAACCGTTTCCCGCATGAATTCTCAGGCGGACAACGTCAACGTATCGGTATCGCTCGTGCACTAGCTGTAGAACCTGAATTTATCATTGCTGATGAACCAATCTCAGCACTTGACGTATCGATTCAGGCGCAAGTTGTAAACCTACTGAAACAGTTACAAAGAGAAAAAGGTTTAACATACTTATTCATCGCCCATGATTTATCAATGGTAAAATACATTAGTGATCGCATTGGTGTAATGTACCGTGGTCAAATCGTTGAGTTGACAACAAGTGAAGAGTTATATGCGAATCCAATGCATCCATATACAAAATCACTACTATCTGCAATTCCGCTTCCAGATCCAGATTATGAGCGCAATCGTAAACGTATCGTATACGATCCAACTCAGCATGATTATGGTAGCGAAGCACCAACAATGCGTGAAATTCGCCCAGGACATTTTGTATTATGTTCTGAAGCAGAGTATAAGAAATATAAAGAAATCTATCAATAATAAAGTAGAGCCATTCTTCTATTACAGAAGGATGGCTCTATTTTTTTATACTAATTAAACTTAATTTAGTATAAAGAGATTTTATCCAAGTTCTTTTTCTGTTTAAAGACAGCAAATTAAGAGTTTCCAAGAATGAAGAAAAGGCGACTGAAATCCAGCCGCCTTTTTCTTCATTTAGAAACACTTTTATTTTACTGCGCTTGAACAGAAACACTCTCATCTTGCTCATTTGGTTTAACAAGTGCATAATTTTCCCACGATCTACTTCTCCAGCGGAAGAACATAATAATTGCTCGTGTCCATTCGTCGATAGCAATCGCTAGCCAAATACCAACGAGCCCCATGTCTAAATGGAAGGCGAAAAAGTAACCGAGTGGTAAGCTCATTAACACCATGGAGAATGCGCCGATTAAAACAGGATATTTTGCATCGCCAGCTGCACGAAGTGAATTAATGATGACGATGTTCATCGTCCGTCCTGTTTCAAGTAGTACACTTAGTAAAAGAACGCTTGCCCCTAGAGCGATAATATGAGGATTATCCGTAAATAGTCCCATTAATTGTGTGCGGAATGTAACAACGAGCATGACCATAAATAGAGTTACACCAATCGCCCATTGTACACTTTTCCATACGCGTGTGTAAGCTTCATCCTTTTCATTTCCGCCAACTAGGCGTCCAACGATAATAGCTGTTCCCATACCGATAGCAATGGCGAATAAATAAGTGAACATGGAAATGTTAGTAGCGTATTGTCTTGCAGCTAACGATTCCGTACCTAAGTATGTTGCGTAATATAAGAAGACAATTTGACAAGCTTGATACATGACTTGTTCGAATGCAGATGGAATGCCAATCTTTAAAATTTTGCCAACGTATTCTTTTGATAAAGTGAAGTAATATTGTAATTTCACACGGTATTCCATAACGCGGTACAGTAACCAGAAGAAAACGATAAGTGCGATTAACCGGCTGACAGCAGAAGAAATCGCGGCTCCTTGCACACCAAGTTCAGGGAAACCGAATTTCCCGAAAATAAGTACGTAGTTTCCGGCGATATGAATAATATTCATTCCAAGCGAAACAAACATCGCTTGCTTTGTAAAGCCGTGAACGCGGATAATTGCAGCTAATGAGTTAATAATAGCTTGAAGGAAAATAGCTCCTCCGACGATGGATAGATAGCTTTGTGCATACGTTAGTACATCGCCTTGTAAATTCATTGCCGTCATCATATGTTTTGAAAATAAAAGAAAACCAGCGCTTATAATGAGTCCAACCACTAAATTTAATGTGACGGCTAATGCTGATATTTTTGATGCTTCCATAAAGCGTTTAGAACCGAGGTATTGGGATACAACGATAGCTGCACCATTCCCGATGACTTCTAGTACTAAAATCGCGATATGAAGGTATTGATTCGCTGCACCAACCCCAGATACAGCATCGTCTGATAATGCACTTAACATGAAAGTATCAGCGATCCCCATCAGCATAAAAAGAAAAACTTCTAGAAAAATAGGCCATGTTAATAAGAATAAACTCAATTTCTCTGTTGGCCCGTTTTTTGAGCGAATTGCTGTCATGTCCGTCCCCTCTTTACCGATATCTATTTTTAGCAAAGTGTATCGTAACACACTTTCATATCCTTTGCACTCATTTTAGCCTACATATTTTCAATATGAATAAACCTTCATTTTATGACAAAAAAGGAGGAATAATTATGCTTAAGATATTATAGAATATAAAATTTGTTTTTCCCTGATAATTTAGAAAAGTATAAAAATAGTCATTTTTAACACTTTAGTTCAATAAAAACGCAGTATGAAACGTTTACAAATATACTGAGTGTTCACAGGGAATTTTAATAAGATAGAAATATAAATATACAAAGATTATATTTGTGTGTATAATATGAATTATTAGAACATATATATATTTCTTTCTGTTTGAAAATGAAAGGGCTAACATTTTTTTGGAGGGTGGAAGTATGAAAAAAAAGATACCAGTTTTTGTAGCATCAACAGTAGCAATGAGCATGATTTTAGGGGCATGTGGCTACCAAAAAGATGAACCGCAAGCGAACGCAAAAGGGGATAGCGGGAAAAGCGGTGCGAAGCAAGTTATTAATCTAACAGAAGTGTCTGAAATTCCGACAATGGATACAACACTTGCCTCGGATGCTGCTTCTTCAAAAGTTATGAATAATACAATGGAAGGGCTATATCGACTTGGGAAAGGCGATAAGTTAGTTCCAGGTGTAGCGAAATCCCACACGAAATCTGAAGATGGTAAAAAATATACATTTAAATTGCGTGAAGATGCTAAATGGTCGAATGGTGATCCTGTAACAGCAAAAGATTTTGTATATGCATGGCAAAGAGCTGTTAACCCGGATACGGCAGCGAAATCAGGATATATCATGCTAGATGTGAAAAATGCAGAGAAAATTAATAAAAGAGAGCTATCACCGGATCAATTAGGTGTAAAAGCGATAGATGATTATACATTAGAAGTTGAATTGGATAATCCAGTTCCATATTTTCTTGATTTAACGGTGTATCCACTATTTTTCCCATTAAATGAGAAGTATATGAAAGAACAAGGAGAAAAATTTGGTTTGGAAGCAAATACAACTTTGTATAACGGTCCATTTGTATTAAATGAATGGAAACATGAACAAAGTTTCCAATTAAAGAAAAATCCAAGCTATTGGGATCAAAAAGAAGTGAAATTAGAAGAAGTTAATTTTAATGTTGTAAAAGATACAGGAGCAGCTGTTAATTTGTATAATACAAATGCGATTGACAGAGTTGGTTTATCAGCGGAATTAGTTGATAAGTATAAAGGGCAAAAAGATTTTAAAACAATTAATGATCCAACTGTGTTCTTCTTGCGTTTTAATCAAAAAAATCCAGCGTTAGCTAACAAAAATATTCGTAAGGCTATTTCTAGTGCATACGATCGAGATGGTATTGGTGAGGTTATTTTAAACAATGGTTCTAAGGGAGCTTATGGTTTAGTACCATCTGATTTTGTTAAGGGACCAGATAAGCAGGATTTCAGAAAAGAAAATGGAAAACTTTCAAAAGTAGATGTGAAGGAGGCTAAAAAATTCTGGGAAGCAGGAAAGAAAGAATTAGGTAAGGATAAAATAGAACTAGAATTTTTAAACTTTGATAATGAAGAATCTAAGAAAATTGGTGAGTATGTAAAGGGAGAATTAGAAAAGAATTTACCAGGTCTAACAGTAACGATTAAGATGCAACCATTTGCACAAAAATTAAAACTTGAAGATAGTGGACAGTTTGATATTTCATTTACTGGATGGGGACCTGATTTCCCTGATGCAATCACATTCCTTGATATGTTTATAACAGATGGTTCACAAAATAAAATGAGTTATTCTAATGCCCAGTATGATGGCCTTATTAAAAAGGCAAAGCAAGAAGGTTCAGATGTAAAAGGACGTTGGAATGACCTGTTAAAAGCGGAAAAAATCTTATTTGAGGATGCAGCAATTGCACCAGTATTCCAACGCGGTAGATCTATATTAGAAAGAGAAACAATTAAAGATGTATATATCCACAAATATGGCGGCGAATTAAGCTTTAAGTGGGCATCTGTAGAAAAATAAAAAAAGCAGGCTAATCGCCTGCTTTTTTTAATACGTACGTTTTTTATAAATGCCTTTCCCGCCAACTTGGTTCCAGCCAGATTGTACATCTAAACTTTTGTTAACAAACTTCATTTTTTCTTTCCCACCAAAGAGTTTTTCACCGATGCTATTTGTAATGACACCAATCAATGCTGTTATTCCGATGATGAGGGTAGCAACAATGATAAAATCAGTAAAAAAAGCGATCATATGCAAATTCCCCCTTTGTCTGTCTGTATTTTTATTGTATGAGATAAATGGTAAAAAAGAAAGAAATGTCAGAAAAATATTCGATTTACTTTAGAAAGCATATAGACATGAGCGGAGAGATTTGTTAAAACAAGAACAAATGTTCCTTTTTGTTTCTAACCTTTAGAGTCTTACATTTCTCAATTGTTTTGTCGGGAAAAGGTAAGAAAACGCTCTCTTTTTAATGGGGAAGATTATGAAACTGTAATTGTATATCAAGTGAAGGTTATTGTAGAAAGTAAGTATCAAGAGGGTTGAGGACCGTTGTTAAAGGACAGTTTTACTGAGTATAATCATGTTGCATAGCAGTGGAGTACACGGAGAAAATTTCTCAACTAGCAGTAAATTCACTGTATATTTCTTGCAAAAACTATTGTATAATGATTATAGAAGTTACTTATTAAAAGTAATTATTGTTGCTTACATGAATTGCGATTTTTTACTTTGCTATAAGACAAGTTATCGCGAAAAATTGCGGAAGTTAGAAATTTAAACTGTAATTAGTACAGAATTTGTACTCTTTAAGGAGAGTGAGCTTTGTATGGTAACATTATATAGTTCTCCAAGCTGTACGTCTTGTAGAAAGGCGAAATTATGGCTAGAGGAAAATCATATTCCTTATACAGAACGTAATATTTTCTCAGATCCATTAACGATTGATGAGATTAAAGAGATTTTACGTATGACAGAAAGCGGAACGGATGAGATTATTTCTACTCGTTCAAAAGTTTTCCAAGAATTGAATGTGAACTTAGAGTCTTTACCACTTCAAGATTTATATAAGATGATTCGTGACTATCCAGGTATTTTACGTCGTCCAATTATGATTGACGAAAAACGCCTTCAAGTAGGTTACAACGAAGATGAAATCCGTCGTTTCTTACCACGTACAGTAAGAACGTTCCAATTACGTGAAGCACAGCGTCTTGTAAATTAATTATAATAATATGAAAACCTTCTACCTATTATAGAGTAGAAGGTTTTTTTTTACTGTTTAACATTACGTAATCGCACTTGTTGAACGATAAAGCCTATGCATAAAATGGTGAAAATGAACAAATAAGGGATACTTGCGGCAAAACTAGGATTATGATGAAAAAACGTTGCAAGTCTGTCTTCATGTGTAATCATTTTTCCTGCTGTATAGGCGAGAACTGCTGCTCCGCAATAAATGAGAAATGGAAAGCGTTCCATGAGTATTAAAATAAGTTTGCTTCCCCAAATGATAATCGGGATAGAAATGAATAAACCGATAATTACGAGTGAAAGTCTTCCGTGAGCTGCTCCTGCAATGGCAATAACATTGTCAAACCCCATAACGAGATCCGCGAATACAATTGTACGCACAGCTTGGAATAAAGTCGTTTTTCCTTTGATAGAAGAAAGGTCGTTGTTATTATCAGTGAGTAAATTGACCGCAATTAATGTGAGTAAAATTCCGCCGGTGAGTTGTAAAAATGGGATATCAAGTAAATAGACAGCTAGTATCGTGAGGAGAATTCGTAGCACAATTGCTAACATAGTACCAATCAAAATGGCTTTATTTCGTTTTGCTTCAGGTAAATTTCGGCTAGCTAGTGCGATGACAATTGCGTTATCGCCACCTAGTACAACATCGATACCGACAATCATTAGTACAGATGTTAAAAACTCTAAGTCCATTCGTCTGCCTCCATTTATGATGTTTTAATAAGCGAAATATATGTATGTGGTGAAGAAAGTTTGTCTAGTTTTGATCCCGCGCGCCTGGGGAAAAAATAATCACCTCTAATAGAAGTTTCACTTTATTACAGTGTACGAGGGAATATGGGAATGTATGTCCAAATTTTTTGCGAGCAGTGAATTGGTATAATGGTATATTTATTCCGATTGGTGCGAGCTAATAATCAGTGGAGGATGAAAAAAATACTGATTATTGTTTCACTTTATGTAAAAAGTCGAATACAGATAGGTATATAACTATTTTTGTAAAATAAATCGATTTTATTTCCCTTCTGGAGAATCTTATCATAAAATGAGAGTACAAGAATCTATTGTTTTGTCATATGAGTGGGGAATCCCTTCATAACAATTCTAAGCAGGAAGGGAGCGTTGTATTTTGGATATTGAAAGAATTAATGACCATACGATGAAATTTTTTATTACGTACATTGATATAGAGGACAGAGGGTTTAATCGTGAAGAAATTTGGTATGATCGCGAACGAAGTGAAGAGCTCTTTTGGGAGATGATGGACGAAGCTCGTGATCATGATGATTTCTTTATCGATGGGCCGTTATGGATCCAAGTGCAAGCAGTCGATAAAGGGATTGAAGTACTTGTAACGAAAGCGGAGCTTTCAAAGGATGGACAAAAGCTGGAATTACCAATAGGTGTAGACAAAATTATAGACATTCCTCTAGATGAAGGCATCGAATCATTATTCCAGCAAGAATTAGTGGAAGAGGTAGAAGAACAAGTAGGAACAAACTTTAATGAAGATGGTACGTTTGGCTTTTTAATTAAGTTTAATGATTTTGAAGATGTTATTTCATTAAGTCATCGTCTTATCTTTGAAGATATAAAAGATGAATTACATTCATTTGAGGACCGCTATTATGTATATGTGGAATTCGATGAAGTGCTACATGATGAAGAAGAGATTGATCGTATTTTAAGTATTGTTTTAGAATATGGAGAAGAATCTACTTTAACGATTCACCGTGTAAGTGAGTATGGGAAACAGGTTGTGAAAGAGCGTGCGCTTGAGACAATTCGCAACAATTTCCCTCCTAAAACGTAGGCCGATTTCTATAGTATGAAATCGGCTTTTTTTATGAAGAATAGGAAGGCTTTCTTATTAGGGGGGAAGAGATGAAAAATACACTAAAACTACTTTTCTTTTTTCTACTACTGTTCGCATTATTTGTTTCATTACGCATGTTTATTGATGTAGCATTTTATTCGGATGTCATGGGGATAAAGGATGTTTCGATTTTAGGTATTATTAGTATTTTATTTACGGTTTCCGCATTTTTAATTGGATGTGTCATTTTCTTAGAAAATCGCCATCCGTCAAAAACACTTACGTGGTTAATCGTACTAGGTATTTTTCCAGTGTTCGGTTTCTTTGCTTATCTTTTATTTGGACAAAACTTTCGCAGAAAAAGAATGTTCCAAAAGAAGGCATTACTCGATGAACAGGCGTTTTTACAATATAAGGGACACGAAGATTACGAAGAACGGATTTTACGAAATCATAAGCATCAAGAATTGTTATTTCGTTTAGCAGATCGATTGGGTGCTTTAAATATTTCATTTCAAACTGAAACGAGGACATTAACAAATGGAGACGAAACGTTTCAGGCAATTTTAGATGGGTTAAATCGAGCGAAACACCACATTCATATGGAGTATTACATTGTACGTGATGACAAGCTCGGTACAGAAATTAAAGATATTTTAATAAAAAAATCAAAAGAAGGCGTTGTCGTTCGTTTTTTATACGACGCGGTTGGAAGCTTTAAATTATCAAATTCGTATATTGCAGAATTGAATGATGCAGGAGTAGAAATGATTCCATTTTTCCCTGTGCGCTTTCCAATTTTAAACGATAAAATTAATTATCGAAACCACCGAAAAATCGTTATTATAGATGGAAATGAGGGGTTTGTAGGTGGATTAAATATTGGTGATGAGTATTTAGGGAAGGATAAATATTTCGGTTTTTGGCGAGACACGCATTTATATTTACGCGGTGAAGCAGTTCAAAGTTTACAGCTAATTTTCCTTCAAGACTGGTTTTATATGACTGGTGAGGCGGTATTAGCACCTGAATATTTACAAGCGGAAGCAGTTGAGGGTGATCATTGGGGCGGAGTCCAACTTGTTGGAGGTGGACCGGATAATAAATGGGAAACAATTAAACATTTATATTTTGCAATGATTGCTTCAGCTAGGAAATCGATTTGGATTGCAACACCATACTTTATTCCAGATGATGATATTTTATCTGCATTAAAAGTAGCTGCACTTGCTGGTATCGATGTTCGTTTGTTAATGCCAAGTAAGCCAGATAAGCGGACTGTCTTTTATGCATCAAGATCGTACTTTCCGGAGTTATTAGATGCAGGAGTAAAAATATATGAATATGAAAAAGGGTTTCTTCATAGTAAAGTTGTCATCGTGGATTCTGATCTCGCATCAATTGGGACAGCTAATATGGATATGAGAAGTTTTCATTTAAACTTTGAAGTAAATGCCTTTTTATATGATACAGGTAGCATTAGAAAGCTCGTTCAAGATTTTAAAGACGATTTAGAAGAATCCAGTGAAATTCATGTTGACCGATTTCATAAGAGACGTCTTCATAGGCGGATTGTTGAATCGACGTACCGGTTATTATCACCTTTATTATAGAAAGAGATGTCCTAATTTAGGACATCTCTTTTTTTGAGAGGAATTTGTAGTAAATTGTAGAATACAAGAAGTTGAAAGGGTGTGATGGTGATGTTTATTGCAAGGAGAGAAAACGGAGAGAAAATTCATCTATTATATAACCGGGATGAAGAACGTTTACGCGAAATGCGTAAACGAGAAAAATTCTTTTGTACAGCTTGCGGAAAAGAAGTGCAAATGAAATTAGGAAAACAAAAGAGCTGGCATTTTGCTCATAAGAAAGTGGATTCATGTCTTACCTTTTATGAAGCAGAATCTATGTATCATATGCACGGTAAAGAATTGTTATATAGATGGTTGAAACGTCAAAATTTTCATGTGGATATAGAGCATTACCTTCCAAAAATCCAGCAAAGACCAGATGTTTTCGTAGAGAGAGCAGGTAGGGAAATTGCGATTGAATATCAATGCGCCAATCTCTCCATAGAACAGCTTTCTAAACGAACATACTCGTATTGGCAAGCTGGTATACAGGTCATCTGGATCATTGGTGGAAATCAATTAAAAAAGCAATCTGCATATTGGATGAAATTTTCCTCACTTCTGGCTTTCTCCTTACAATCTTATCCTCAGCCATTTCTTATTTTCTTCTGTCCGAAACAAAAATCATTTATGAAATGCGCCTTTATCACTCCGTTTTCTACAAACGTCTCTTTCTCACATACTATTTATTTACCAACTGATACGACTACTGTTGACATGCTCTTTTCCCCCGTTCCTTTCCAAAAAGAGGTATTAGGACAAGAATGGAAGAGAAAAAAGAACCATTTTCGGCAAAACGCTCTATCTATCTGGAATTATAATCATAAGTCACTACTCCGCCTCTTATATCAATATAAATGTACCCCAGCGAGTTTTCCTTCTGAAATCGGTGTTCCGCTCCCATCCGCGTTTGCTTTTCAAACAAATCCATTTATATGGCAAGCTTCTCTTTATATGAAGTGTATAGGTATGCTTAAGGTAGGGGAGTATATTTCTCTGCAATACGCATGTAACTATGTAGCAAAATATACGAAGAGGCGTCTACTTCCGTATTTTGCACAACATATATGGAAGGTAGCAGTTGCGGAGTATATGACATTTTTATGTTATGCAGGTGTATTAATAAAAATAGGTATTAATAAGTATCGAAAAATAAGAGATGTTGTGTTGGTAAAAACAGAGGGAGAAATTATGAAATATGATGAAATTGGCTTAGCGCACGCACTATCTCTATTTGAGACAAAGTTCAACATGAGAGAAGAAAAAGGGGATATAATAAAGAATGAACGTGAAGGAATTACATAAGAAAAACAGAATTGTACTTAAGTAGAGATATTTAAAGGAGGGCTTACAGAATGTCTGAACAAAATAAAGCAAAAACATTACCAGATCGCAATGAGATTGAAGAAGCAAGCACATGGCGATTAGAAGATATTTTCCAAACAGATGCAGAATGGGAAAAAGAATTCCAAGCTATTAAAGAGCTATTGCCAAAGTTAACTGAATTTAAAGGGAAGCTTGGCGACTCTGCAGACAATTTGCTTGAGGCATTGCAATATGAAGATGAAATTTCAATGCGATTAGGTAAGCTATATACATATGCACATATGCGTTACGATCAAGATACAACAAACTCTGTGTATCAAGCACTGAATGATCGCGCAACAAATTTATACTCACAAGTATCTAGTAGTACAGCGTATATCGTACCTGAAATTTTAGCTATTTCAGAAGATACATTGCAAACTTTCTTACAAGAAAATCGAGAACTAAGTGTATATGAGCATGCATTAGAAGAAATTACCCGTCAACGTCCGCACGTATTATCTGAGGCAGAAGAAGCGTTATTAGCAGAAGCATCTGAAGTGATGAGTGCATCAAGTAATACATTCGGTATGTTGAATAATGCGGATTTGAAATTCCCATCTATTAAAGGTGAGGATGGAGAAGAGGTAGAAATAACGCATGGTCGTTACATTCAGTTTTTAGAAAGTGATGATCGTCGTGTACGGGAAGATGCATTCAAAGCTGTATTTGAAACGTACGGAAAATATAAGAACACATTTGCAAGTACGTTAAGCGGGGCTGTGAAACGTAATAATTTCAATGCGCGCGTTCGTAAATACGATTCTGCACGTCAAGCTGCATTAAGTAATAATAATATTCCTGAGGCGGTGTATGATCAACTTATTGAATCGGTAAATGATAATTTACACTTACTACATCGATACATTGATATTCGTAAGCGTGCACTAGGACTTGATGAGCTTCATATGTACGATTTATATACACCACTTGTACAAGAAGTGAAAATGAATGTGAAGTATGAAGAAGCGCAAGACCTGTTATTAAAATCTTTAAACGTACTTGGTGATGAATATGTTGAAATTTTAAAAGAAGCATATGAAAATCGCTGGGTAGATGTGTACGAGAATAAAGGCAAACGAAGCGGAGCGTATTCATCTGGTGCATACGGAACAAATCCGTATATTTTAATGAACTGGCATGATAATGTAAATAATTTATATACACTTGCTCATGAGTTTGGTCATTCGGTGCATAGTTATTACACAAGAAAGACACAGCCACACGTATACGGTGATTATTCAATCTTCGTTGCAGAGGTAGCATCAACTTGTAATGAAGCGCTTCTAAATGATTATTTATTAAAAACGACAGAAGATAAAAAAGAGCGTCTATATTTATTAAATCATTATTTAGAAGGATTCCGTGGTACTGTATTCCGTCAAACAATGTTTGCAGAGTTCGAGCATATCATTCATAAGAAAGTACAAGAAGGACATGCTGTTACGCCAGATATGTTAACGGAGATCTACTACGATTTAAATAAGAAATATTTCGGGGACGCTTTAGTAATCGATAAAGAAATCGGTTTAGAATGGTCTCGTATTCCGCACTTCTATTACAACTATTACGTATATCAATACGCAACAGGATTTAGTGCAGCGACAGCTTTGTCAAAACAAATTTTAGAAGAGGGACAACCAGCAGTAGAACGTTACATTAACGAATTCTTAAAAGCTGGAAGCTCTGATTACCCAATTGAAGTGTTGAAAAAAGCAGGAGTAGATATGGCATCACCAGAACCTGTAAAAGAAGCACTACAAGTATTTGAAGAGAAGTTAAATGAATTAGAAGCGCTATTGTTTGAAGAGAAGTAATGAGAAAAGACGAGGGATTTTATCCTCGTCTTTTTTGTTTGAAACATTTTCTCAAAAGTACATAATGTCGATATTTGTCGAATTGTTAAGGTGATTTTCTTTACTTTTTCTATATTAGAAGGAATTTTCATGACTTATTTTGATAGTTAAAATCCTTTAAATCGTTTTCTATAGTTGAAATAAGAGACAGCGATGACGATAACTCCGAATAAAAGAGGGAAGGCAATAATTTTAGGAAAAGCTTGTAGTAGAGAAAGGATGTACAAGAAAAAAGAAACAATGAAAGCTAGAAAAATTAGAGCGATATGAGACTTTTTCATTAATAAAACCTCCTAAATGTTCTTTTTATAGCTTATTCAAAAATGAAAACGTTTAGAATGTGACAAAAATGTGAAATTCGACAAAAGGGGTTGTCATCTGACGTCGAATCTTGTAATATAATAAGCGTGAACGAATTCACATACAAACATATACCCCTTTGTTTGAACGTGAAAATTTCTCCCATCCCCTTTAATATTTTTATAAGCCGTAAAGAAAAAGACCTGGTGTTTACACCGGGTCTTTTTCTTTTGCTATCCATTTCCAATAACGCTCGCACTTCACTTCAATCATTTGTACTTTTCGTTTTAGTTGTAATTTCTTTAGTTCACGCTCTATTTCTTGTTGAGGGCAGTCATATATAAATGAGATTTCCTTTGAAGAAATAAATTGTGTTGCTTCTAGTAATACTTCTAAAGGAGGTAATGGTTCTGGCTCAATCTCGCACTTTATAAGTTCTTTTAATAACTGTACGTATACATCATAGGAATAAATTCCCGCGATTTTAATACCTTCCTCATCTGAATTTGCATGAAAAAATAGGAGGGAAGGTATTTCTGTAATATGCATCTCATTTGTGAATTTTAGGTCGCATTGGAAAGCTTTTTTTGCGCTAACTGAGTGTAGGTCTTTTTTAAATTCCTCTACATCAATGCCACTATCTTTAGCGCATGTAAGCAATAATTCACAGTCAGGGTTTGATACATTTTCAAGAAGAATGTATTCTTGGAGTTTTCGCAAAAATTTCGAACCTGCTTTTCGGCCTTGCAATTCCGCCGCCTTAATTGCCATCGAAACTAAATATGGTGTTGACGATGCCTCTTGCATATGTACTTTTCCATCACATGAAAAACCTTGTAAACTTGTTGTTTTTTCCCACACAAATCGAATATTAGCAGGTTTATTCCATTTGTGTGAGGAAGCGTTTGCTCCGTCCACTTTTCCTGTTACGATATGACGAATAGAGAAGTATTTCCCATACTCAAGCCATAGTTTAATAATAAATGGCTCGATATCCCAGCAATCTTTACAAAGTGGATCAATAAATAAATATGCTTCTACAGATTTATGCTCGCATGTGGAAGGAGAAGGCATATTTATATGCTTTGCTTCCTGCTTATCCATTACGCTTCACCTGTTTCATTTGGAGTATTGACCATATGTTGAGCAGTTAATGCTAAACGTTCAAAAACAAACTCTCTTATATGACCGTGCACTCCTGTATCATCCATTGCTTGCTCCATACATGACAGCCAAGCTTCTGCGCGTTTTGGAGTAATCTCAAACGGAAGATGGCGTGCTCTTAGCATAGGATGCCCATGTTCTTCAGTGTATAAATTAGGACCACCTAAATATTGCGTTAAAAATTGTTTCTGCTTCCTAGCAGTTTCTGTTAAATCATCCGGGAAGATCGGAGATAAGTCAGGGTGTTCACTGACATAGGAATAAAATGTATCCACTAATGTTGCAATGCATTGTTCACCGCCAATTGCTTCAAATGGTGTCATCGGTTGCTTGCTCATCCTTTATAAACTCCTTTTTCCATGAAATGTATATCTATTGTAGCAATGGAATGTTATGAAGAGCAACTAAACAGCCTTCATAACATTCTTTGCTTATTCTATATGTTGCTAATAAATCTTTTGCTTTTCAAAAAGGTGAAATGTAGCCGTAAGTACAGCTCTTCTTCACTGATGGAAATTTTACTTTAGCGCTCTTCGTTTTGTTTGGCAAGGAAAAAGCGTTTTACTTTGTTGTTTGTATGACGAACTGGTACGTTATGTTGCTTTAATAACCTTATAAATGCTACTTTACCGATCTTTTCATCTTGCACTTCGTATTCAATTTCATAATCATCGTGATTGTAATAGAAACTATGATCAAAGACAAGCGTTCCGCCTTCAAATAATATTTCAGCTCTTTCTGTTGTTAAACTACCCATATAAGTTAAAGAGGAAACGGGAATTTGTAATTTGTGTAGCTGATCCATTACAGTTCCTTGAATGATTGTGTTTGTTTCCATCATAAGTTGTGCTTCTTTTTCTGTTACAGACTGATGAGTTTCTAATAAACCAATTTCAGCAGGTTGTTTTAATGTTAATGTATAAGTTCCATCTTTATGACGAATACGAAGTGCAGAGCCCGTATCTTTTAAAGAGAAGTGAGGCGTTTCAAAGTAGTGATTTACTTGTTTTGTAAATGCTTCAATAGAAAAAGATTTGCATAATGTTTGGAATTCTTCCTCTGTAACCATATTTTTAAATTCAATTTCAATTTCTTGTGTCATTGTATGCGCTCCTTTTGAAAAATAATTCTTTCCACATTATCGCTTTTTCGCAAATTTGGTTCAATGTTTTATTTGTTTGCGTCCATGTTATGATACAATAATACTGTTAAGTAAGACAGGAAGTTGAGATGGAGGAGTTCGAGTATGCAAAATAAAATTCAAGTTAAGAGCGTAGAAACGAGAGAGAATGCGCTTATTTTTTGTGCGGAAAATACTGAAATAGAGGTAAAGGAGTTAAGTGCGCGTAATCACGTACTTGTAGACTCAGACAATTTATCATTTTTATATATCTTAGAAAATGAATCATCTTTCATTTATGTAAGTATTCCGCATACATGCTGGGAAGCAATGCATGAAGCGATGAATAAAGATACAGCGATGTTTATTCGCGTGAATGATGTTGAAATAGAATTAGAAGGATTAAAAGAAGAAGTAGAATATTTAGTTGAAAATATTGAAGGTAATGCAAATTACGGAGAAGAACTAGTAACTGCTGTAGAAAAAGTGTTTCTATAAGCAAATGGATTGATTTTGGTGGTGGTTGAAATGAATCGTAATTGGGAAGAATTTTTAGCACCGTATCACCAAGCGGTGGCGGAGCTGAAAGTGAAACTAAAAGGAATGCGTACTCAATTTGCAATGTTAACGGAGCATTCTCCAATTGAGTTTGTAACAGGAAGGGTAAAGTCGGTTGCAAGTATTATTGATAAAGCGGAGAAGAGAAATGTACCGCTAGACCGAATTAGAGAAGATATGCAGGACATCGCGGGCCTTCGAATGATGTGTCAATTCGTAGATGAGATTAAGCCTGTTGTAGAATATCTTCGAAAACGAAATGATTTTGACATTGTAGAAGAACGTGATTATGTAACGCAAAAGAAAGATAGCGGCTATCGCTCTTACCACGTTGTCATTAGTTATCCTGTTCAAACGATACAGGGGGAGAAAAAAGTGTTAGTTGAAATTCAAATTCGCACGTTAGCAATGAATTTTTGGGCAACGATTGAGCATTCTTTAAATTACAAATATAGTGGACGTTTTCCTGAAGATATTAAAATACGCTTACAACGTGCAGCGGAAGCGGCGTTTTTATTAGATGAAGAAATGTCTTCCATTCGTCTTGAAATTCAAGAAGCGCAAAAGGTCTTTTCACGAAAGCAGGAAACGAAAGATTCTGAATCATAAACTAAAGGGTGTTGGGCGATGAAATTTACAATTATGTCAAAGGGAGATCAATCATCAGATACACTAGCAAGTACGATGAAAGAATACTTGTTAGATTTTGGGTTTACAATGGATGAAAAGGAACCTGATATTGTAATTTCTGTTGGGGGAGATGGAACGCTTTTATATGCATTCCATCGTTACTATAATCGATTAGATGAAACCGCATTTGTTGGTGTACATACAGGGCATTTAGGTTTCTATGCAGATTGGTTACCCACGGAAGTAGAGAAGTTGGTGATTGCAATCGCTAAAACACCGTTCCAAGTGGTTGAATATCCACTTTTAGAAGTGATTATTCGCTATGTGAATGGTAGTAAAGAGTCGCAGTATTTGGCGATGAATGAAGCGACTGTAAAAAGTGCAGAAGGTACATTAGTAACAGAAGTGGAAATACGCGGAGAGTATTTCGAAACGTTTCGCGGAGATGGTCTTTGTATTTCTACTCCTTCAGGAAGTACCGCTTATAATAAGGCGCTTGGCGGAGCAATTATTCACCCTTCTATTGAAGCGATTCAAATTGCAGAAATGGCATCTATCAACAATCGTGTATTTCGTACGGTAGGTTCACCGCTCGTACTGCCGAAGCATCATACATGCGTTTTAAAGCCGGCTGCAGGAATGAACATGCAAATTACCGTGGATCATTTGACGATGGTTCATCAAGATGTGAAATCAATTCAGTATCGCGTTGCAAACGAGAAAGTACGATTTGTTCGTTTCCGTCCGTTCCCATTCTGGAAACGTGTTCGTGACTCGTTTGTTGCAGATAAATAGAGAGGGTTTATATATTTGAACAGATTTACATTGAAATGGGATATAGGGCTGGCTGAAGAGGGAACTTTAGTTAGAGAATTTTTGAAAACAAAAGGGATTTCGAAAGCTGCTTTAACGGATATAAAGTTCCGCGGGGGAGCAATTGAAGTAAACGGTCAACACACAAGTGTTCGTCACAAGTTACAAGCTGGTGAAGAGTTACAAATCTTTTTTCCAGTGGAGGAAAGAAGTGAAGGGATGGAAGTGGAAGAGATCCCTTTGTGTATCGTATATGAAGATGATGCGGTTCTTGTTATAAATAAAGAAGCAAATATGTCGACGATTCCGTCTAGGGAGCACCCGTCAGGAAGTATTGCAAACGCTCTTTTATATCATTATGATAAACAAAATCTTGCAAGTACGGTGCACATTGTGACGAGGTTAGACCGTGATACTTCAGGGCTTATGTTAATTGCGAAAAATAGATTCGTTCACCACCTTTTATCGAAGCAGCATCAACAAAAAGGGGTGAAACGAACGTATGAGGCAATCGTTCATGGGACTATTTTAGAAGAAGTAGGAACGATTGACGCGCCAATCGGACGAAAATCGGATAGTATTATCGAGCGAACTGTCTGTGAAGATGGTCAAAGAGCTGTTACTCATTTTAGAGTGATGGAGAGTTCTTCCGATAAGACGCATGTAGCGCTTGAGCTCGAGACGGGAAGAACACATCAAATTCGTGTACATATGGCATATATAGGACATCCGCTACTTGGGGATGATCTATACGGTGGCCGAAGAGATGTGATAAAACGTCAAGCGCTGCATAGTACATCTTTGACGTTTTATCATCCTATTTTAGAAAAGGGAATGACTTTTACCGTAAGTATCCCAGAGGATATGCAATACGCTTTACATAACAATTAAAAGGGAACAAAATTCTTATCATAAAAAGAATTTTGTTCCCTTTTTTTAGCGAAATAATATTAAAATTTGATTTTCACCAGTACGTTTTATAACGAAAAAGCCACTTTCAGCTTTTGTGGCAATGCCGTCATCATTTGGACGACAATATCCGTGTGTTTCGCAAGTGCCGTCATCACGTACTAACATTTGTCCAATTAATCCGACAGGAAGCCACTCAGTACGGTCTCTTCTTGATATATACTTACAAGCTGGATCCCATTCTGTATTTAAAAGGGGTTGTATTTCTTGTTTGTTAGTACGTGTATATTGACGTTTTCCGAAGCTGTCTGTTTCATAGCGTTTTTGCCAACTTAAAGCACCGCTATTTCCTATGAGAGCAGGAGTAGCGCTGGATATGCCTAATATGAATGTATCATTTGAAGTAGCTTTTCGAATTTTTTCTTCGCTACTAAATGTAATGAAATAGCCGATATCAATAGGGCTATGATCTGCTGCCTCAAACATTTGTGCAAAATCAGTACCACCTGCATTGTAAGAAGCACCATCGATATACATTTCTCCGTTATGGGCAAGCCATTTGGCACCTATATTATAATCAGTGTCATTTGTCCCATTTGCGATAAACCAGGAATAAGCTTCTTCTGCTGTACCAAATTTCCCCATAATATGGCTGCCTGCAAAATTAGCTGTTGATGTATGATTTCCTTCCGCATGAGATGAGAATCCGTTAGCGATAGTTGCGGTTCCTTCTGCATGTGCTGCTTCTCCCAAAGCAATTGCATGTTTTCCTTCTGCATGAGAATAAGAGCCGCCTGCTGTCGTTTCACTTCCTTCGCTATGCGAACTATGTCCAGTTGCCTTTGTTTTTGTCCCTTCTGCATGAGAAAAGGGACCCGTTGCATGTGTAAGAAGCCCTTCTGCATGTGAAGCGATTCCATCAGCTTTAGAGTGAAGTCCTTCTTTATATGCGTGACGAGCTCCTTTGTTATTTTCTTTTTTTATAGGTGTAGGTACAGGAGCCTGAATAGGGGCGGATCCTTCTATTTGTACATCGTTGCCCGAGATTAATGCTTCTTTTATTTTTTTTACTTGATTTATAATAGTAGCTGGAATTTCTGGTTGTACTTTTTCCTTTATTGCTGCAGGAATGTTTTCTTCTATATTTTCTTGTATCTTTTCCGAATTAAGCACAGGTTCATCATTATTAGAAGCGAGCTTCTTTTTTTGTTTTGCTTTTATTTTCCTGCTATCTATAATTCGCCTCATAACAGCATTTTCTAAAGAGATATATTTTTCTCTCGGTTTGCTTTTTTTTGATGACTCTTGTTCTTCTATTTCTTCTATAGCTGCAGCTCGAATACTGCACCAGTTGTTAATTCCATACATGGGATGGTATAAAGGGTGGAATTTTCTTTTTTGTTTAGAAGATTTTTTCTTCATTCCGTCACCTCCTGCGACAGTATATGCCGTGCAATTAAAAAAAGATGCACTTTATTGCATCTTTTTTTAATTGCTTTATCTAGTTTTAGTGTGGAATATGTCTAGAAAACACCATGATCCTCTGCAAATCGTGAATTGTATTAAGTAGAGGTATTTATCCCGATTGGTGCGGGCTCATAATCAGTGGGGGATGAACAAAACCCCCACTGATTAAAGTTTCACTTTATGAAATTGGGCGGAACTTTTCAGGGACAAAAGGTAGGGAAGAAGGGACAGAAACGGTCTCCAACTCAGGGTAACGTAGTCCAGTTAGTTTACCACCAAATACAGCACCAGTATCAATATTGACTGTATGATTCACAAAGCGAGGTTCATTGACAGGTGTATGTCCATAAACAATCCATGTTTCACCCTTATACTCTTTCGCCCAATCTCGGCGGACAGGTGAGCCGTCAGGGTGTTTTTCGCCTGTAATATCACCATATAGTACAAAGGTTTGTACTTTTTTATCTTGTCTTCCTATGTAATCTTGCCGAATACCAGCGTGACAGACGGTTAATTTTTTTTCATCCAGTATGTGATATAGCGGTGATTGTTCGTAAAGAGTAATGAATTTTTCTTTTATTATTTGTTGCTTATTAGAAGACAATGCTTCATATTCTGCAACAGTTGTTTCGAGCCCATGAGCGATTGTAACATTACGTCCAAGGAAGAAACGATACAGTTTATTACAGTGATTCCCTGGAGCATAGTAAGCATCTTTTCTATTTATTACGAGCTCCCATACAATTTCAATCATCCGTAATGAATGAGGACCTCGGTCTGTAATATCACCAACGAATGCAAGCCTTCGTTTTGCGTTATGAATTGGGATACCACTATCCCAGCTATACCCTAGTTTCGTTGTTAAATCTTGAAACTCTTGGAAGCATCCGTGAATATCACCTATAATGTCATATTTCATATTTAAACCTCCAGCTCATTTTTTCATTAGTATATCTAAAATGGACATAGAAAAAAACCATACCGTTTTTCGATATGGTTCATTTAAACATAAAGATTTTAGTTCTTGAGCGTACGTTTAAAATAAATCCAATAGCAACCATATATGTGAGCAGTGAACTCCCGCCGTAGCTCATAAGCGGTAACGTTATTCCTGTAATAGGGAGTAAACCAATTGTCATCCCAATATTTTGGAATACTTGGAACGTAAACATTCCAATTGTACCAGCGCAAATATAACTACCGAAAGGTTCATTGCTTTCTAAAGCAATATGGATCATTCGGTAAATGAGTAAGAAAAAAAATGAAATAATAACACTTGCTCCTAAAAAACCGAATTGTTCAGCGATATTTGTAAAAATAAAATCTGTATGTGGCTCTGGAAAATATACTTGTCTATTTTCCCATCCTTTTCCTTGCATCTCTCCTGATCCAGTAGCTAAAAATGCTTGTCTTAATTGGTATCCTTGTGCGTCATATTCATAAGGTGCAAGCCAACCATAGAAGCGATTTAATTGATATTCTTTTAGAATGTGCTCTTTAAAGAACTCTGGATGCGTGAAATAAATATATGTTAAGGTAGAGCCTATGGCGAAAATACCGGAGGTTAATCCGAGGATAAAGCGCCAACGTATACCAGAAACTAAAACCATTGTTGCAAGCATCGCTGAAATGACCATTGTGTTTCCTAAATCAGGTTCTTTTGCGATTAGAAGTAGTGGAGGTAAACTAGCTGCAAATATTTTTAAAAGTAAAATGAAATCTTCACGAGTTGTCCGAAAAAGGTATTTTTCATTATGATTCGCTATAATTCGTCCAACGACGATAATCAAAAATAATTTCATAATTTCAGAAGGCTGAAAGTTTCCGATGCCTGGAAGTCTGTACCACGCGGTAGCCCCTTTAATTGTAACGGCGCCAGGAACTTGAAGTTCTAGGCCAATTAGAAGTATGAGTGCAAAGCTATATAAATACCAAGCAATTTGTTTATAGCGATCGAAATCAATAACCATAATAACACCAATGGCGATAAATCCAATGGCATACCATTGGATTTGTTTTAATACAAAATTTACGTTTTGTAAAAATGGTGGTAAAGAAGCTTGTGCACTTGCGATAGCAAAGCAGCTAACAATCCCAATGGCAAATAAAATGAATATTAATATGTAGTCTATTTGATATTGAGTGTTCGGATCTTTCACTGTATGAATTCCTTTCTACTGCTCTCTATATTAGTGGGTTTTAGTTGGTGCATCACATAGTTTAAAAAGAATGTATGAACTATACGCATTATTCACGTAAAGCTCACACATTTTATTTTCGCAGAATAGACTAATGATGTAGCTCTTTTATAATTATGTCCAAACAATGGGAAAGACGTACATGTGTATCTGGAATGAGGTTTGGTAGCTGGCTATAATATTCTAAGGAATTTTTACACCATTTATAAGCGCTAATTAGACCTAGTCTATAATCTGTATTATCTTGTAAAAATCCGTATTCTTTTGAAGTTATAACGAGGTGCGTAAAATCCTCAGATCCTTCAAGGAGCTTGCTGTGTATTTGTTGCCCAGTATGGTAGCGAAATTGGCTTAAAGGTTCGGATATGTATACTGCGTTTCCTTTAGAAAGTAAGGAAATCCATGATGCCATATCGACACTACAAGAATAGTGCCTTCCTTTTAGCGTGCCGAAAGGTTCAGTGAGTAACTGTTTTCTAAACAGAATAGTTGTAGGCTCACCGATAATGTTATGTCCACCTTTTAACATCCAGTCGCCTAAAAATATTCCGTTTAATTGAATGTCTTCGCTATATAATCTTTGTGTTGGATGAGCATCTCCAATTAAATTTCCGTGATCATCAATACGTACTCGATAAGAAGTTATAAGAGCGAGATTTTTATTTGTGTCTTGCTCAAAATAAGCCATCATTTTTTGTATTTTATGATTATAAAACACATCATCGTCCATTAAAAAATTTATATACTCCCCATTAGATTTCTCTAAGAGCATAAGATCGTTATGAAATTGTCCTAAAGTAGTGGTATTTCGAATGTATGTTATGTTTTTATAATTAGGTAAATACTGTTCATTTATTAAGATTTCTGTTTCATCATTTGTACTATCGTCTCCTATAATAATTTCAATGTTTGGATAAGTTTGTGCTAATGCACTTTCTAGAGCGATTTTGAAATAATGTGGTCGATTATAAGTGGGAATAAGGATGGAAACGAGAGGTGGCTTTTTTTCATTATTCATACGAAACTACCTTTCAGAAGCTTTTTTTGTAAGAACGATATCTTGATAACTTGTATACTCATTTCTGCCGCACCATAAACCATAATGCGGTTTATTAATTACCTCTAAGCCATATTTATTTAATAAGATGCGGATATCTTCTTCAGGATAGGCAACTGCAAAATTAGGAATATCTTTATTCACAACATAACAATTTTCAATTTGATGATAAAAACCTAATGTACTTAGCCCTGAATTTAAGTAATAGGATGATTCAGGGTTAATGAGAAAGAAGGTAATAAAACATCTCCCATCTTTTTTTAGAACACGTACAATCTCAGATACGTAATGTTCTAATTCTTTCGGAAGGAGATGGGTAAATACAGAAGTTAAAAAAACAAAATCGAATGAATCGTCTTCATATGGAAATTTGTATTGAGAAGCATCTTCTTTTCCTTCTGGGTTGTAGAATTGATTATATATATCAACGTGTTCAAAATGAAAATTGCTACGGGCAGCTGAAATATTATTTTTGCACCATGTAATGCCATCTTTAAATAAATCAAATCCATAATAAGCTCCATCATCACCTAAGTAATTCATTAATGGAACCGCCATTCGACCGACACCACAACCTACATCTAACACTGTTTCATTGGATTTTAAACTACCAATTTGAATAAAATGCTTTATGAATTCTTTTCCAACCTTTTGAAAGTCGCCACCTACATATTGGACGAGTTCGGGAGGTGGGATTAATGCGATTTTTTTTTTAAGCTCGCTCATAATTTCACTCCTTCCTTGTAGTAAATAGGGAACCAACATTTTTAATCTGCAGCTAACATTTTATAGTGGGAGGGGAAACGATATTAGAACTGTTGTGATATGTAAAAAGCTCCCTAGAACAACTGGAAATAGTAATGGGAGCTTTTGTTTTTATTTATCATGCTATTGGCGAAGGCTAATAATTAGTGTGAGATGGAGAAACCCTAACTGAATAAAGTTTCGCCCTATTCTTTTCGCCAATAAACCCCGAATACATCAATTTTAGTAATAGGAGCTTTTAAGTTTCTTTGATTTCTAAAGTCTGTCACAGCCTCAGCACATGGTGGTAGCCCATAGTCATCGATAATTATATAGCCGCCCTTAGAAACTTTATCGTATAAGTTTACGAGACCATCCATCGTTGATTCATACATATCACCGTCAAGGCGAGCAATCGCAATTTTTTCTATCGGTGCTGACGGTAAAGTATCTTTAAACCAACCTTTTAAAAACTTTACCTGGTCATTTAATAAATCGTATTTTCTAAAGTTTTCTTGTACTTGTTCTAAAGAAACACGTAAATAATCAAAGCTGTGTAAGTAATCGCCGAAATCTCTCGGGTATTGTTCTATATTTGGTGTTGGGAGGCCCTCAAATGAATCGGCAACCCATACATTGCGATCAGTAATGTTGTTTGCTTGTAAAAAACCATTCATAAAAATGCACGATCCCCCGCGCCACACACCTGTTTCAATAAAATCACCTTCTATATTTTCACGGACAACTGTTTCTAATGCTTCATGTAATTGATTCATGCGTTCCCGGCCGATCATACTGTGTGCTGCTCTTGGCCAATCCATTCCGTCTTGACGTTCGCTTTTTAAAACATTAGGTTTAATAATTTTTAAATTATGATTTTCTGCATATTGTTTAATAAATAAAGGGAGTGGAACTGTAACGGGTTCGTATGGAAGTTCCTTAGATATATGTAACGAAGCAGGTAAATATGGCTCATACTCTAGCCATATTTCAAACAGAATTGTTTTCTTTAACAACTCGAGATAAAGCCGGACAGCAGATTTATTTTCCATATAGATGCCTCCTGCGAAATGTCATACAACAATATGATTATGTAGGTAGTGAAGGTTTCATGATTGAATTCATAATTGAAAAAGCAGTAAAACTGATATCAGTTTTACTGCTAAGTAAAAAAATTAAGCGATTTTTTCAATAATAATGGATGCACTTGTACCAAGAGCTAGAGATAATCCAAGTCCTGTAACAACAGCTTCAACCATTGATGGCGTTATTGTAATTTGTGTAATTGCCTGGATAACGAGAGGCGCTCCAAGTGAGATTAAACTTGTTCCAGCGCCAGGTATATTAACGCCGTTCACTTGAATTGCAAGGCTACCTAATACACTTACTAATGCAGTATATGCGATAACAGTAATTTTGTAGAATCCAGTTTCACTTATGATGAAAGTATCGGCATCTAATTGAGAAATTGCTGTACCAAACTGAGATCCAACAGTATTAAATGGTACTGGCTCATTAACTCCAAGAGCTACGCTAATTGTAGCAGAGTTAAATGCATACAATCCTGCTGGAAGTCCTAATCCAGATGGCCCAGTAGGCCCAGTCGGTCCAGTCGGTCCAGTTGCACCAGTGTCTCCAGTAGGCCCAGTAGGTCCAGTTGCGCCAGTGTCTCCAGTAGGCCCAGTAGGTCCAGTTGCGCCAGTGTCTCCAGTAGGCCCAGTAGGTCCAGTAGGTCCAGTAGGCCCAGTAGGTCCAGTAGGCCCAGTAGGTACGGTAGGTCCAGTCGGTCCAGTAGGCCCAGTAGGCCCAGTTGGCCCAGTTGGCCCGGTTGGAAGTGTAAACGGTGGTATTGGTGGTAAAGTTGGACCTACAAGATTAGGATCAAATGCACTAGCTGATAAGAATTCATCAGGATTTAAGCCATCTGAATAATTATTATTTGACATAAATTCACCTCCATAAAGCTTTCATTATATAGTAGATGCAAAATCGTAAGAAAATGACACGGACATTTGAATTATTAAAAAGAAATCTTAAATAGCTTGAACAAGTTAAAAAAATGGAAAGTTTATTGTATGTATAACATATGATTGAGTTGGAAGAGGGTGATTATGTTGAACAAGCAAGGAATTACAATTAGTCTATGTATGATTGTTCGCGATGAGGAAAATACAATAGATCGATGTTTGGACGCGGTAGAAAAAATTGTTGATGAAATTATTGTAGTTGATACAGGATCCACTGATCGAACGAAGGAAATTGTAGCAAAATATACTTCTAACATACACGATTTTCCGTGGGTTGATGATTTTGCGGCAGCTAGAAATTTTGCGTTTTCAAAAGCAACGCAAGAATATATATTATGGTTAGATGCTGATGATGTGTTATTAGAGGAAGCTCAAGAATCACTGAAAACATTAAAACGAGAGTTAAATGGTAAAGTTGACGCTGTTTCTATGCCTTATTATCTTGTAATGGATTCTAATGGGAAACCTTTATATTGCACAAGAAGATATCGACTTGTAAAGCGTGAAAAACAATTTCAATGGTTTGGAAAGGTGCATGAGTATTTAGCTGTTTCTGGTGAGATTTACAATAGTAATGTCGCCATTACACATAAGAAAGAAAAAGAAATAACGAATCGTAATTTGAAAATTTTTCAAAATGCTGTAGCAGCTGGAGAAGAATTAAGCCCGAGAGATTTATTTTATTACGGTAATGAATCTATGGATAATCAAAAATACGACGATGCGGTTCTTCTGTATGAAACATTTCTTAATCAAGAGGAAGGATGGCATGAAGAGAAAATTTATGCATGTGGTAAGTTAGGAGATTGTTATGCGAAGTTAGGAGACTGGGAGAAGGCAGTTGAAACTTGTACGAAGTCGTTTCGTTATGGTATTCCTAGAGGAGAGAATTGTACAAGAATAGGATATATATATATGGAACAACAAAAGTATAATGAAGCGATATTTTGGTTTAAGCTAGCAACTGAAGTGCCGCTAGCAGAGGATAGTCCTTTTCACAGTCCGGCTAGTTATACGTGGATTCCATATTTACAAATGTGTATTTGTTATAGCAGATTAGGAGATCAAGATAAAGCTTATTATTATAATGAATTGGCAGCTTCTTATGTTCCGAATAATGCTGCGATTGAATATAACCGTAAATATTTTAGAGGCGTCTATGATAAACAATATAAAATGTAATTTGTTCTATTTTTAGGAAATGACTTGTCGCTATTCTAATGATAGTAGAATGGCTATATATTAGAGTATCGGTAATGCAACCAATAGAGATGGCATCCTTTGTAGAATATCTTTTGTTTCTATTTCAAATTCAATTTGCATAAGGAGTGTGTGAAATGAATCGGGAGAAAAGTTCTTTATACGAAGAAAAATCTGAACATTATTATAATGCGATAAATCCTAATTTATTCAAGCATATAAAAATGGAATGGCAAGAAGTTCTTGATATTGGTTGCTCGAGCGGTGCATTAGGGGCGGCTATAAAAGAAAATGGAGCACGTGTATCAGGAATTGAGGCGTTCCCAGAGGCTGCCGAAAAAGCGAAAGAAAAATTAGATCATGTTATTTTAGGTGATATAGAAACAATGGATCTTCCTTATGAGAAGGAACAATTTGATTGTGTCATATTCGGGGATGTATTAGAGCATTTATTTGATCCGTGGGCTGTCATAAAGAAAGTAAAGCCATATATAAAAGAAAATGGTGTGATTTTAGCTAGCATACCAAACGTTGCGCACATTTCAGTATTAGCTCCCTTACTCGCTGGAAATTGGACGTATACAGAATATGGCTTATTAGATAAAACGCATATTCGTTTCTTTACTTTTAATGAAATGCTAAGAATGTTTTTAAAAGCAGGATATTCTATTAGTAAAGTAGATCGTGTATATGTTGATCATAAAATATATGAGCCACTTATTGAAGAGTTATATGGAATTTGTAAAAAGTATCGTCTTGGAAGTGGCTTCATGGCTGAGACAGTTGTATTTCAATATATTATTGAAGCAGAAAAATCACAATTATGAGTGCTGCAGAAAAAACAATACTATTTGTTACATGTATAAATGATCGGAAATTGTATGCACAATGTGCGCGACATATATTGAAATTGGCAGTACCTCCTGGGTATACTATACAATTTATGCCGATTCGAAATGCAAAAAGTATGACGAGCGGATACAATCAAGCCATTTCACATCCAGCGAAGTATAAAGTGTATTTACACCAAGATGTCTTTATTATAAATGGAGCCTTTCTATACGGATTAATTCAATTATTTGAGGATCATGAACATCTTGGGATGATTGGGATGGTTGGATCCCAATATGTTCCTCCAAATGGTGTATGGAACGAAGGGCGTGGGATTGTCGGGAAAGTCATTGGTTATATGAACGATTTGTTTTATATGGCAAGTTTAGAGCAACCATTTCATGAATCGAAAACGTTTATTCCTGTGGAATGTATTGACGGTTTATTGATGGCGACACAATATGATATTCCGTGGCGAGAGGACTTATTTGATGGGTTTGATTTTTATGATGTATCCCAATCTTTTGAATTTAAAAAAGCTGGGTATACAGTCGGTGTCCCTGTGCAGCGTGATGCTTGGTGTATTCATTATCATTTTGATGTAAATATGACGAACTATGAAAAGTATAGAAAAGTATTTGTAGAGAACTATATGTCAGATGTGAATAAGGAAGAATAGAGGGCTACAAAATGAAAGATCATACAATATTAGTCGTTGTTTGTGTAAATAATGAAGAGCTTTTCGAGCAATGCGAAAGGCAAATAAGAAACATTGTTGTTCCCCCTGGCTATGTAGTGCAAATTTTTCCGATACGAGATGCGAAAAGTATGGCAAGTGCGTACAATCGAGCACTTTCATATCCGGCGAAATATAAAGTATATATACATCAAGATACTTACCTTATTAATCGTGATATGTTTTGTACCCTCATTTCGCTTTTTAAAGAAAATGAAAAGCTTGGTTTAATTGGAGTAGCTGGTGCTCAGTTTTTACCGAGTAACGGGATATGGTGGGAAGGAAAAAATTTAGTAGGGAAAGTGATTGAGTACAGAAGACAGAATTATCAATTATTAAATTTGGATCAGGGGTTTTATGGAAATCAATCTTTTATGTCAGTGCAAGCAATCGATGGTTTACTCATGGCAACGCAGTATGATATTCCGTGGCGAGAGGATTTGTTTCAAGGATTCCATTTCTATGATGTGTCACAGTCTTTAGAATTTCAAAAGGCTGGATATTTAATTGGTATCCCTAATCAAGCAAATCTATGGTGTATTCATTACAACGGAGATGAGTTTGATGCGGATACATATGAGAAATACCGGGGAATTTTTGTGGAACATTATAAAGAGGTGCTATCTCCATCATAAGGGAGAGATGAAGGATGAAAGGGATTATTTTAGCAGGCGGGACAGGATCGAGATTATATCCAATAACGAAAGTAACGAATAAACATTTACTTCCCGTTGGGCGGTATCCGATGATTTATCATGCGGTATATAAGCTGAAGCGATGTGAAATTACAGATATTATGATTATTACCGGTAAAGAGCATATGGGAGATGTTGTGAGCTTTCTAGGAAGTGGTCAAGAGTTTGGTGTATCCTTTACGTATCGTGTGCAAGATAAGGCGGGTGGGATTGCGCAGGCACTAGGACTTTGTGAAGATTTCGTAGGAAATGATCGGATGGTAGTTATATTAGGAGATAATATCTTTTCAGATGATATTTGCCCGTATGTTGAAGAGTTTACAAGTCAAAAAGAAGGGGCTAAAGTGCTGCTTCAATCTGTAGAAGATCCCGAGCGATTTGGTGTAGCGCATATTCAAGGCCGAAAAATAATTGGAATTGAAGAAAAGCCGAATGAGCCGAAAAGTTCTTATGCTGTTACGGGAATTTATTTGTATGATTCGAAAGTCTTTTCTTATATAAAAGAATTAAAACCTTCCGCAAGAGGGGAACTTGAAATTACAGATATAAATAATTGGTATTTAAAACGAGGAGTACTTACTTATAATGAAATGAGTGGCTGGTGGACTGATGCGGGAACGCATGCTTCTCTTCAAAGAGCGAATACGTTAGCGCGGGATATAAACTTTGGGAAACAGTTTAATGGAGAATAGGTGAAAATATGAAAGTTGTAGAAACAAATTTTACCGATGCGAAATTGTTAGAACCGAGATTGTTTGAAGACGAGCGAGGTTTTTTTACTGAAAGTTATAATAAGAAGATGCTAGAATCGTTAGGGATTACGCATTCATTTGTGCAAGATAACGTATCTTATTCAGCGCATTCGGGGACGATTCGAGGGCTACACTTTCAAAAAAATCCGAAAGCACAAACGAAACTCATTCAAGTTATGCAAGGTGCAATATATGATGTTATCGTTGATTTGCGAAAAGATTCACCTACATTTAAAAAGTGGAGAGGTTATATTTTAAGTGCGGATAATCATAGGCAATTATTAGTGCCGAAAGGATTTGCTCATGGTTTTTGTACACTTGTACCTCATACAATTGTTATGTATAAAGTAGATGAGTATTATAGTGCTGATCACGATTCCGGTTTGCTTTGGGAAGATAAAGAATTATCAATTCCATGGCCGGTAACAAATCCTATCTTGTCCGATAAGGATCGAATATTACCATTACTTCAGGAATATGAAGATAGTTTTTAAGTAGGAGAGTTGTTTATGAATATATTAGTTACAGGTGGAGCTGGATTTATTGGAAGTAATTTCATTCACTATATGTTAAAAAACTATGAAACATATAAAATCATTAATTACGATGCATTAACATATAGCGGGAATTTAAATAATGTAAAGTCTATTCAAGAAAATCCTAACTACTCATTTGTAAAAGGGAAAATCCAAAATGGAGAGCTGCTGGAACATGTTGTTAAGGAACGTGACGTGCAAGTAATTGTAAATTTCGCAGCTGAATCACATGTGGATCGTAGTATTGAAAACCCAATTCCTTTTTATGATACGAATGTAATAGGTACAGTCACGCTGTTGGAGTTAGTGAAAAAATATTCACATATTAAACTCGTGCAAGTATCAACAGATGAAGTATACGGTTCTTTAGGGAAAACAGGAAAGTTTACCGAGGAAACCCCGCTAGCTCCTAATAGTCCATATTCTTCAAGTAAAGCGAGTAGCGACATGATAGCCTTATCTTATTATGAAACGTATCAATTACCGGTTATTATAACGCGTTGTTCTAATAACTACGGACCGTACCAATATCCTGAGAAATTAATTCCGTTAATGGTTACGAATGCGCTTGAAGGAAAGAAACTACCATTATATGGTGATGGATTGAATGTAAGGGATTGGCTGCATGTAACGGATCATTGTAGTGCAATTGACACCGTTTTGCATAAGGGATGTGTAGGAGAGGTGTATAATATCGGCGGAAATAACGAAAAAACAAATATAGATGTTGTGGAACAAATTATAAAAATTTTAGGGAAAACGAAAAAAGATATTGAATTTGTAACAGACCGTTTAGGTCACGACCGTCGTTATGCGATTGATGCACAAAAAATGAAGAATGAGTTTGAATGGGAACCGAAGTATACGTTCGAACAAGGATTAAAAGAAACGGTGGAATGGTATAAAAACAATGTGGACTGGTGGAAACCACTAAAAGAAAAGTAAGGGGCATGTAGATGAAAGAACGGATTATCATAACGGGAGCGAACGGTCAGCTAGGGAAGCAACTACAAGAAGAGTTGAATTCTGAGGAATATGACATATATCCATTTGATAAAAAGTTATTAGATGTAACAAATATATCCCGAATTAAGCAAGTGGTACAAGAAATAAAGCCACATACAATTGTTCATTGTGCAGCGTATACGAAGGTAGATGGTGCTGAGAAAGAACAGGATCTTGCTTACTTAATAAATGCGATTGGAGCTCGAAATGTAGCGGTTGCTTCACAATTAGTAGGGGCTAAGTTAGTGTATGTCAGTACTGATTATGTATTTCCAGGTGACAAACCGGATGGCTATCATGAATTTCATAATCCAGCACCGATAAATATATATGGAGCTTCTAAATTTGCAGGAGAGCAGTTCGTAAAAGAGTTACATAATAAATATTTTATAGTTCGTACATCGTGGTTGTATGGTAAGTATGGAAATAATTTTGTGAAAACGATGCTACGATTAGGAAAAGAGAGAGAAAACATATCTGTTGTAGCTGATCAAGTTGGTTCTCCTACGTACGTGGCGGATTTAATTACTGTGATTAATAAGCTCATTCATACATCCTTATACGGTACGTATCACGTATCAAATCGCGGTTCATGTTCTTGGTTTGAATTTGCTCAAAAAATATTTTCGCATACAAAAATAAGAGTGAATGTGTTACCTGTGTCGACTGAGGAATTTGGATCGGCGGCAGTGAGACCGAAATATTCGATCTTTCAGCATAAAATGCTACAATTAAATGGTTTTTTACAAATGCCTACTTGGGAAGAAGGATTAGAAAGGTTTTTTATAGAAACAAAAAGTCATTAACAAATTTATGTTAGTGACTTTTTTGTTTGCCTTTAAGAGGTTTTATGGTACTATAATTATAGTATCAGGTACTAATAACAAGTATAAGTATTTCTGGGAGGATATATCATGGAACTATTACAAGGGAAAACATTTGTTGTTATGGGCGTTGCGAACCAAAGAAGTATTGCATGGGGAATTGCTCGCTCTTTGCATAATGCAGGTGCAAAATTAATATTCACATATGCAGGAGAGCGTTTAGAAAGAAATGTTCGTGAACTAGCGGAAACATTAGAAGGACAAGAATCACTTGTATTACCTTGTGATGTAACGAATGATGAAGAACTTACAGCTTGCTTTGAAACTATTAAGCAAGAAGTTGGTACAATTCACGGTGTTGCACACTGTATTGCTTTTGCAAATCGTGATGATTTAAAAGGCGAATTTGTAGATACTTCTCGCGATGGATTTTTACTTGCACAAAATATTAGTGCATTCTCTTTAACAGCTGTAGCAAGAGAAGCGAAGAAAGTGATGACAGAAGGCGGAAATATTTTAACTTTAACATACCTTGGCGGCGAGCGCGTTGTGAAAAACTATAACGTTATGGGTGTTGCGAAAGCTTCGTTAGAAGCTAGCGTGAAATATTTAGCGAACGATTTAGGACAACATGGCATTCGCGTTAACGCTATTTCTGCAGGACCAATTCGTACGTTATCTGCGAAAGGTGTAGGCGACTTTAACTCAATCTTAAAAGAAATTGAGGAACGCGCACCACTTCGTCGTGCGACGACTCCAGAAGAAGTTGGAGATACAGCAGTATTCTTATTCAGTGATTTAGCACGCGGAGTAACAGGTGAAAACATTCATGTTGATTCAGGATATCATATTTTAGGATAAATATAATAGGAATTAAAGTTTAAAAAGGACAGTCTCTAAACGTTGAGACTGTCCTTTTTAATTGTTCCCAGAAAGAACGATTTTTAACGAAAGTTCTAGCCACGTTATGAATATAACTATAATAGTACACGATTTATCCAGCTACGTATGGAAGTGGGAGGGACGAGTGTGAAGAATAAAAATAAAAGTTCAACAGTTGGAAAACCGTTGTTATATATTGCACAAGTAAATTTAGAACTCGCTGCACCGAAAATAAAAAGAATTATTTTAACGAATTTTGAAGATGAGGATCAAAAAGAGCAAAGTAATAGAAATGAAAGTATTGTAAGTATTGTAAGTAGTGCTGTGGAAGAAGTGGTAGAACAAGAGAAACAAGAACCACGAGAGGAGCCTCAAGTGGAGGTGGAAGAAAAAGTAGAGGAAGAGCAAGTGAGAACGGTCCCTTACAATAAATCCTTTAAGGATATGAATAATGAAGAAAAAATTCATTTTTTATTAAATCGTCCTCATTACATTCCGAAAGTAAGATGTAGGATAAGAACGACTACCGTCTCATATATAGGATCGATTATATCTTATCGTAATGGCATTGTATCCATTATGCCACCAAATAGTATGAGAGATGTTCGGTTATCTATAGAAGACATCAAAACGATTGATATGGCCGGTTTTTAAATATGTAAAGGTGGTAGAAAGCTTCTACCACCCCAATAGTTTTTTAGTTTACTTAACTATAGAAACGTCGCGTAAGCACTGAATAGCACAGAAGCAGCTTAAATCAACAGTAATGCAAGTAGATGTCGAGATTAATCTTGCATTTGGTACAGCTAAAAACGTACAAATTGGATCGTCGCCAGGTGGTACAGGAGACCCATCACCTAATACTACAGTTAACACACGTAGGACAGCACAGCTATCGTCATCTACGCTTTCTACACGGAAAATTGGAGATTGGCAGCTAGTAAGGCTTGCAGATGGTGCAAATGCTTCAAATGGCGTTCCAGCTTTTGTGTATAAAATAAAAGGGCGTGTATTTGCTACTGCTGCAGTATTGTGTGCTCCTAAAAATGGAATTTCACAACCAGAACCACATGTTGAACTAGAGCAATCTTGTAATTCATTGATGAATTTTACGACGTCAACTACGCAGTGAGAAGAGCTATGGTGTTTATTTTCGTTACAACTCATTAATGTCACTCCTTATCTTCTTGTTTGTATTTACATTAATAAGATATTGGAGTGGGGGAGATTTGGTCACAATCTTAAGACCTTTTTTTTTAAATAGGCTAAAGAGGATAGGGAAGGTGGAATTATGTTATTTACAAGCTGGCTTTTATTTTTTATTTTTGCGCTAGCTGCATTTAGGTTAACTCGTCTTATTGTTTATGATAAAATTACAGCTTTTTTGCGAAGACCGTTTATTGATGAGTTAGAGATTACAGAGCCTGATGGAAGTGTATCGACTTTTACAAAGGTGAAAGGGAAAGGATTAAGAAAGTGGATTGGAGAATTATTAAGCTGCTATTGGTGTACAGGTGTGTGGGTTAGTGCTTTTTTATTAGTTTTATATAAATGGATTCCTATTGTTGCAGAGCCTGTACTAGCATTATTAGCCATTGCAGGTGCAGCAGCGATCATTGAAACAATTACAGGATATTTTATGGGAGAATAATAAAGTGAAACTTTAATCAGTGGGGGCATTGCCCGCTTGTTATTAGCCCGCACCAATCGTGATAAATCTTCATGATGTTAGAAAAAGCGGAGTTTAAGAGGATGCGGGAACGGAAATAAGGAGTTGTTCATATAGTAAATAGACAGAATTGACAGTAGAGGAGATGTTTGCTGTGAGCAATAATCCAAGGCAAAATTCATATGATCTACAGCAGTGGTATAACATACAGCAACAGCAACAAGCACACCAACAGGCATATCAAGAACAGTTACAGCAACAAGGGTTTGTGAAAAAAAAGGGATGCAACTGTGGGAAAAAGAAAAATAAAATAAAACAATATGAAGAATGAAACACTCATGTTACTGTGAGTGTTTTTTATTGTAAAAATAAAAAGCGGTATTTCAATTAAGAAATACCGCTTTTTACTAGCTAATTTGTGCAACTGTTAATGCTGCAGCACGAATGTCTACAGTTCCAAGCAGTTCAACTGGTACAATTTGAATTAAGTCACCAGGGTTTAAGTTAATAAGAATAACACCACTGGATACGTCTACTTCACCAGTACCAATAACGTTAGAGCGAACCGCTGTACCTGATCCAGGAATAATGTTAGCTGGTGTACCTAATGATAAGAAGAAACGACCAGCTTCTGGTGCAGTAGGAACGTTATCAAGACTGATCGTTAATGTATAACTGATTTGATAAATACCAGCTACTTGAATTCGAATACCGTCTCCGACACTTACTGTATTATTTATTACAGGAACAGTAATATTTGGGTTTGGACTTACGCTAGGTAATAGTAATGGTGTGAATAATGAAGCGAACTGAGGTGCAGAAGCGTTGAAAGCAAAACCGAAGGCAGGTAGTGTACTAGCTGGTTTCGCCTCACAATCAATGTTATTAAATTCGCAATCAGAAGAGAACATGTTTTTCACTCCTTTATCTGTTTCTACTTTTAGTTAATGAAAAGGACAGGTTCTATGTTCTAGACAAGTTCCCAATTTTATAAAAAATACATAATAATACCTTTTAAGCATGGATTGGGTGGCAGAATCATCTGCCACCCAATCCATGCTTAAATTAGTATTCAGTTTTATATAGAAACATCGCGTAAGCATTGAATAGCGCAGAAGCAACTTAAATCAACAGTAATACAAGAGGAGGTTGATACTAATCTTGCATTTGGTACAGCTAAAAATGTACAGATTGGATCGTCACCAGGTGGTACAGAGGTACCATCACCTAAAACTACAGTTAATACACGCAATACAGCACAGTCATCATCATCTATACTCTCTACACGGAAAATTGGAGATTGGCAGCTAGTAAGGCTTGAAGATGGTGCAAATGCTTCAAAAGGTGTTCCAGCTTTTGTGTATAAAATAAAAGGACGTGTATTCGCTACTGATGCAGTGTTATGTGCTCCTAAAAATGGAACTTCGCAACCAGATCCGCAGGTTGTGGTTGCACATTCTTGTAGTTCATGTATAAAACGAACGACATTTGATACACAGTTGAAATTACAATCATGGTGATGATGATCTTCATTACAATTGCAGCTCATTATGTTCACTCCTTATCGTGAGTTCTGACATACACTATTACAATATGAACGGGATATGATTGATATTACGTTAATTCTCAGGATAGAAACAGGGAATTTATATAGAGGGGATGTACATAACGTGATATGCAAAAAGACACCCTTATTTAATGGGTGTCTTTTCAGGTAAATCTTTTCGCGCAGTATATAAAAAACGAGATATATCTAGTTTTTTTCCTCTGAAAAATTGCGGGGAGGAAATGTAAAGTTCTTCTTTTGCGCGTGTAATGGCGACATAGAGTAATCGTCTTTCTTCTTCTAATGCTTCAGAAGTCTCAGTTACACGGTCATTTGCATCTTTTAAAGAAGAAGTATGCGGCAATATACCATCGCTTGCTCCGAGTAAAAAGACGCATGGAAACTCAAGGCCTTTCGCGTTATGAATTGACATAAGCGATACGGCATCTTTTTGCGGCATTGTTTTTAATGCTTCCATTTCTTTTTGACCTTGAATGGCCTCGTTAATAAATTGTAAGTAAGCTGGAATATCCGTAAAGCGAGTTGCTGATTCCATTAATTCTTCTAACATTTCTTCTTGTATGTCCTTATGCATCGTAAAGGAAGAACGATCATTACTTTGTAAGTACTCTAAATACTTTCCTTTACCATGAATAATTTCTTTCAATGCTTTTTTCGGTTCAAGTTCTTTTATAAACTTAATAAAATCGATTCGCTCATTTACTTTTTTAACTTGAAAAGGTTTCAAGCTCGGGTTTAGTAATAGAAAATGAAGAAGAGAAGGGAAACGGCCCTCACCATATTTCCATTGTTCACGTTCAATAAATGAAATGCACTCATCACGGCCAATATACATTGTTGGTAATATATTTGAAAGTGATTCGAGGCGGAACGGTTCAAGCACGAGTCGTAAGTGATCTAATACGGGCCTAATTAAAGAATGTTCGTAGAACGATTGGCTCGCTCCATGTTTAATAAATGGAATCTTATGAATTGTAAGCTGATCAAGTAAAGAACGGCTTACAGAATGTGTACGATATAATAAACAAAAATCTTTATAATTTCGTTCACCACTATCTACTTTTTCCTGAATGAGTTGCAAAATTTGATTTGCTTCATCAAGAGTTGTAGCTGGTCGTGCGTAAAATGGTTGTACACCTTCTTCACGAACAGAATATAGCTCTTTATCAAAACGTTCTTGATTTAGCTTAATAACTTCATTTCCAAGTCCGACGATAAATGGATTAGATCGATAATTCGTATTAAGTGCGATAATCGTTGTATTATCAAATTCCTTTGGAAAAGATAAAATAATTTGGTGACTTGCCCCTCGCCAGCCGTAAATCGCTTGATCGTCATCACCTGCGATAAATAAATTATTTCTCGGCGTGGCTAACAATTTTACAATTTCATATTGTGCATACGACGTATCTTGAAACTCATCTACTTCAATGTAATGAAAACGCTCTTGTAATTGAGTAAGCAGGGGAGCGTTATTTTCTAACATATAATACATTTCTAATAAGATGTCGTCAAAATCGATATAATTGTGTCGTTGTTTTACCTCTTCGAAACGTTCGTATACTTCTTTGAACTCTTGTTCAACCGGTGTTTTCGCTTTTACATCTTTCGGACGATTCAATTTGTTTTTCTCAAGTGAAATCATAGCGAGTATCGTTTCGGCATCATAATCGTCTTTTAAGCGCAATTCTTTCAAAATTTTCTTTATCATAATTTGTTTATGTTTTTCATTTGCTAAAATTTGCTGATTATATCCTTGACTACGAAGCAATTTTAAAAAGACAGAGTGGAATGTACCAGCAACGACATAGCTACTTGCGGCATGATTCATACCAGGTAAATTCGCTACACGGCTTCGAATTTCTTCAGCTGCTTTTTGTGTAAACGTCAGCAGCAAAATATTTCGCGGATGGACATGTTTTACATTAACTAAATAACCAACGCGAGTTGTTAAAACAGATGTTTTACCACTTCCAGCACCAGCTAGTGTAAGGACAGGTCCTTCTGTCGTTTGCACTGCTTCTAACTGTTTTTCATTTAAATAAACACCTTGCTGTTCTAAAGCGCGGAAATACGCCGCATCTGCATCTTCTTCCATAATTAAATGGGTAGATGTTTTCGGAATATGATACGTCGCTTGCGGAATACCAGCGTGTGTTAACGATTTTTGTGAAAATTTTTCTTGTGTCATATATTCACCTTCAAAACTATAGCATCAACATTTAACTTTAGCGGAAGAAAAAGAAAATAGCAATGTAAAAAACAGGAGGGGCTACCTCCTGCTACAAAATTACCCCGCTATTTGCGGGCAGTAAAACTCTCACCTCAAAATTCAGGTGTCCGTAAACGCCCGATTGGTGAAGGCTAATAATCAGTGGGGGATGAACAAAACCCCCACTGATTAAAGTTTCACTTTATAATTCTTTTATCATTACGACGTGCGGGATATTTGCTTCCATAAACACATCAGAAGCCGTCACGTATCCTAGCTTTTTATAGAAAAATTCAGCATGTGTTTGAGCATGGAGTTTCAATTTCGGTAGAGACTCTTCCTTCGCATACGCTTCAAGTGCATCCATAATGATTTTGCCAATGCCTTTTTTGCGATGGGAAGCTAGTACGCAAATGCGTTCCATCTTTCCAACTCCATCAACGATGCGGAAGCGACCAGCGCCAACTGGAACATCATTATCATATATAACAACGTGTGTTGAAATTTCTTCAAACTCATCATACTCTTCTTCTGCAGAAACACGTTGCTCATTCACAAATACTTGCTTACGTACAGAGAATGCATCTCTTAGTTGTTCGTCCGTTTGTACGATTTGTGCGTGCAAATTAGTTGTTCTCCTTTCCAAGGTGGAATGTTTCATGTACAGTCCACGTTCCATTTTCTAATTGGTATAGAAGGTGGAAACGATCGATTGGTTGTTCATAATAGAAATCTTTCATACGTAATCGACCTAATACATCAGCATGCTCTGCATCTGATAAATCTTGACCGATTGTTAAATGAGGTACGAAAGAGTATTCACGCTCTTGTGTAAAGAAACCATTATGCATTTCTTCATTTAAGAAAGTTAGTTCAGGTGTTTTTTCTACTTTAAAATAAAGGACATTATTAACAGGTGCGAATGAACCGACTTTTCCAACATGAAGGGTGAAAGGGTTCGTTTTACTTGCGATTGTATGTAACTCGTTTACAATCGATTCTAGTTGATCATCTTGCGTCTCAAAGGGTGTTTTCAATGTAACATGTGGCGGAACTAATGCGTAGTGCGGATCATAACGTTTACGCAATCCGTTCGCTTTATCTTGAATCATTTTTGATGGGAAAATTACAATTCCTAATTTCATGTTCCAATTCCTCCCTTTGCAAGTCTAGTTAGATTTTGAGAATAAATCTCTTTATCTATTATATCAAATTATTCTGAATACCGCTCTCTATTATTTCATTGATAGAATATGAGAAAAAGCTCTCGGTAAATCAGCTTGCCAATACTTCCAAGTGTGATTCCCTTCAAACTCTTCATAATGCGTGATGAAATTTCTATCTGTAAGAAGTTTATTTAACTCGCGATTTGGTTCTACGAAATCAGATACTTGTCCGTCTGTGCGCTTTACAGCTGTTTCTTCTGTTCCAATGATGTGATAAAGTTCTAACGCCTGTGGATCTTTGAAGTCTTTTGCTAAGTTCATTACTGTTTCATCAACAAATGGTGATTGCATAACGACTTTACCGAATGTATGCGGATACATAAGTGAAGTCATGAAAGAAACTGTACCGCCAAGAGAATCTCCAATTAAAACGCGTCCTTTACCCATTTGATACGTTGGATAATTTTCATCAATATATGGAGCAAGCTCGTGAGCAAGGAAGCGAATGTAAGCAGCATTCTTTACATCATTTGGGAAATATTTTTCCTTACGATCGTGTACATTTTTATATGGAATACCGACAATAATTGTGCGGTCAATTTCTTCAGTTTCGCGAAGGCGCTCAATTACACGGTGCGCTTTACCAAGCTGAAAATAATCTCTACCATCTTGTGCAATAACAACCGTATGCTTATGGAGAGGTGTGTAATTTACTGGTAAATAAACAAGAAGTGTAAGTTCCTCTTGAAGTGATGTACTAAAAAATGAAATTTCTTCAATTCTCCCTATTGTTTGATTCATGTATATCCCCCTAAATAAAAATTTACTATGATTGTAACAGCGACGCTTGTAGTGAAAAGGAAAGAAATATTCACTAATAGGTGCCTCAATTTATATTTTACCATAATGGTACGAAGAATCTAAAAAATTAGTATTTAAGTTATGAAAGAAAACGGATATAATGAAGTGGGATTTTTACAGGTGAGAGGGGAGACAGGGTTTGAAACAAGAAAAATCAATCGCACTACCATTAGCAATTTCTATTATAGCAATTTCATTCGCAGCAGTTTTTGTAAAGATGTCCTCAGCACCATCTTCTATTTTAAGTATGTACCGATTATGGATTATCGTACTTATTATGCTGCCAATCGTTTGGAAAAAGCGGGAAGAGTTCCATAAGATTCAAATAAAAGATTGGGGATTTTTAATTGGATCTGGATTCTTTTTAGCGCTTCATTTTCTTTTATGGTTTGAATCTTTAAAGCATACAACAGTTGCTAGTTCAACGATTATTTTAGCACTTCAACCGATCGTATCTTTAGTTGGAGGTTTCTTCTTATTTAAAGAAAGAACAACCTATTCAGCCATTGCGACGATGGGTATCGCTATATTAGGTGTAATGTGTATTGGTTGGGGAGATTTAGGTTTAAGTAAACAAGCAATTTATGGAGATATATTATCCTTTTTAAGTGTAATAGCGGTTGTCGGTTATTTATTTATCGGGCAAACGACAGTAAAGAAAGTATCACACTGGATTTATAGCTTTACAGTTTTTGCATTCGCAGGTATTTTTATGGGGATTTATAATATCGTGCTACAAGTACCTTTTACAGGTTATACGAAGTGGGATTGGACTATTTTTCTTTTACTTGCGATTGTGCCGACAGTGTCACATGTCATTAATAACTGGCTATTAAACTACGTAAATGCAACAACAATTTCAATGAGTATTTTAGGAGAACCAGTTGGGGCATCTATACTAGCGTTCTTCTTACTTGGAGAAAAATTAAATGCAATGCAAATTATCGGTAGCATGCTCGTATTGTTTGGTGTATCTGTTTTCTTACTACAGCAACAAAAGCGAACAGCAAAAAATGTGGTGAACGAACCGGCTTATACACAGGAATTATAACGAGTTTATTCTAATTTGCGAAAAGAGAAGTTATTGGTAACTTCTCTTTTTTTTGTTCCATGCAGAAAATAAAACAGATTAATAGGGGGAATTCCCACCATGTAGCATGAAAAAAGATAATATATAGTGGGGGAAGGAGAGACCAAATGAAAGAGATTTTAATGAAATACATGACAAATCTTACAACATTAAGTGAAGAGCAGCAGCGCATGATCGTAGAAGAATTACAAATTGAAGAGTATAAAAAAGGAACAGTGCTCTTAAGACAAGGAGATGTTCCGTCTAAATGTTATTTTGTATTAAAAGGATGCGTGAGGCAACATTGTATAGATGAATCTGGAAAAGAAGTTACATCAAATTTTTATACAGAAGAACAAGCAATCGCGAATTTCAACCATCATAAACAAGATAAATTATCCCCACATACGTTAACGTGCCTAGAAGATTGTCTAGTTGTAGTTGGCGATCTGTATAGTGCAAAGGACATGTATAAGAAATATTCACAGTTAGAAGAAATGACGCGCCAAATGATTGAATACAATTTTGGTGAAGTACAAGAAGAACTTACATTATTTATTACATCGACACCAGAAGAGCGCTACAAATCATTATTACAAAAACGACCTCATTTAATCGATCGTGTTCCTCAATATCAATTGGCAAGTTATCTGGGTATTACGCCAGAATCATTAAGCAGAATTAAGAAACGACTCAAACAGTAGAGTTTTTTCCACCTCTAAGCAATAGCCATATACTAAATCCTAGTTCACCTGCGATCATCGGTAGTTGAAAGACAACGTTAAGAATGGAAATAATCGCATCATATTGTGAAAAAATCGTATTCATTACGTTAATGATGATATAGCCGATTGCAGCAATGAGCAGTAATATACTAATAGTTTTCGGTATGTTTTTAGATTGAAAGGTTACGTATCCTAAGGTGAGAAGATGTAAGCCGAAAATGATTAATCCTACAGACCAAATGTATTCAAAAGCTTCTAGAAATAACATTGTATATGCTTCTGAATTAGCAACTGTGTTTTTTGAAAGAAGTAATACAAATATTAAATTGAATATAGCAATCCCAAGTATAGCTGTATACATAAGACGAAGACAGGCAGCTAGTAATGAGAGGCTAGTATGGATAGGTTTTAGAAAGAAATAAAGAGCCCACGAGGCGATAATATCCGTAATGAAAATGATAATCCATCCGAAAATTTCAGCTTTGAAAAGTGAACTTGAAGTTTGAATATTATGGAGTGTCGTGCTCGCATCTCCTTGTACAACGAGATTTCCGTGAACAAAACCGTAAGAAAAAAATGCAGCAAATGCCATAATAAGAAGAGAAGCACCAGTAAATAAGGCAAACTTTCGTTCATTCATATGTCGTCCTCCTATTTCAATATTACTTTTATTTTAATAAGGGAAGGAGGAGAAGTCATTGACTTAAATCAAGAGAGGAGAGAGCGTAATGGAATTTCCATCAAAAAAAGATGTATGGTTATATCCAATCTTTTTCATTGTTTTAGGCGCCTGTTTCGCTCCAATATTTGCAGGGAGAGAATATTTTCTCTTATTTTTTACAATTCCATTAGCTATACTGTTTAGTTGGAGTTGGTTTTCAACAAAATATATCGTTAAGGAAGAAATAATTATAATTACATCAGGTCCCGTTAAAAAACGTATATTTATACGAGACATAAAACGAATTTCCAATACAAAAAATCCAATCGCAGCTCATGCACTATCATTCGATCGATTAGAAATTGTTTACGGATCATATGAAACAGAACTTATTTCTCCAAGAAATAAAGAAGAATTTATTTTGTTGTTAAAAAGAAAAAATCCTGGGATTGAAATAAAGTAAGAGAGTGGATTCATATCTACTCTCTTTATGTCACTTTGGATTTGTCATATAAGGTTGCACGTGAACGACACATAAGTCGCGGAATTTTCCTTCGGCAGTTGTGACAATTACGACTGCTCTTCCTGCACTTTTTCCAGTAATCGTTACTGTCTCACCTTTCGGATAGATGGTGATGACGTCGGAGTTCATATTTGTCCAAATAAGCTCTTGATTCTTTGCCTGCATTGGCAAAACGGAAGCTGATAAATCGGCACTTTGTCCGGTTTTTATTTTAAGCTTATTTTTCTGTATATGAATACCAATTACAGATATAACAGAAGGAGCAATTGAAATTTTGGATGGATTAGGTTGTATGTTTAAACGAGAAGTAGAAGTGTTTGTGATAGGTGAAAATTTTCTTATATGTTGTTGCTGTAAAGATGCTAACATTGTGGAGTCCCCTTTCTGTATAGGTGTCGATACTAATAATATAAAGGAAGAATGTTATAGTAAATTTAACGAAACATAAAGAAATTGTTAAATTCGAGAAGAATATTGTCGAAATGCGGTTAAAAGAAAGCTCTGCTGTTATCGTAACAGCAGAGCTTTCTTTTTATAGATTATGAATATGTTGTTTTTCAAAATTCTCAAATTGCTCTTCAACTTCTTTTGAAGGTTTAGTTAGTAAACTAACAATTATGATCACTATTAAACTAATAGCGAAACCAGGAATCATTTCATATAAGAAATCTTTTAGAAACTTAAACTGTGTCCAAATAATTACTGTGGTTGCACCTGAAATCATACCAGCAAGCGCGCCCCATTTCGTCATACGTTTCCAATATAAGCTTAATAAAATAGCAGGTCCAAATGAAGAACCAAATCCAGCCCAAGCATATCCAACAAGAGCTAAAATCGTATCATTTTGTTTAAGCGCTAATGCACATCCAATTAAAGCGATACCAAGAACAGCCATACGACCGACAAATACAAGTTCTTTATCAGAAGCAGAACGCTTAAAGAATGTACGATATAAGTCTTCTGTTACTGCACTTGAAGTAACGAGCAACTGAGAAGAGATTGTGCTCATAATAGCTGCTAAAATAGCGGCTAATAAAAATCCAGTAATAAGTGGATGGAATAAAATTTTTCCAAGTTCAAGGAAAATTGTCTCTGGGTTAGATAATGTCAAACCTTGTTGTGAATAGTAAGCAATACCGATAAGACCAGTAAACATAGCTCCGACAACAGAGAAAATCATCCAGCTCATACCAATTCTTCGCGCGCTTTTAATTTCTTTTACAGACGAAATTGCCATAAAGCGTACGATGATATGAGGTTGTCCAACATAACCAAGGCCCCATGCGAATAAAGAAATCATTCCTAAAGTAGAGGCACCTTTAAAAATATCTAGACGTGTTGGATCTACAGATCGAATTGTATCAAATGCAGGTCCAAGTCCGTTTGTATTCATAATTGTTACGATAGGAACAAGAATAAGGGCAACTACCATAATGATTCCTTGCACGAAGTCCGTCCAACTTACTGCTAAGAAACCACCAAATAATGTGTAAGCTACAACAACGCCTGCTACAATGAGTAATCCAACATGATAGTTCATACCAAATGAATTTTCAAATAATACAGCGCCTGAAACTAATCCTGAAGCTACATAGAAAGTAAAGAAAATCATAATAACAAGTCCGGATACTAAGCGTAGCATGTGAGATTTGTCGTGGAAACGGTGTTCCAAAAATTCTGGAATAGTAATAGAGTTGTTTGCAATTTCAGAGTAGGTACGTAAGCGAGGAGCGACATAAAGCCAGTTTGCGTATGCGCCTAGTGTTAGGCCGATCGCAATCCAACTACTACTTAATCCAACGCTAAACATTGCACCGGGTAATCCCATTAAAAGCCAACCACTCATATCAGATGCTCCAGCACTTAATGCTGTTACTGCGGGGCCTAGTGTACGCCCGCCAAGCATATAATCTGTTAAGTTGGACGTTCGTTTGTAGGCGAAATAGCCGATTACTAACATCCCGAGCATGTAAATAGAGATAGAAGTTAAAGTTAACATCTGCGTACTCATGTAGTTCCCCTTCCTTTTGTCATGTCTTTTGATGCGTTATGCATATTTATAATCTATCATGATTATTCTGAAAAATCCATACAGAAATACGAATTTTCAGAAATGTAAGCGTTTTTTGACATCGTTTTACTTTTTAAATATATAAATTTCAGACGAAAAAACCTTAATTTTAATAGAGTATTTATTATATTTACATAAAAACACGTTGTTTTGTCAATATAATATTGAAAGAAGGGAGAAATATTTTTTTAAAAAAAGTATTGACTTGTGAAAAAAGTTAGGTCTATAATGAGTGCAACTTAAAAAAATGCAAGCGTTGATGAAGAAGAGTACACATGATGAACATGTCAGAGAGCTGATGGTTGGTGCGAATCAGTATGGGATTGATGTGGAATGGGCTTCGGAGCTTCCAAACCGAAACGAAAGAAGTAGGCTTTGGCGACATGATCTCATCGATACAAGAGACACGTATTATTTTTTGATACGGCAAAGTGCGTTACATTCGTAACGAATTAAGGTGGCACCACGGGAGTACCCGTCCTTTCTATAGGATGAGTACTCCCTTTTTGTGTACAAAAAATTAAATATGTTAAATCGTTTAAGTAAGAAGAGTACGTATATTGGAGACGTTTCAGAGAGCCGGGGACAGGTGGGAGCCCGGTGCGGTGCCATATACGGAATGGGCTTACGAGAGGTATGCTGAACAATTATTTTCAGTAGGCAACCCGGGTTCCGCCGTTACAAGGATAAGGTATATATTTTGTACCTGAATAAAGCGGGATGCTTTTGCGTCCAACCTGAGGTGGTACCACGGTAAATTTATCGTCCTCTACATATTTCGATATGTAGGGGACTTTTTTATTTTTCAGAGTGAGGTGAAAGGCATGATGACAAAAGAGGAATTTATGAAGCAAAAAGAACAAAGAAACACATTTTTAGTAATCGCTGAAGAAGAAGGAGATAGCATTACGCCAATTTCTTTATATAGACGTATGAAGGGAAAGAAAAAGTTTTTATTAGAAAGTTCGCAGCTTCATCAAGATAAAGGGCGCTATTCTTACTTAGGGTGTAATCCTTATGGAGAAGTGAAAAGCGTTGGTATAGAAGTAGAGCGAATGATGTATGGGAAAAAAGAAAAGCTGCAGGGTAACGTACTGCAAATGCTAGAAGAGGTAATCGCACCAGCGCAAGTAGACAGTCCATTTCCGTTTTGCGGGGGAGCAGTTGGATATATTGGCTATGACGTCATTCGGCAGTATGAAAACATTGGAGCAGATTTACACGATCCATTAAATATTCCAGAAGTACACCTTTTACTATATCGTGAGTTTACCGTTTACGATCATTTACGCCAAAAGTTGTCATTTGTATATGTATGCAGGGAAGACGATTCAGCTTCTTATGAAGAAGTATACGAAAGATTGCAAGTATACAAAGAGGAAGTGCTAAAGGGAGAAGAAGCGGAAGTAAATGAAATACAATCAATATTATCATTCACTTCTTCAATAACTGAAAAAGAATTTTGTGAAATGGTAGAAACAGCGAAAGAATACATTCGGGCCGGAGATATTTTCCAAGTTGTATTATCCCAGCGTTTGCAAAGTGAATGTATTGGAGATCCATTTGCATTATACCGGAAACTTCGAATTGCAAATCCATCACCATATATGTTCTATATCGATTTTCAAGATTATGTTGTACTTGGCTCTTCGCCGGAAAGTTTGTTATCAGTAAGAGAGGATAAAGTGATGACAAACCCAATTGCTGGTACGAGGCCGAGAGGGAAAACGAAGCAGGAAGATGAGGAAATCGAAAAAGAACTGTTAGGAAATGAGAAAGAGCGAGCAGAGCATATGATGCTTGTGGACCTAGGACGAAATGATATTGGCAGAGTAAGTGAAATTGGCTCTGTGACGATAGATAAATATATGAAAGTAGAAAAATACTCTCACGTTATGCACATTGTATCTGAAGTTTACGGAACATTGCGAAAACAAACGAGTGGATTTGATGCATTAGCGTATTGTTTACCAGCTGGTACAGTATCAGGTGCTCCGAAAATAAGGGCGATGGAAATTATTAATACGTTAGAGCATGAAAAAAGAAATGTATATGCCGGAGCGGTTGGATATATTTCATTCTCAGGAAACCTTGATATGGCGCTAGCAATTCGAACGATGGTTGTAAAAGACGAGAAAGCGTACGTTCAGGCAGGAGCGGGTATCGTCTACGATTCAGACCCGGTTGCTGAATATGAAGAAACATTAAATAAAGCGAGAGCGCTTTTGGAGGTTATGAAATGATTGTACTTATCGATAATTATGATTCGTTCACATATAACTTGTATCAACTATTAGGCGAGTACGAGAAAGAAATTGTTGTCGTAAGAAATGATCAAATAACAATTGAACAATTAGAGGAGATGAAGCCGAAAGGAATTGTGCTCTCGCCAGGACCTGGGAAACCAGAAGATGCTGGAATTTGTATCGATGTTATTCGTCATTTTTATAAGAACGTTCCCATCTTAGGGATTTGCCTTGGCCATCAAGCGATCATATCCGCATTTGGAGGAGAAATTGTTAGAGCAGAGCGCATTAAACACGGAAAAACATCGCGTGTGAAACATAACGGAATGTCAATCTTTTCGTACGTAACGCAGCCGTTAACAGCGATGCGTTACCATTCACTCGTCGCAGTGCAAAATAGTTTGCCGCAGTGTTTTGACATACTTGCGACAGCGATGGATGACGGAGAAATCATGGCAGTTCGTCACAACTATTATCCGCTCTTCGGATTACAGTTTCACCCAGAATCAATTGCAACAGAAGAAGGCGGAAAGTTAATACGTGCCTTTTTAGCAGAAGTGAAAGAGGAGGAGAGAGTATGAACAGTTATCTTCGAAAATTAGTAGAGGGACAACATTTAACAGAAGAAGAAATGTATGAAGCGGGACTTCTTTTATTAAGTGACAACATATTGGAAAGTGAAGTTGCAGCTTTCTTAGTATTGCTGAAAGCGAAAGGCGAAACAGCAGAAGAAATATACGGTCTCGTTCGTGCTCTTCGCGAAAAGGCATTACCGTTTTCAAATCATATAAAAGGCGCGATGGACAATTGCGGAACGGGTGGTGACGGTGCGCAAACATTCAATATTAGTACAACATCGGCATTTGTACTTGCCGGAGCTGGTGTAAAGGTTGCGAAACATGGAAACCGCGCTGTTTCTAGTAAAACAGGAAGTGCTGATTTATTAGAAGAACTCGGTGTAAACATAAGCTGTACGCCGGGTGAGATTGACTATTTATTAGAGAATGTAGGTATTGCCTTCTTATTCGCACCAGCGATGCATCCAGCATTAAGACGCATTATGAAAATAAGAAAAGAATTAAACGTTCCTACGATTTTTAACTTAATTGGACCGTTGACGAATCCGGTTAATTTAGAAACACAATTTGTCGGTATTTATAAGCGAGATATGTTATTGCCAGTAGCGGAAGTATTGCAGAAACTTGGCAGAAAACAAGCGCTCGTCGTAAACGGAAGTGGCTTTTTAGATGAAGCATCATTACAGGGAGAAAATCATGTCGTCGTTTTAAAAGATAATGAAATAGTAGAAATGAGTATTGATCCAGAAAAGTATGGTTTTTCAAGAGTGAAAAATGAAGAAATTAGGGGCGGGAATTCGAAAGAAAATGCACAGATTACGCTCGGAGTATTAAGCGGAGAAAAGAGTGTCTATCGCGATACTGTTTTATTAAATGCAGGTCTAGCCCTTTTCGCAAATGGAAGAGCAGAAACGATTGAAGAAGGAATTACACTAGCGGCACATAGCATTGACTCTGGAAAAGCATTAGCCAAACTAAACTTATTAATTGCAGCAAGCCATGAAAATTTAGAAAGGGTGAATTAAAATGGGGACGATTTTAGACAAAATTGTAGAGCAAAAGAAAGTAGAAGTTGCGGAGTTATATGAAACATATTCACCAGTGAAAGAAAAAAGGAAAACACACTCACTTGTAAAAGCTTTAGAGCAGTTTACTGTAATAGCAGAGGTAAAGCGAGCGTCTCCATCAAAAGGCGATATTAATTTACACGTTGATGTGCCAAAACAAGTGAAAACATATGAAGAATGCGGTGCTGGAGCAGTTTCGGTTTTAACAGACGGTCAATTTTTTAAAGGGTCGTTTCACGACTTACAAACGGCAAGAGCAGAAAGTAACATTCCGCTTTTATGTAAAGATTTTATAATTGATAAGATTCAAATTGATAGGGCGTATGAAGCTGGTGCAGATTTAATTTTATTAATCGTTGCAGCATTGTCAAAAGAGAAGCTAAAAGAGCTTTATAACTACGTACTAGAAGTGGGATTAGAAGCGATTGTTGAAGTTCATGATGAACAGGAATTAGAAATTGCAATCGAATTAAATCCGCACGTTATCGGAATTAATAACCGTAATTTAAAAACGTTTGAAGTAGATTTAAGCCAAACTGAAAAGCTCGGAAAACGACTGAATGAGGAAAACCTACTTTGGATTAGTGAAAGTGGTATTCATTCAAAAGAAGATATTATTCGCGTCAAACGAGCTGGTGCAAAAGGCGTGTTAGTCGGAGAAGCGCTTATGACATCGTCTTCTATTAGTACCTTTTTTGAAGACTGTAAGGTGAGTATATGAAAGTGAAGATTTGCGGCATCACTGATATGGAAACAGCAAAAAGAGCGTGTGAATACGGAGCAGATGCAATCGGATTTGTTTTTGCAGAAAGTAAACGGAAAATCACTCCAGGACAAGCGAAAGAAATTATTGGGGAAATTCCAGCCCACGTTTTCAAGGTAGGTGTTTTCGTAAATGAATCAGTCGAAGTGATCCAGAAAATTGCAGAGGAGTGCGGGTTAACGCATGTGCAACTACATGGGGATGAAGACAATCATCAAATTACAAGATTGAATATTCCGTCTATAAAAGCGGTAGGAGTAGCTTTAGAGAAAGATATTGAATGTGCGAAAAAATACGATACAGATTATCTGTTATTTGATAGCCCGAAAGAAAAGTTCCACGGAGGAAACGGAAAGACATTCTCATGGGAGTTACTCGCACATATGCCAAACGAGTTGCGAGAGAAAACGATATTAGCTGGCGGATTAAACATCCTTAATATAGAAGAAGCAATTCGAACCGTTCAGCCATATATGATCGATGTGAGCAGCGGAGTAGAGACAGAAGGAAAGAAAGATCTAAAGAAAATAAAACAATTTATTAAAAAAGCGAAGGAGTGTTCAAAATGAACTACGCATATCCAGATGAAAAAGGTCATTACGGTATATACGGAGGACGATACGTTCCAGAAACGTTAATGCAATCCGTATTAGAACTAGAAGAAGCATATAAAGAAGCGATGCAAGATGAAGCGTTTCAAAAGGAATTAGATCATTATTTACAAACGTACGTTGGAAGAGAAACACCGCTTTATTTCGCTGAAAATATGACGAAGTATTGCGGCGGAGCAAAGATTTATTTGAAACGTGAAGATTTGAACCATACGGGAGCTCATAAAATTAACAATACAATCGGTCAAGCACTTCTTGCGGTAAGAATGGGTAAGAAGAAAGTTGTCGCTGAAACAGGAGCAGGACAACACGGAGTTGCAACAGCTACTGTATGTGCACTTTTCGGTTTAGAATGCGTCATCTTCATGGGAGAAGAAGATGTGAGACGACAAAAATTAAACGTGTTTCGAATGGAATTACTCGGAGCAAAAGTAGAAAGCGTAGCGGCAGGTAGCGGCACGTTGAAAGATGCGGTAAACGAGGCGCTTCGTTACTGGGTTTCACATGTACACGATACGCACTACATTATGGGATCAGTTCTCGGGCCACATCCATTCCCGCAAATTGTTCGTGATTTCCAAAGTGTAATTGGGAAAGAAACGAAAAAGCAATACGAAGCGTTAGAAGGGAAATTACCAGAAGCAGTCGTTGCTTGTATTGGCGGTGGTAGTAATGCAATGGGAATGTTTTATCCGTTCGTACACGATGAAGAAGTTGCTCTTTACGGTGTTGAAGCAGCTGGAAAAGGTGTTCACACAGAAAAGCACGCAGCCACTTTAACGAAAGGAAGTGTCGGTGTTTTACACGGATCGATGATGTACCTTCTGCAAAATGAAGAAGGGCAAATTCAAGAAGCACACTCTATTTCGGCAGGGCTGGATTACCCAGGTGTTGGGCCAGAACATAGCTTGCTAAAAGATATTGGCCGCGTTTCTTATCATTCCATTACAGATGAAGAAGCGTTAGAAGCATTTCAATTATTAACGAAAAAAGAAGGGATTATCCCGGCATTAGAAAGTTCACATGCTGTTGCATACGCTTTAAAACTAGCGCCGCAAATGAAGAAAGACGAAGGACTTGTCATTTGTTTATCCGGCCGCGGTGATAAAGATGTAGAGAGTATAAAACGTTATATGGAAGAGGTGTAAAAAATGGGAGTAGAAAAAATTATAGCAGCGTTTGAAAATGGCAAGAAAGCATTTATTCCGTATGTAATGGGCGGAGATGGTGGACTTGAAAAGTTAAAAGAAAGAATTCGTTTTCTTGATGAAGCAGGAGCAAGCATCGTTGAAATTGGTATCCCATTTTCAGATCCAGTCGCAGACGGTCCAACTATTCAAAGGGCAGGAAAAAGAGCATTAGATAGCGGTGTAACATTGAAAGGTATTTTTCAAGCATTAATAGAGGTGAGGCAAGAAGTTCAAATTCCATTTGTACTTATGACATATTTAAATCCAGTACTCGCATTCGGAAAGGAACGTTTCATTGAGAGCTGTCTTGAAGCAGGGGTGGACGGTATTATCGTTCCAGACTTACCGTATGAAGAACAAGACATTATTGCACCGCTCCTTCGCGTGGCGAATATCGCTTTAATTCCACTCGTTACCGTAACGAGCCCTATTGAACGAATCGAAAAAATTACGAGTGAATCACAAGGATTCGTCTACGCCGTTACAGTAGCGGGTGTAACGGGAGTACGTCAAAATTTTAAAGATGAGATTCGTAGTTACTTAGAAAAAGTAAAAGCACACGTCCACTTACCAGTAGTCGCAGGATTCGGTATTTCAACACGAGAGCAAATTGAAGAAATGATTACAATATGTGACGGCGTTGTCGTTGGAAGTAAAGTCATTGAGCTGTTAGAAAATGAAAAGCGAGAAGAAATTTGTGAGTTAATACATGCAGTAAAAGAAACAGAAGAGGCTTAAGTCTCTTCTGTTTCTTTTGTGTAATAAATGTTAAAATATACAGAAAATACTTATAACTTAGAGGGTGAGAAGGCATGCTAAGACGTAAACTATTATATCTTCTTTTAACTGTACCATTATACGCTTGGCTCATTAGCATGACGAAAATAGAGTTGATGGCTCTGTTTTTAGGATATGTATTCATCTTTTCCCAATTAAATCGAATACAAGAGCAATCTATTTTAGAAGTATGTATATTTTCGGTTAGTATAGAACTATTTAGTATCGTTTCGATTGTATTATTAAGTGAATTATTCCAATGGATCCATTCATTTGAATTAATAAAACTTGGGAATATTGTATTGCAAGTAATATGTGCTTATATTGTGTTTGTTGTACTAGAAAAAATGATTGGACAGCAGACGGTTTTTCAGGATAAAAGATAAAATATTAGTTATTCAAAAAAGGAGCCAAGCGGCTCCTTTTTTAAATCTGTTATAAAAATAATTGAAAATCATAACATCTGTTATATAATAGTTAAAAATTGCAATTTTTACGAAAAGAGATGATAGCATGGCCATATTGTTGGCACTTATCCCAATTATGATGATTTTTATTTGTTTATTTTTGTTTAAACAAACGTCATTAAGGGCTTCATTAATTTCTTATGCCGTTTCTGTCGGAATCGTTTTACTTTCGCCAACGTTCCAATTAGGGATAAGTGAAACTGTGCACGCAACGATTAAAGGTTGGTTAATTTGTTTTATTGTCGGATACGTTTTATTTTTCGGTATTTTTTTATTTCACCTCATGAACAAAATGGGGTACATCGATCAAGTAGCGCGTTTTCTAGAAGAAGTTACGCACGATCGCTTACTACAAATGCTTCTTATGTGCTTTGGCATTTGTCCACTTATTGAATCAGTAAGTGGATTCGGAATTGGTTTTATGGTCGCAGCACCTATTTTTCTTTCGCTCGGTTATAAACCGTTTCAAGCTGTGCTACTATCGTTTATCGGTTTACTTGCAAGTTCATGGGGCGCGATGGCAACGGGTACGATTATCGGTTCTCAGCTTATTAACATGCCGCTCACAACTCTTGGTACAAATACAGCATTATTAAGCATCCCGATTTTCGCATATTTTATCTTCCTTTCTTTATACGTTGTCGGTGGCTGGCAGGCAGTTATAGAAAAGTGTAAGGAAGGAGTAGGATTCTTTCTATTATTTTCTCTCGGAATCTATCTTTCTAACGCATACGTAAGTGTTGAACTTGCAGGGATATTAAGTTCTATCGTTACCATTACATTTGGCTTTCTAATCATTAAATTAAAAGGCAAAAGTGAGCAAGACTTTATAACAGAACATGCTGCGGCTGTAGAGAGAGAAGTATCTATTATAAAAATTATTAGCCCTTATATATTCTTAACAGTTTGTATTTTACTTTCTCGCCTCGTTCCAGCATTACATGATTTTCTTAGGTCATATGCAGTTCTCGATTTAAAATCATACTCTTACAAACTAGAGTTACTATATTCGCCAGGATTTTGGATCGCCATGACTTGTTTATTTACAATTATTTTCTTCCGCATTCCATCTAATGTTATTAAACAATCACTCTCGCAAACGATAAAACAATGGATTCCTTTCGCTATTACAACGACGATGTTTATTGCAATTTCAGAACTAATGGGCGCATCTGGTATGCATTCATTACTCGCAAAAACAGCTGGTGAAACCTTTGGTACCTTTTTCGTTTTCGTTGCTCCATTCATAGGCGGAATTGGCGGTTTTTTAACTGGTAGTAACGCAGGATCAAATGCGATGTTTATAAAGCTACAAATGCAAACAGCCCAAAACGTAGCACTCCCGTGGCAATACGTCACGACGCTCCAAAACACCGCATCATCAGTAGCGACAATCGCTTGTCCATCACGGATTACACTAGGCGCGTATTTATGCAATATCCCGTATCGTGAAAATGAACTATTAAAGAAGACGACGTTAATGATTTTTGGTGCGGTGTTACTTGTAGTAGTGGAAGTTTTCTTTTGGTATATATTGAGAAATTAAAAATCCTCCTAACATAGGAGGATTTTCTTTATGACTGGATAATGTTTTAAATATGAAAAGCTTCTACTAAATGAATAGGAGATGAAAGGTATGCCCTTAAAAAACTACGGTGTATTAAAAGGTACAGTTATACAATCTAAGATTGGAAAAGGCAAAACACCTCATTATCAAGTTCATTTACAAGGTGAAGCAGGAGTAGATTATCGCATTGCAATTAACGTGAAATCGCAAAGTTATCCATCGGAAGTTTTATATTTTGCGAGCGACGATATTCGATCAGAGGCGATTCATATTTTACCGACATTACCGTTCGGTTTTACAGAAATAAAAAATAATGAACCGAAAGTAGCTTTAGATTATGTAAGAGGTAATTTATTTGATTCCAAGCAAATGATTCCTTTACCTGCTGAAAAAGCAGGAGTTGATAATGATTTAAATGAAAAGATAGAGCGTTATATAAAGCGAGCAATAGAAGAAAAGGCGATTATTTATGCGTTTGGTGAAAGGTGGGGACCGGAAGAAAAGGTTCCGGATTCGTATTTTCACTTTACACCTGGAAACGGTATACACGATATTCATATGAATCAAGGGAATGTAGAGAAATGGCAAGGTGATGATGGCAAATGGCAAGACGGTGGGATATTGATTCACTTTGAGAAGAAGGAAGAGTGGATTGGTATTTTTCTTGCCTTTCAGTCACAGTCATGGTGTACCGATGAAGAAGGGCATGCTCGTGTTCCGGTTGAGCATTGTGATTATAAGAGAAATAATTGATGGGAAGAGGGCGTTCACAATGAACGCCCTCCTCTTATTTTATAAAACACAAAACTCACAAGTGTAGAAATACAAGAGAAAAGAAGCGCCACACTAGAAAACGCAATGAGATACATATTATACTTCATCATTTTTCCGATGAGTTGGTTACTATCGTACTGAAAAAGTCCTGCAATTATATTGAATAAAAATAACATGATAAACATGACGATAACACCGTCTATTGATCCTTTAATGTCTGGTTTACTTAAAGCGATATGTGCAGAAATACAAATGGCGATAAATAAAAATAACCAAAATGAAGGATTCAATAAATTGTTAAATGTAAATAAGCTTTTCAATAATACAAACGTCGATAGTAGCATGTTTTGGATCATGTCTAAGTTAATAGAAGTCGATGCAACAGTTTTTTCCAGATTCGTATTAAATAAATAATATGACTCTGGTACGAAATAGCGCATTAAAAGTATTAAGGCAGTAATACCAGAAATAATAGGACCGATGCCGATAAAGAAATTACCGATCCGTTGATATACGCTTTTTTGATTGTATTGATGTTGGACGTAACCTAAAGCTCCTTGACTTGTATCTGTCGGGAAGAACTGAGTTGCTACAATTTTATGGCGGAATAATAGACACATAATTGCATGTCCAAGCTCATGAACGGGAACACCGATCCATGCAGTTAAAAGAAATCCCTTCCTACCAAAAGCTCTCGACCAATACGTTCGTGTGAGAGATTCTAAATAACCTAATATAAATCCAATTACAATGATGACACCAATTAAAGAAAATAATTGGATCACGCTTGTAAGGAGTGTTTGAAAAATCGAGTTTACAAATTCCACTGTCTTCATCCAATCTGTTTAAAGTTTCACTTTATTTGCTCTGTTTCATAATACCATTATTTTTCTATAATACTAGCATACATAGTTTCGTTTAAAAGAAGGATTTCATATTCTTTTTCTTGTAGTCATGTTTTATGTACAAAGTCATATATTGAATTTGTAACACCCTATAAGGTATATGCTTAAGGAGGGATGAGAGAATGAAATGTCCGGCATGTCATACTGAAAATGCAGCGGAAGCAAGGTTTTGTGGGAATTGTGGACATTCGTTAACGGAAGAAGTGGTAGCGAGTGGTGGGCAGGAAGAAGGGCAGCTATCGCGCCCGGCACGAGTAAAGGAAACTCGTCCGAATGAAACGGTAGAGCAAGCGAAACAATTTGCAAGTGGCTATTTTCAGTTCTTTAAAAATGCTTTTAAATCACCATCGGCCATTATGGAAAGTGGAAATATTGAAGTGCGAAATGGAATTGTAAGTCTTGTGCTTATTTGTTTTTTAGGAGCGTGTATTTTTTATAGAATGATGAGCGCAGCGGCGACTGTTACGAGGACATTAGTGCCAGATATAGCTACTCCTACTTTCTTTGGAGAATCTGTAATGGTCTTTTTCTTTTTATTAATTTCAACTTTATTTGTCGGATTTATTATTTTTGTAAGTGGTAAGATGATGAAATCATCTTTTTCTTTTCTTGAAGCATTCGGTATATGGGGGACGATAGCGACGCCAGCTATTGCTATACTAGTTCTTTCTTTTCTATTTAGTTTCCTATTGATCTTTTTTTTACCAATCTTATTAGGGCTGGCTACAACGTATATGGGAATTAGTATAATTGTAGCTATATTAAAACTAGACAACGGCGGAGTAGATCCTGTTTACACACTTATTATCGCAAATGTTTTAATCGGAATTGCAACGTTTATCGTGTTTTGGTCTTACATTAAAACGATAATCCAAACCTTTATCGGGGGATTAACAGGCTTCTAACGAAAAGGTGGTTGAACGGATGAATGTATGCACAAAGTGCGGGACTCATTTTGAAGACAGTGTGCAATTTTGTCAAAACTGCGGGACGAAGAGGCGGGATCCTGTAGTAAAGAAGCAGAAAATGAGCAAAGGGACAATAATTGGAATTACACTTTTAACATTTTTTATTATAGTATTGGGCGGATTATATGCGTATGGATCTTCATATTACTCACAATCATCGCAAGTAGAGAGAATTATTACTGTTTTACAAGAGAGGGACGGGGAGAAATTAGCTGAGATCACCACGGCAGATGATCCAGCCGTTATTGTCACAAGAGAGAGTGTAACGCCTCTATTTTCATATATAAAAGAAAATCCATCTTACGTGAATGAATTGAACGAATATTTGAGGCAAGGTGAAAAACAAGGGGATGGAATAGAAAGAGCAGATTTTTCTTTAACGAAAGACGGGAAGTATTTCTTTTTATTTGATCGGTATAAATTGAAAGCGAAGACGTATTATACGACGCTGCTTTCAAATGAAAAAGGTACATCTTTAAAAATGAACGGAAAGGAAATTGATAAGACAAATGACAAAAAGTTTGAGAAGCAATATGGACCGTTTCTTCCAGGAACTCAAGTGTTTCAAGCGGAATATAAAAATGACTATGTAAAACTATCACGAGAGGAAAAGGCTGTACTTATAAAACAAAATCAAAATAATGTAACGGTAGATTTAACGTTGCAAGGGCAATATATTACAGTTCAAACGAATGCGCCTGGTGCAACATTGTACGTGAATCAAAAGCCAGTTACAGCGTTGACCGGAGAAGAAATTAAGTGGGGACCGGTAGCGACCGATGGAAGTGCGGCGATTTATTTAGAACGAAATGGAGAAAACGGAAGGGAAACGACAAAGGTAGAAACGGTAACGGCACTGTCGGCTTATAATCTTCCATTCCAAAAGAAAGGTATAGAAAAAACAGTTGTTTACAATGTTACTCCACCGCCTACGACTCATTATGTATATAATGGTTTCATCTTCCCTGATAGTGATATTCGAAAATTAACAAGTACGGACTTAACATATTTATCGAAAGAACAATTGAAAATAGCAAGAAACGAAATATACGCAAGACATGGACATATGTTTCAAACGAAAGATATGCAAGCGTATTTTTCAAAACAGTCTTGGTATAGAGAAAATCCGTATTTTACAGGAACGTTAACGAGTGTGGAATCTTATAATGTTGAACTGATTAAATCAAGAGAATAGAGCGTGTGAAAAAGGTACAGTGCATAACTGTACCTTTTTTTATCCCTTTATTTGCGGGCAGTAAGACTCCCATTTCAAAATTCGCCGAATGAGAGGAAGGTAGGTGGGAGATAACTGCCCGATTGGTGTGGGCAATAACCCTACTGACTAAAGTTTCATTTTATGATTATTTAGCTGGACCAGGATCCCTTGAGAAAAAGATATGAAAGAGGAATGTGACTTTGCTTGCTCCTCCTGATGTACTTGCTTGCACATCAGATAAAGAACTAGACGTTAAAGCAGCTTCGGAACGAGGAGGGACGATTATTTTGAGAGCATCGTCTGATTCTGAGGATATAGTAACTGTTATTGTATCCTCAGAAAAATTTACAATTTTAACAGTACCAACTGGGAAGATGGATTTGCGAGCGTGTGAGGCAGAAGCAAAGCGAGTCGATTTCCAAATAGTTTGTGAGAAAGTGTCATTATCAGATAACCAAGCACGTGCACTGTATAAAGTTACACTAACGGTAAACTCTTGTTCAAGCGGGAGGGCTGGTCTCGGTTCTATCGGTTCCTCTGGAAGCTGGACGAGAAGGCCGGCGCACATGTATATTTCACCTACTTTCAATAGTTGCTGTTATAGCATATTAAACATGTTGTTTATAAGACACGACACTTACCTAGTAAAGCATGTTTGTGCACCAAATTTGAAGATGAAATTCTCTTTCTTTACAATAGAAGTAGGTGTTATTTCTACAAAATATGGAAAACGTAAAGAGTATGTAAAAAAGAAGGAGTGGTAAAGTGAACTATGTCATTATTGGCGGAGATGCAGCTGGTATGAGTGCAGCGATGCAAATTGTTAGAAACGATGAAACGGCAAATGTTGTAACGTTAGAAAAAGGTGAAATTTATTCATACGCTCAGTGCGGATTACCGTATGTGATTAGTGGTGTTATCGCCTCTACTGAAAAGTTAATTGCACGCGATGTAAAGACGTTTCGTGATAAATATGGGATTGATGCGAAAGTGCGTCATGAAGTAACGAAAGTAGATACGGAAAAGAAAATTGTGTATGCAGTACATACGAAGACGAAAGATGTATTTGAATTTTCATATGACCGTTTATTAATTGCGACTGGTGTACGCCCTGTTATGCCGGATTGGGAAGGTAAAGATTTACAAGGTGTTCATCTTTTAAAAACAATTCCGGATGCTGAGCGTATAGTAGACACGCTACAAACAAATGGTGTTGAGCACGTAACGATTATTGGCGGCGGTGCAATTGGTCTAGAGATGGCAGAAACATTTGTAGAACTAGGAAAGAAAGTAAGAATGATTGAGAGAAACGATCATATTGGCACAATTTATGATGCGGATATGGCGGAATATATACATAAAGAAGCAGATAAACATAATATTGAAATTTTAACAAATGAAAATGTAAAAGCGTTTAAAGGAAAAGAAAGAGTAGAACAACTGGAGACGGATAAAGGGACGTATAAAACTGATCTCGTTTTAGTATCTGTCGGTGTACAGTCAAATACTGATTTTCTTGAGGGGACAAATATACGTAAAAACCATAAAGGTGCAATTGAAGTAAATGCTTATATGCAAACGAATGTGAAAGACGTATACGCTGCTGGTGATTGTGCAACGCATTACCATGTTATAAAGGAAATGCATGATCATATCCCGCTTGGAACGACTGCGAATAAACAAGGGCGACTTGCCGGACTCAATATGGTTGATAAACGAAGGGCATTTAAAGGTACGTTAGGTACGGGCATTATTAAATTTATGGATCTGACGCTCGCAAGAACAGGCTTAAATGAAAAAGAAGCGAAAGGGCTAAACATCCCGTATAAGACGGTCAAAGTAGATTCAACAAATATGGCGGGCTATTACCCGAGTGCTTCGCCACTTCACTTGAAATTACTATATCACGCCGATACGAAACAATTGTTAGGCGGACAAGTAATTGGAGAAGAGGGCGTAGATAAACGTATTGATGTTATCGCAATGGCACTTTTCAATAAAATGAGTATTCACGATTTAGAAGATGTCGACTTAAGTTACGCACCACCATATAACAGCGTTTGGGATCCAATTCAACAAGCAGCAAGGAGAGCGGAATAGCACTTTTTAAAGTGCTATTTTTTTTGTGAAAGGGGAATAAATAAAGTTTCACTTTATTGTGAATATACCGTTCACCCTTGAAAACATAGTGCGTATCGCTTATATTGTCATATAGTATTTATTTTTTAATAAAGCAATGAACGAACCAGGGGGCACAGTATGGCAATTAACATGAATACAATCGAAGAATGGATTGCTGAATCAAATGCAAGACACGAAGAAGACTTAGGAAACGTTGTTGAAGAGATGAAAGAAGTATGTGTCGGACTTGATAACGCGACATTAATTTATACGAAAAACGTATTTTGTTTCGGTAAGAAAGTAGAAGTATTCTTCTTCTTCCAAGATCACGTCGTTATCGGAGAAGAGAAGGAAGAGTATATTAAGATTGAAAAATTAAAGTATGATGATATTACAAATAGCAACTTAAAAACAAACGATAAAAATACAACGTTAGAATTACAGTTTGCTAACGGACAATCTATCAATTTAGATAGTTTAAATGATAACTACGGTACGAAAAATTGGTTATTTGCTAGACAAATTAAGAGTATTTTTAAAGTAATCTAGTGAAAAAGCAGGCCTTGAAAGGTCTGCTTTTTTACTTATTTCCTATTAAACAAAGGCATCCTCTTTCTTCATAACATTTCACGCTTGTAAATCCTGTTTTATAAAATAGGTTTACTAATTCTTCGGTCGTCTTAAATTTCTCCATATGATATTGAATTTTGAAAGTTTCAGCCACTAATAAAAAGGATCCGTTCGGTTGTAGGACGCGAAATATTTCTTTTATATCTTGTTCTACATCAGACCAAAAGTAGTGTGTTTGAAAAGCGGTTATGAGATCGAAGAAGTTCGTATGATAGGGAATAGAAGAAACACTTGCTTGATGAATAATTACTTTCGCTGCTTTGACATCCTTCATATTTGCTTTCTTTGAGTTTTCAACAGCTTGATTGGAGTAGTCGATCCCGTATATTTTCCCAAGCGGAGTTCGTTTTGAAAGAGTCTGTATGGTTTTACCACCCCCACAACCAATATCTAAAATAACTGCATTTTCACGTATATGTATTTTTTGTAAAGCCCAATTTGTTAGTCTCGTATGCGCAGCATTCATAATGCAAAGCATAGAGGAACCAATTGTCCCGCGAGGATTTTTCGCTTGCTCGATTAATCTTTGTAAAATACTCAATTCAAACTCTCCTTTTATATAAGAATATGTATTTATTTCGCTTTTAATAATTTAACTCCTTTAAAAAAAGCACGCCATTAATCGGCGTGCTTCTAATTATGCAAGGACCCTTTTAGCCAATTTCGCGCTCGATACGCCCCAACCGGAATTTGAATGAGTGAAGTTTCATTTCCGGCATCAATCCCGTACAATTGATCGCATGAATTTGTATCAAAACTTAGTAACGGATGCCCGCCCATCCCCATAGCGGTCGCAGCTAAAACGAGTTTATGAACGAGCATGCCAGCTTCCATTTGATGAATGCGATATCCTCTATAACCTAATTTATTTTTATAGTAATCTTTATTTCCGATTACATGTAGACAAAGTGGTACTTGAAAAAGGTTTACGTTATCCATCGTCATACTAGATTGCAGAGAATAACGAAGGTTTCCGTACCGAAGTGGCTGTATGGAATGTGTCCTACTGTTATAAGCGTAAGCGCCGTTTTCTATGTCTTTTACGTTATAAAAACATCCATATAGTGAGACTCGTGCGTTTTCATTTAAATATTTGCCATCAAGGTCGTTGTAATAAGGGAAGGAGAGGCTCGCTTCTTGTAGTAAAGTAGCGAGCTCGGCTGCATCCCATTTCGTTAAAATGAAGTCAGAATCAGGTGAATATCGTTTTTTACAAAGGTGTAAAAAATCATATGATAAACGTTCCACTTTAGGTAACTGCATAGCGTGTGCACTATATTGTTGTCGTTCTTCACAGGTAAATGTTTGGAAGTGTTCTGTTGATTCAATCATAGATGACGCGTTTATTTTTTTTATCATCGGATAGTCATCTACATGTTTTGAACGAACGAAATGCTCATGTGCTAACGGCGGGATTTGTTGCAACAAGTCATGAGAAGTAATAGTTTTATTTTCGTGATGATTATCGTGAAACCAATCTGTATTCGGTTCTGTACTTAAAGGAATAACAGCATACACACTTTCTTCACCTTCTGACAGTCCAAGTAAATGATTCATTGCCCGATCTAGAAACTGAAAATATACACCATTTGTATAGCCGAATTGTTTTGCGCATTCAAGTAATTGACCGATTAGAACACCACTATCTAATCCTTGCAGACGATACGAAAAGTTATTGTATTTAAAGAAGTTTTTCCAAAACATAGTGGATACAAATGCAGCACCAAAACAAGAATGTATGTTACAACGATTGCCGAGTGCTTCTGCAAGATAAGAATCAAAATTTCCTTCACGAAGTAAGATAAGACGGTGGTGCGCGGCGTCGTAATGGTAAATGCCGTCTGGATAATGATCAATTTTTAAATACATATATAATTCATTTGGATATAAAGCACCCCCAGAAGGGATGAATCTTCGGAATAGAGTCGTTGTTTTATTATTTTCTAGGTTAGTAGTAGGCTGACATAATTGTGTTAAACCAAATGAGTACCAAAGATAATGACCGATTTCCTCTAAGTTAGGTTTAGTAGAAGAATTTCGCAAAGTTAATGGGATTTCTAAAGAGAGAGGGATGACTGGTAAATTTCGATATAATTTATAAGGAAGTGGTGCGTCTTCCCAGTTAATCTCTTTATCGGACGACATAATTTCATTAATAGAAAAATGGAGATGATGTAAAAAAGTATCAGGTTGCATCAAATTTCCCCCTCACTATGAATTATGGAAACGGATGCGGATGTGGATTTAAACTTTCATTCGTTAAAGGCTCAGCCCAATATCCAAGTGTCATCGGTACGGTATACACTCTATCCAGTCCTGTAACCCGAGTGAGATGGTGACCGAACGTCATCGGTAACATGCCTGGAATAATTACTTTTACACAATGTAAGCCGTTCTTTTCTATAAGGGGGACCGTTTGATCTACAACAATTACTTCAAGTCCAGATTGATGTAACCTGTTTAAAAGTTGATGAAGATCAGATGTTAAATCCATATCAAATGATTGTAATGCATTCATTTCTTGGAACGTTTGCACCGGAGCATCATCACGTAAAAGGAAGTGAAGACGCTCTTCCGCTTCTTTCAATCCATACAGCATACTATGGTCTTCCATTTGCGAAACAAGATATGGATCTTGTAAACAGTTTTCATATTTCTCTCTTTTTTGTTCAAGCTCTTCATCTGTTATAAGTAACATGCCCGCTATTTCATGAATTGCATTTTTTACAGCTCGAATTGGCTCCATATGTGCGCCGCCAGCACAGACGAGATTCATACCATCTTGCCTTGTATTTTTCGCAATGACCCATATGCTCGGAATACCATGTTCCATCGTCGCGTTGAAAACGTATAATTCATATCCAGTAATTGTGCGTAAGCGTTCAATCATTAATTGCAATTCAGTATCATTGGCTGAACTAAGATCGAGACGGGGAAGAGGTAATTCGGCATACCAAGTGAGCAAAAAGGCGTCACGCTCTACAATTTCTAAAATGCCGTGAAAAATTGCTTCTTCTAAACTACCACCAATGGCACATCCATTTGATGTTTCATACACGAAAGCATCTCTATGACCAAGGCTATAATAAGCGATTGATTCTGGAACTAGAAGGGGCCTGCTTTGTAATAAAGAATATCCCCATACCCAGTTTTGCTCATAATCAGGATCAAACGGCTTAAATGGAAAACTATCACGATTGTAATGTCCATTTGTATGTACACCAAGTGTGAGGGGATTCAGTGCAACATCTTCTAGCTCACGAAAACTGCCATGTACATTTGTTTTTTTTCCACGAGGCGACATACCGCAATAGCGTTCTAACCCTTCTAAAATAGCGGTTGCTTCACTAAGTGCAAATGAATGAGTCCGGCCCGCGACACCTTCATTTCCAAACAGTAACGGCATGTTTATAATGACATCAGCAAACGGTAATAAAGAATGTTGCATTTGGCCGTTTAAAATACCAGTCCGGTAATCTAAATAGTCTCTCGTTAAAAATGTGTTTAGCTCATGAATGGAACGACAGCGATACGTTTCAGTACTCGTTTTCAAACTTGGTTGTAAAGAAATTTGCGCTGCATCTGCTGTATCGTCAGGCAAATTGCTGCATACCGGACAGAGAGGGTCTGGAAGAAACGAATTCCGGGTACATTGTAACGTTTGTAAGTCCAGTAAAATGAGTTCGTTTTCTAAAGAAGAATATCCATGAGCTAATATTTTCTCTGTTTCAGCATGAATGAGCTGGCACATTTGTAACATTCCATTTTGGGTGGCGCGTACATCACGCCTCGTCACGTTCTCTGCTTTTAATGCATATTTTCGTTGTAGTTCCCACATTTCTCTTTGATCAAAGCCAGCTATAAACCGGCGTCCATCAGCGCAGTGGGAACATCCAGTTGTAAGAGGCTTCACGTAAGGACCGATAATACCTTCACCAAACGAAGTAAACGCGCGAAGCCACGGAATATTATTTGAGCGAAAGATAAGCTCAGCATCATGATGTACGGAAGAAGGAGACCCGTCATGTAAAACGAGAGCAAGATGAATGTTTTCAGGGAGAGCTTCTGTAATTGTATGCTGGCGGATGAGTGAATATTGCTTACACAATTGCTCATGTACATAGTCTGTGAGTAGGCCATCTCCTATAAGTAGTATGTTTTGAGTCATTGGTCATCCTCCTTTGCAATTAATACTCCATATACACCGTCTAAGCTGTCTCTTAAAAATGACTCAATAGCTAAATCAAAAACGAATGGATACAAGTTGTTTTCCGCTAAATTTTGCAAAGAAACTTGTAAAGACTGTACGCCTGGAATTTCTTCCTCTTCTTGTATTGCTACTCTAACAGAATCCGTGCTATATAAAACAATGGATGATTCCGGTAACATATTAGCTTTATAAGGAATCTCTTCATTTTGAATATGAAGGAGTGCTTGTTGCAGAGCATTTCTTAATGCGAGTGTTATATTAATATTTGCCGCACCATACCATCTATCATTAATACCGATCCAAACGACAGGAAAACCAAGTAACTCCTCACTCATTCCTACTTTAGGTATTTCATGAATTGTAGAGAGAGCATCGTAGTAAAACCTACAATGTTTATCATGAATTTCGGTTAAATAAAGCTCTGTAATCTCTTCTAGCATATGTGATTGGCGTTCATATAGCTTATTATTTAAATGTTTTTGGAGTGCTCGGTATACACCTTCTGTCATCGTTTCCCCAGCACCAATACCGATATCAGTATGTTCGGGGATAAGACGATGAATCATTTCAGCTACATATGTTTCAACTCCTGTTAAACCAGCTTCGCGGCGTGCTTCATTATGAGTTAATCCACCGCAAGTTATAGTAGGAAGGGGAGAGGTAGGTCCGTCTGATAATGGATTTGCAACTTGAATATTGCACTGTGATAAAGGCAATTGGTGTAAATCTTGTTCATCCCACATGTGGAATATGCCAGCTTCTTTAGAAGTTAACGTATCAAAAAAACGAAAAAGTTCAGTTGAAGTATATTGTCCGGAACGTTGGGCAAGGTTTTCTTGAAGATTTTGCACCGTATCAATTGTAAAGATTTCATCGGTTGCGAGAAGATGTTTTATGAAAGGGTGCCACTTTCCTTCAAGTGTTTCCAAGTTTAATAAAAAGAATTGAGGATTATGCTGCCTATGTGAATCTTCAGCGACATGTTTAAATAACTCAAAAACGATAACATTTGCTAACATTGCAGATGCAATTGGTGAGAAAGGTTCAGGTGGATTTTCACTTTGTAAAGTATTTTCGTGTAGACGATGCCAAGCTGATTCCCAGCATTCCTCACGGTCTGTGGTTACGACGGGTCCAGCTAAACCAATTCTTGATAAGCAAATAGCTGGTATGAAATTTTTCTTAAACTCTCTACAAATAGTATGGATTGCTCTTAAACTTTCAATATCTCCATTTTGGGAAACGTATAAAATCCAGTCGAAAGGCTCGAATACTTCATGTAAAGGGCGATCAATTGTAATATCTATTTCTTGAATAAGTACATTGTCATCATTTGCATATGCACGTTCGCTTAGTTCATGAATTCGATCGTAGTTTGTTTCAGCACGATCTGTAACAAGATAATGGAATGTAGGTAAACCAGATTCTAATAAAGAAGAAACTAGGGAAGTAAGCATATCGCCAGAACCAATTATAAGCACATTTGCTGCGCGGTACGTTTCGAATTTTAAAGCGCCTGAATGGGAATCAGCTTCTAAAAACTCAATTTGCGAAGCATATCTGTCGAGTAATGCACTGTTTAATTCGTGGGGAGCATCTTGGCTTACATCACGAATGAAACCATTTTCATATAAAATCTCTCCAATTTCAAATACACGATTTTGATAGGGGAGAGGGAGACCATCGGTTATTTCTGTCAAAGAATGATTACCGTTAAACATAGGCATTAATTTCTCAATCCAGTCATAAATTCCATCACCATCCATACGGAATGAACTGGAGTTATTTCGAAAGTAAACACCCCCGTTTGAATCGGGGAGGAAGAAAGTATCCTTATTTGCTTTAAGTTTTGCATGAACTGGAAGGTTATTCATGTTTATCCCCCTTACGTTTTAGGCATACATTGTTAGTCTATGTAGTGTGATTTGTCCCATATGAACATAATGAAAAAAGGCTGTAGAATGATTCATTCTACAGCCTTTAATAGATTAATAATCTATCAACCTTCTAATAATAATGATTTTGGATCTTCAAGCATATCTTTAACAGCAACAAGGAAGCTAACCGCTTCTTTACCATCAACAATACGGTGATCGTAAGATAGTGCAAGGTACATCATTGGACGGTTTTCCATACGCTCGTTATCGATCGCAACTGGACGTACTTGGATTTTATGCATCCCTAGAATACCTACTTGTGGACTATTTAGGATTGGTGTAGACATTAGAGAACCGAACACACCACCGTTTGTAATTGTAAATGTACCACCTTGTAGCTCTTTTAATGAAAGTTTATTATCGCGTGCTTTCAGACCTAAATTACGAATCTCGCTTTCAATTTCAGCGAAGTTCAATTGATTAGCATCGCGTACAACTGGAACAACTAATCCATCTGGAGCTGCTACTGCAATACCGATATCATAGAATTTTTTAATGATAAGCTCATCGCCTTGAATTTCAGCATTTAATAATGGGAACTGTTTTAATGCTGCAACAACTGCTTTTGTGAAGAATGACATAAAGCCAAGACGTACATCATGTTTTTTCTCGAAAGCATCTTTGCGTTCTTTACGTAATTCCATGATTGCACTCATATCAACTTCGTTAAATGTAGTTAACATTGCAGATGTTTGTTGAACTTCTACAAGACGTTTAGCAATTGTTTGACGGCGGCGGGACATTTTCACACGCTCAACTGGTTTTTCGAATTCAGTTTTTGCAACTGGAGCAGGAGCTGGACTTTTTGGAGCAGCTGGTGCTTCTTTTGGCGCTGCAGCGTGAGCTTGTACATCATGTGGTCTCACACGTCCAAGTGGATCTGTGCTGCGTACGTCGTTTAAGTCGATTCCTAATTCACGAGCCATTTTGCGAGCAGCTGGTGATGCGATAGGACGATTTGTATTTGGTAAACCTTGTAACGCTTTATTTTGTTCAGCACTTGGAGCTGCTGCTTTAGGTGCTTCAGTAGTTTCTTGTTTTGGTTGCTCAGCAGGTGGTGCTGGTGTACTTACTGCAACTCCTGCGCCGTTTGCATCTAAAATTGCGATAGTAGCGCCAACTTCAACTGTATCCCCAGGTTCGCCTAGTAACTTCGATACAATACCTGAATCCTCTGCAATGATTTCTACATTGACTTTGTCAGTCTCAAGCTCAACAACGCTGCCACCTTTCTCAACTTTGTCGCCTACGTTGATAAGCCATTGTGAAATAGTTCCTTCTGAAATAGATTCTGCAAGCTCAGGTACTTTAATTTCGATCATTTTAAATGTCCTCCCCTTATTTGCCTAACGGTGTGTTTTGTCTTCTTTAATCTTCGGTAATCTCCATTTGTTAGCCTGGCTGTGGCAGACTATCTGCCATAGCCAAGCCTGAAAAACTCATTGTTACTTTCAGTTGCTGAAAACTTCAATTTCTTGTTTATCTTGACGGAAGTTGTACTTCACATCTAAAGCGTGTGCAACGATTAATTCTTGCTCAGCTTTGTGAGCGAATGGATCGCCACCAGATGGGCTAGAACGATCCGGGCGCCCAATGTAACCTGTTTTCACTTTATCCCCAGCTAGTTCGAACAGAATTGGAGCCATGTAATGCCATGCGCCCATATTACGAGGTTCTTCTTGAACCCAAATGATTTCTTCTAAGTTTTTAAAGCGTTTAATAATAGATTGAACTTTTTCAGCAGGGAATGGGTACAACTGCTCGATACGAACCATATGAACTTCATCTAGGCTGTACTCATGCTTACCACTTTCGATTTCTGCTGCTAAGTCAATTGCCATTTTACCTGTACTTAAAACAAGACGTTTTACTTTGTTTGGTTTCGCACCAAGGTTTTCTTGTTCTAAAGCAGATTGGAAACGTCCTTCGCTTAACTGACTAGCAGTTGAAAGCGTAAGTGGATGACGTAATAAACTCTTTGGCGTCATAAGCACTAACGGTCGAACAGCTTCTGTTCCTAAGATAGATGCTTGACGACGTAAAATATGGAAGTATTGTGCCGCGCTCGTTAAGTTTGCAACTGTCCAGTTGTTCTCAGCAGCTAATTGTAAGAAACGCTCTGGACGTGCACTAGAGTGCTCTGGCCCTTGACCTTCATAACCGTGTGGTAATAGAAGAACTAAACCAGATTTTTGACCCCATTTTGCTCTTCCTGCTGAAACATATTGATCAAATAATGCTTGCGCAGTATTTGAGAAGTCACCGTATTGAGCTTCCCACATAACAAGAGTTTCTGGAGCAAATACGTTGTAACCATATTCGTAACCAACAACAGCAGCTTCTGATAACGGACTGTTATGAACAGAGAATGATGCGTTAATGTTCGGTAAACGGTGTAATGGTGAATATGTTTCGTTTGTATCAGTATCGTGTAATACGATATGACGGTGCGCGAATGTACCACGCTGTGAATCTTGACCAGTTAAACGAATTGGCGTACCTTCTTGCAAAATTGAAGCGAATGCTAACGATTCAGCAAGTGCCCATTCAATTTTACCGTTCTCTTCAAGAGCATCTTTACGGCGCTCAAGAATTTTCTTCACTTTTGGATATACGTTAAAGCCTTCAGGCCAAGATAATAGTCCTTCATTAATTGCACGAAGTGATTCAATTGAAACACCAGTGTCAATCGGCTGGATTCCTTTTGCAACAACCTCTGGAACTTTAACGTGAATTGTTGCAGCACTCGTATCAGCTGGTGGCACTTGTGCGTATTCAGCCTTTAATTCCTCTTGTATAAACTGAGTAATTGTTTCAACCTCATCTGCATTCAGAACGCCAGCAGATTGTAATTGATCTGCATAAATTGCTCTTACAGTTGGGTGATTTTTAATTTTTTTGTACACTTGTGGTTGCGTAACTGCTGGATCATCCATTTCGTTATGACCATATCGGCGGTAACCGATTAAATCGATTAAGAAGTCCTTTTTGAACAGCGTACGATATTGGATCGCAAGGTTTGCAGCAGCAAGACAAGCTTCCGGATCATCAGCATTCACGTGAACAATCGGAATATCGAAACCTTTTGCAAGGTCGCTTGAATATTTAGTAGAACGAGAATCATAGCTATCAGTCGTAAAGCCGACTGCATTATTTGCGATAACATGAATAGTTCCGCCAGTTTGGTACGCATTCAATCTACTTAAGTTGAGTGTCTCAGACACAACACCTTGACCAGGGAATGCAGCATCACCATGAACTAAAATTACGAATGATTTTGTAGTATCTTGTTCTGGAAGACCAGATTTTTTACGATTCTCTTGAGCAGCACGTGCGAAACCTTCAACAACAGGATTAACGAACTCAAGATGACTCGGGTTATTTGCTAATGTAACACGAGTGCTAACTTCTTCATTACCAACGACTTGTTCTCTACCTAAATGGTATTTCACGTCGCCAGTCCAGCCAGCATTTGCCACTGCACCTTCTATTTTTGCATGTTTGAATTCTGCAAACATGTGATTATATGGCTTTTCTAATACGTGAGCGAGTACGCTTAGACGACCACGGTGAGCCATACCAATCATGACATCTTCTACGCCGTCTTTAGCACCTTCAGAAACAATTTCATCTAGTACAGGTACAAGCATATCAACGCCCTCTATTGAGAAACGTTTTTGACCAACGAATGTTTTATGCAAGAATTGCTCGAAACCTTCAACAGCAGTTAAACGTTTTAAAAGAGCAGTTCGTTTTTTATTTGATAATGGTTGACGCAATGAATTTGATTCCACCATTTGATGCAACCACGCGCGTTCTTCACTATCTTGTATATGTGAGAATTCATAAGCTAAAGATTTTGTATAAACGTCTTTTAATCTATGAATTACATCAAGTGCAGTGTGAATACCCTCTGGTGCATCTTGCCATACTGTTTTTGCTGGAATCGCTTTCAAGTCAGCATCGCTCAGTTCGTTCATTGTTTTCTCGATAAGAGATTGTCCGTTTGCAGCATCTTCCATCGGATTAATGTGAGCCAATGTATGCCCGAAAGAACGAATCTGTTCAACAAGTTGAACGACTTTAAGAATCTTTTCAATGTTCCCTGTGTTTTGAGGAGAAAAATGTGTTGCTGTGTTGTCCCCTGTTACGACATCATCTTGAAACGAAGGAGCTCCAAAAATTTCAAAAAGCTCTTGTAATTCCGGATCAACAGAACCTGCTCCAGTTACGTAAAGATCATACTGTTCAATAACATAACCAAGGTTCGGACCATGGAACTTGGCCCAAGGGTTTGTCGTTGTATTCTTCCTCGTCATTTGTTTAAACCTCCCAATGCATATAATCCTTTTTCCATACAAAAAGGTGCATTTTGCTCTTTTCAATAATTGATGAACCAATAATCAATGTAAATGTTTTTCTTTACTCTTATGTTATTACAATAATTTACATAATACCAAACACTATTACTTATCTGTTTTGTAAAAAAACATTCACAATAACTTATCACCCAAGTTAATCTTTCATGTTATAAAGTAATTTCACGGGAAAACGGGGTGGATATATTTGGTATACCTACATTAATACCTATAATTGTTGCATTTAAATATAAGTATAACTATCAGAATGTTTCGATAAAGTTTAGTTCGAATTATGTATATTGGAATAATAAGCGCTTTCATTGATATTATACAACAATATAACGGAATATAGTATAAAAAATAAAAAATTATGAATTTACCATAAACTTCATCTCGATAGTGTTAAATATCGAAAGGAAAATGAAGGATTTCTACAAAAAAAGTGGCTATACATAAAAAATGCTTCATAAACCGTTAGTTTCTATAAATATGGCGAAAAACAACGTAAAAACAATAGCGCATTTCACTCGATAAAGAGCAGAATGAAACATTTTAAAAGGATAAAACAAATATGGAGATATTAAATTTTCATAAAAACGGGGAGGAGATATAGTAACGGCTATATACATTGTTCCATGTTTCATTTCAAAATAGACGTGCTGAATTTGAAAAAGTTTCTTCTATATAAATAGAATGAAAAATAAACGAAATGAATGTAAAGGAACCTTGACGTAAAGTTTCCTTTACGTATATACTCGGTATAAGGAAGGAGGGAGAAATTTCCTTGGAAAATAAAATGGTCGAATATCGAAAAAAACTTGGACTATCTCAAGAAAAATTGGCTGAGAAACTTGGAGTTTCCAGACAAACCATTATCTCAATTGAAAAAGGGAAATACGATCCGTCACTTCCGTTAGCATTTGAAATTGCAAAAACATTTCAGACAACGATAGAACATGTATTTATTTATGAGGGAAAAGAAGAGGAGGAGAAAGGATGAATTATTCACAAAAGTACTTTGTAATTATGGGGATTATTTTTCTATTTATGAGTGGATTTATGATATTAACAGGTATAATGACGCATTCTGCACCGCCAGCTATAACTTATCCATTGCTTGGGATGATGATTATGAGTTTCTGCCTAAGTTACTTGCACCCACAATTTAAAGAAAAAGACGAGCGAATGAAGCTTATTCGTTATAAAGGGATGTTCGTGACCTTTTTTGCACTAACCGCATATTATCTTCTTTTCTCTATCGGCTTAAACTTAAAAATACTTACACTATCTGCTACTGAACTATTGAACATACTTATGGCACTCACGATGAGTACAGTTTTTATATCGTTTGTTGTTTTATCGAAAAGATATTAAGATGTAATAGAGAAAGGAAGATTAACATATGCAAATGATGTACGCTTTTGGCATGGGGCTTGTATTATTTTTAGCGGTATTCTTATTTATTCGTAAAGACGTTCAAGGCGGAACGTTAACGAAACGAGGATTTTATAAAATGATCGGCTGTTTAGTTGTTATGTTTATAGCGATTATCGTAATGATCGTTTTAATAAATCAGTCACTATAGAATTTAAAAATGGAACCTTACTTTTGTAAGGTTTTTCTTTTTGAAAATAAAACTAAAAATTACCATAAAATCCATTTTCTATCTATATCTTTTATTATATAATACAATAAAATGATAGATAAGGAGAATAGTATATGAATAAAAAAGCTATCTTCTTTTTATTAACATGTTTACTACTTGTAGCTAGTATTACTTATATAATATGTAACAAACGAGAACAAGTGCCACCTATGTTAGTATGGGAGAACCAAGAATACTACGTTACGAATGAACCTGCCAAAGCAGAAGAAATCGGACAAAGACTTGGTGAAGTAACAAAGAAAACTGAAACGAGCAAACAGCCTACTAAAGATAGTGAATCCAACATATTACAAGAAAAAACAGAAGTATTTGAAATGATTTTAGAAGAAGAGGATGAAAGGCCGCCTATACTCGCAAAAGAACCTAATAGTGAAGAATGTAGAGTAGTAAGGCCGATGTTAAAGTAAGTACTATAATAATGAAAAAATAAATTTTTAATAGAGAGTAGTGAGCGTTATGAGATGGAAAGCAGGAACTTTTGAAAAAAATAAAAACGAATGACTCATCTGTTGAGCAGCTTATAAACACGTTTAAGGAACAAAACTTAAATGGTGGCGCAATAATAAGCTGTTTTAAAGTACATAACGAAAATTTTTTCAAAGAAATACCTTATAAAAATATTAAAATATGCAAAATTGCATATTGGTTATTCTAAATCTTATGCTAACCTTATAATGAAAAATATAACATTTGTTGGTAATGAATGATTTTTGAAGGAAATAAGTTGTCGAAAAAAATACCATATAGGGAAATTATTAGAAGTTCAGATGTTACAAACGTCATCTTATTTTCAATGTCTGATAAAAGCGATGCCATTAGAGGTCAAAATATTGTTGTTGACTATGGATATACAATTGTATAAATAAATCATCTTGGGAATTAAGGGTGTGGATAATGAGTTTACTAATTAAAGATTTAATAAAGAAATTTGACGAACATGTTGCAGTGAATAATTTGAATATCGAGATACCAAAAGGTGAAATATTTGGATTCTTGGGCGGGAATGGAGCAGGTAAAACGACTACATTTCGAATGATACTTGGACTTTTATCGAAATCAAGCGGAACCATTTCATGGAATGGTAAACCTATAAATTATGATGTTACGGATAAGATTGGGTATTTACCAGAAGAACGTGGGCTTTATGCGAAAATGACTGTCAAAGAACAGGTTAACTTTTTTGCAAAATTAAAGAACATGAAAAGTAAAGATGCAGAAAAAGAACTTCACTATTGGCTGGAGCGTTTTAATATAACTGAGTATCTGAACAAAAAGGTAGGAGAACTTTCAAAAGGGAATCAGCAAAAAATTCAGCTGATAACAGCGATTATACATAAGCCTGAACTCTTAATTTTAGATGAACCATTTAGTGGTTTAGATCCAGTAAATGTTGAAATGTTAAAAGAAGCTGTTCTTGATATGCAAAAACAAGGGGCGTCGATTCTTTTTAGTTCACATCGTATGGAACATGTGGAAGAATTATGCCAACACATTTGTATCATGCACAAAGGAGTACCTGTTGTTCAAGGAGACATTGCCAAAATTAAAAGTGACTTTGGTAAAAAGAATGTTGTAATCGTTGGCGATCATGACTTTGACCATTTGAAAGAAATAAAAGGTGTAGAAAGTATGAAGAAACGTAAGAATGCAGTTACTCTTAAAATCTCATATGAAGAAGTTTCGCATGTTTTATTTAAAGAGATAACGAAATTAGGGTATGTTAAAAAGTTCGCAGTAGAAGAGCCTACACTAAATGACATCTTTATTGAGAAAGTAGGTACACAGCATGAATAGTTTCTGGACGATTTTTTTACAAAACTATAAATCTAAGGTAAAAGCTAAATCATATATTGCTATTACAATCATAATTTCTATGTTAATTATAGGATTGATGAATTTTGACAAAATTTATAACTATTTTGTAGGTAACGAGGAAGAGCAAGTTGTCATTGTTACAGAAAAAGAAGAATTATATACAACTATTCATCAAGTGTTTAAAAATGTAGATAGTAAATTGCATGTTAAACGTAGTACGGATAAACCAAAAGCAGAATCAGGTGTTAAAAATGGTGATTATACATATGCAATCGTTGTAGAGGAATTGGATAATAAACAACTAAAGGCTACGTATATAACTGAGACAGATACAAATCAGCAAGATGTTAGCAAGGTTCAAACTATTTTATCTCAAATACAATCTTCTAATTTCGCTCAGCAATTGAATCTATCGCAAGATGAATTAAAGGTGTTAACAACGCCAGTAGAAATACAAACCAAAACTGTTTCAGATAAGGTTAAAGATGGAGAACATACAGAGGGTGTAGGAATTTTAATTAATACCTTTATCATGCTAAATTATGTAATGATATTAATGTATGCTGCACAATTAGCTACAGATGTTGCAACAGAAAAATCTTCTCGTGTAATGGAGTTAGTTGTTTCAAGTATTTCGCCTACAAAACATTTATATGCGAAGCTCTTCTCAACATTGTTGGCAGGTATTACACAAATAATAATTTGGGGCTTGGTCGCAACTGTAGGGTATAAAACAGCAATTAATGAATCGAAAAATGATATTTTAAATAGTATTGATTTAAATTCTGTTGCTCCTACTCTAGTAGTGTATGGGATTCTATTCTTCACATTAGGATTCTTATTATATGGCTCATTATCTTGTCTACTCGGCTCTATTATTAGTCGTATAGAGGAATCTTCTCAAGCTGTTATGCCACTGATGTTTATGTTAATTGCTGCTTTGTATATCGCGCTTTATGGAATGTCAAATCCAAGCAGCACGGTTGTTACCATTACTAGCTATATACCTTTCTTTACTCCTATTGTTATGCTCGTACGAATTGGATTCCTCAATATCCCAGTATGGGAGATTGCGCTTACATTAGCGATTCTATTAGTAACAATATGTATGATGATTGGTTTAACGAGCCGTGTTTACCGCGGTGGTGTATTATTATATGGTAAAGGTGCATTCAGTAATATAAAAAAGGCAATCAAGTTAGGGAAGAAATAAGATTAGCCCATTCATTTTACAACAACAAAGAACTACATGGTTAATCTATGTAGTTCTTTGTTGTTGTAAAATGTATATAAATAAATATAAAAATTATTGTATTAGGCTATTTTTCAAAGAAAACTTTAAAAAGCTCCCAAGAAGAGAGTGAAGAATTGAGTTTTGGCGAACAACGCAGAGTGATGATTGATATAATTTATGTCTTTCTCAAGAATTGAGGAAAAGAAGTAGGGGAAAATGGTAGAAATATAATATTAGCGATTGATGAACCGGAAGTCTCACAGAATCTTACGCAATGTTTCAATCGAGATGAATATAAGTTGAAAGAAAAGGATATATTTACTTATTTTTTAATATATTTATAATATTACAAGTTTAGAATCGCACTTTGCTATATCACGGTGAACGATATTACAAATAGCAGTAAATCAAATAAAATAAAGCTAGCTTAGATTGAATTTTTTTGTCTAAAATATTGACTCAAATCTAATAAGAGATTTAAAATCATAAGTTTATTTTCATATGAAAAATTAATCGTTAACCAAAAGAGAGCTATTGATCAAATCTTGAACAGTATATAAAAAATTTATTATAAAAATAATATATTGATTTGCTACATAAAGAAAACCCCTTGACTATCAAGGGGTTTCTCATATGATCCCGACTGGCCTCGAACCAGCGACCTCCACCCTGTCAAGGTGGCGCTCTCCCTGCTGAGCTACGGGATCTTTAAAAATGCTTATCTAATAGCATCTTTAATAATTATGCTAAAGCAATTATATAAAATTAACTGAAATTTTACAATATTTTTGTGGTAATCTTTTAAAGGTAAAGTATTTGGAATCAGGCTAGTAGTGTATTAAGGAATATATAAGAAGAGCATTTAATTGAAAGTGGATTTTGAATAAACCGGTTATATTATGATTTCCGATACCAATCCAAAGGACCTTTATCGCTTAAATCAACAAGAAAAGGGAATAAGAAGTGTAAAGGTAAGCTTATAAGTTCTGGCATAGCGTTCAATGTTTTCTTTGATAGATATTGTCTTCCGAAACAATACGGACAATCTTTTTCAAATGTCACGAGTATTGACCATACATCTTTTATTTTCCACTTCGTTTTACAATACGTACAACGCGCCATGGAGTTCCTCCTCATTTTAAGGTATTTTCTAATATATTCGATTTCATTGTACTAAAGTCAAGTGTGTTTGGTGTGATATAATGTAAGTTGGTTTGTTTTTTTATATGGATGTATTCCGTAATTTATGACTAAATGAATGTAGTGTGAGGGTTATATAATAAGAGATTTTCATTTTTAATATGCAAATTGGCCAATATATCCTTTTTACAATTTTCAAGAAATCATGTATAAAAGAAGTACAAGATATTTATAAATATTCAGGAGTAGAGGGAGAATAATTGTAATGGTAAGAAAAACGTTCAAGATGCGTGTGTCTAGAAATAGAACGATTTCGATTGATGGTTCGATTCTTGATGTGGATGTGACGCATGATGAGTTTTTGCAAGAGTTCGTTGAGTGGGTCGATTCTAAAGGGTGGTCATTTATGGGGATGACGGATGAGATTACGGCCGAGGAAGCTGGACAAAAGTTAATAGATTCGTTGATTGATGAGAAGGATAAGAAAGAGTAATTCCTTCTTATTTTTTATTGTATATTTATGTTATTTATCGTAAAAATATGATATAGTAAAAAACAGTGAATATTCTTCCAATTTAATACAAATTACATATAGATTGGTAGAGTCATTTTATAGAGTGTGAAAGTAAAGTGAAAAGGGAGAGTCATATGGTTAATTTTAAGAAAATTTCGGCTTTTATTATGGTTATTTGTTTATTTTTTTTGACACCTATGACGTTATATGCTGAGACGAATGTTGGAGTGAATCCGGAGCAAGTGGCACCACCACCAGCGGAAGGGCCGAATGTTTTTAGTCAGTTTGCAGCTACGATTGATGCGAAAACAGGGGATGTGTTGTATGACAAAAATGCACATCATCGTGCGTTTCCGGCTAGTATAACGAAAGTGTTAACGGCAATTTTACTTATGGAGCATACGAAGCCAGAGGATCAATTTACATTTTCGCAATTAGCATTAGATCAGGAGAAGAGTAATTATCAAATTGAGTTTCAACCTGGTGAGACGGTGAATAGAAATACTGCGCTTATGATTTTAATGGTGCTAAGTGCGAATGATGTGTCGTATGAGATTGCGGAGCGTATTGGAGGAAGTGTTGAAAATTTCGCTAATATGATGAATGAAAAGGCGAAGCAATTAGGGGCTAAAGATAGCCATTTTGTAACGCCAAATGGATTGCATGATCCAAATCATTATACGACGCCATATGATATGGCCATGATTACGAGAGGTGTGCAAAAGTATCCTGAAATTTTACAAGCGATGAATACGAAAAGAACGACGGTTATGACATCTACGCAAACAGTTTCTATTTTTAATAAGTCTACTTATTTTGAAAATCCATATAGCATTGGTGGTAAGACAGGATTTACGAATGAAGCGCGCAATACGCTCGTTTTATTAAATGAGAAAGATGGAAATCGTATTATAAATGTAGTAATGGCTTCTCAAAGACCTGAAATCTATGAGGATTTAAAGCAGATGGCGGAATATTCTTTTGGGCAATTTACGAAACAAACGGTGCTAGATAAACATAGTTGGCATCAAAAGACAACATATTTAAATAAAGATGTTGATTCTGAGTTAGAAAAAAGTGCTGAGCTTATGCTTAAGAAAGATGAAGGGAAAAATGTGAAAACTATTTTTCGAGCCGCTTCATTAGATAAAGACTCTTTGTATCATAAGGGAATCCATCGTGGTGAGATAGTTGGTGCAGTTGATATTACGAAGAATAATCAAACAATTGCGACGATAAATGTTCTTTCAAAAGAAGATGTTACTTTTGCGATGCCTAAAAAAGATACAGTTGCACCTGAAGTAAAGGTATCGAATGTGAAAGTGATAAGTGTTGGGATCGGTGCGATTGTATTATTTGGAGCGATTTTATATGTAGTGCTGCGCCGAAATAACCAAGGGATGAAATCAGAAGAAAAATAAATTGCTAGTAGACCGTGATGAGATTTTGTCACGGTCTTTTTTGCATGCATTTCAAAAGTGATTTAACTAATAATTGTAAATTTTCACCTTGCATTTCTTATTTGTTCGTTATATTATTTGTTTATGTTCTTGTTAAAGAACAATTAGAGCGTTATTAATTTCAAAATGATATAAAACAACAGAGAGGGAGAGAGATGATGAAATTCGTTTGGAAGATTATTAGCAACGTTATCTCATTTGTTTTATTTGCATTGATGGTTTTTTTAGCTTTTGTAGTTATTTCGTCAAAAGCGAGTGGCGGGGATCCGACTGTTATGGGATATCAATTTAAGAGCGTTCTTTCAGGGTCGATGGAACCAACATTTTTAACAGGATCCATCATTGCGATAGAGCCTACGAAAGATGGATCTAAATATAAAAAAGGTGACGTTATTACGTTTAAAGAGAAAGATAACAAAATTATCACTCACCGTATTATCGGTGTGAAAGATACAAATGGAAAAGTAATGTATGAAACAAAAGGTGATAACAACAACGGACCAGATTTAGCACCAGTACTTGCAGAGAATGTAATCGGAAAATATGCAGATATTACAGTTCCATACCTTGGTTATGGACTGAATTATGCGAGTTCAAAAGCGGGAGCAGCATTACTTCTTATTATTCCAGGAGTCTTTTTACTTGGTTATTCCGCGATTTCTATTTTTGGCGCTATTCGTAGCATCGACGGAGAAAAGAAAGATAAAAAAGTAGAACAATCCGTATAGTTAGTTTGGTTATATCTTCCTATTAGGAAGTTAACAAATATATATTATGGGGGATTTGGACATGACTTTAAAGAAAAAATTAGGAATGGGTATCGCATCAGCAGTACTAGGAGCAGCATTAGTTGGTGGAGGAACATTTGCATTCTTTAGCGACAAAGAAGTGTCAAACAATACATTTGCGGCTGGTACACTTGATTTAGCGGCAAACCCATCGACAGTTGTTGATGTATCGAATTTAAAGCCTGGCGATACAATTAAAAGAGATTTTAAACTAGAAAATAAAGGCTCTTTAGACATTAAAAAAGTTTTACTAAAAACAGATTACAAAGTAAGCGATGCGAAGGGCGACAATAAAGATGATTTTGGTAAACATATTAAAGTAACATTCTTAAAGAATGTAGATAAGCATGAAACAATTGTAAAAGAAACAACGCTAGATAAATTGAAGGGTGACACACTTACAGCGGTAGACAATGATTTATCTGCTTGGTTCTGGGATGAAAAAGGTATTTCTGCAGGTAAGTCAGATAAATTTACAGTGAAATTCGAGTTTGTTGATAATAAAAAAGACCAAAATGAATTCCAAGGCGATAAACTAAATTTAACTTGGACGTTTGATGCACAACAAACAGATGGTACAGAAAGATAATATAATGTAAAAGGGGCTATCACCTTGATAGCCCCTTTTACATTTAAATAGCGTGGATTGGAATGTATTTTCTAGGATATGGCTATCATTTTGTACAGGTCTTTATTATAATGAAAGTAACGTTCTGTATAAAGAACACATTGTTCGATGGGAGAGATTAAGATGCTGAAAACACCTCGCAAATTAAAAAGGATGCTTATATTGCCGTGTATGTGCTCTATTACGTTTTATTTAGGCTCTCAAATGATGACGTATACAGAAGCTTCATTTATTCACGAAACGAAAGTAGAAACCACTCTTTCTACAGCGATTATATTTCCGAAAACAGTTGATACGTTAAAAGAGCAAGCTGAGCAACATAAACAGCTTATTGGACATGAGTATGGAGAAATGAAAGCGAAATTGAAAGTTACTTCTATTGAAGAAATAGAACAAGCAATTGTTGTATGGCAGCAAGGGCGTGAGAAAATTGCTTCTGAGAAGGAGTCTTTACAAAAAGTATATACTTTAATAGAAACGCCTTACAATCAAATACAAGAAGAATTGAAAGTGAATAAAAGTGAATCAATTCAGCAAGTATCCTTGTATGTGAACGAAGGTTTTCATAGCATTAAAGAGAAGCGTGATTATGTTGATAAAGAGGCTAGTTTGCAAGCCATTGATGAACAAATTCAGGCGTTACAACAACTATTAAAAGATGAAACAGTAAAGAAGCAGAATGAAACAGAAGCACAGAAGAAGCTAGAAGAGCAGAAAAAAGTAGAAGAACAGAAGAAGCTAGAAGAGCAGAAAAAAGTAGAAGAACAGAAGAAGCTAGAAGAACAAAAGAAAACAGAAGAGCAGAAGAAAGTAGAAGAACAGAAGAAAGCAGAAGAACAGAAGAAAGCAGAAGAACAGAAGAAAGTAGAAGAACAAAAGAAAGCAGAAGAACAGAAGAAAGCAGAAGAACAAAAGAAAGTAGAAGAACAGAAGAAAGCAGAAGAACAAAAGAAAGTAGAAGAACAGAAGAAAGCAGAAGAACAAAAAAAGCTAGAAGAGTAGAAAAAATATAAATAGAAAAACAGTCTGATCAAATGGATCATGAAACGGCTGGAAAATAATAATGTGGTGCAAGAGAATGCGAATACATTAGCTGTAAATAGTTATAAAAAATATTAATGTTTATATGAGTGTGAGGGAACGCCAGCCCTCACCTCTTTGTTTTACTTTCTTTTTCTTATAGTATTAAAAATGAATAATTGTTAAATTATTAAAGTATCTCTTTTTGATTTCTGAAAAGTCAAAATAATATTGAGAAATAAAAATAATCAAAAATATATTGTACTTATATAGATTTGTTCGTTATAATGAACTTAAGGTTTTTAAAAAAGAACAAATATTAGCTAAGCTAATATAGTTTTAGTTACACCTCTTATTTTGAAATAAGAGATAAAAATACAAAAAACAGCTAGGGGGAATTGATTGTGAGTCTGAAAAAGAAATTAGGTATGGGAGTTGCATCAGCAGCATTGGGGTTATCTTTAATTGGTGGAGGAACATTCGCTTACTTTAGCGATAAAGAAGTATCGAACAATACATTTGCAGCTGGGACGTTAGATCTTACATTAAACCCTAAAACGCTTGTAGATATTAAAGATTTAAAACCAGGGGATTCTGTTAAGAAAGAGTTCTTATTAAAGAACGACGGTACGTTAGCGATTAAAGACGTTAAATTAGCGACAAAGTATACTATTAAAGATGCAAAAGGTGATAATGCTGGTGAAGATTTTGGTAAGCACATTAAAGTGAAATTCCTTTGGAACTGGGATAAACAAAGTGAGCCTGTATATGAAACAACTTTAGCAGATTTACAAAATGTGGATCCAGATGTTTTAGCTAAAGACATCTTTGCTCCAGAGTGGGCAGAGAATGGTGGTCTAGCACCAAATTCAGAAGACTATCTATGGGTACAATTTGTATTCGAAGATGATGGTAAAGATCAAAACAAATTCCAAGGCGATTCATTGAACTTAGAATGGACATTCAATGCTAACCAAACAGATGGCGAAGAAAAATAATAAATAAAAAAAGCGGGGGATTCCCCGCTTTTTTTTATAAAGAAAAAAAGAAGTGCCCGTTTTAAGCACTCTTTCATATGTATTATTGTTGATTTTTCTTCCATTGTGTAAATTCGAGAAATTCACGAAACTGTTCTTTTGAGACACCAGAGCTCATCGCATCTTTAACGAGCTGTGTCCATTCGGAGTCTAGATGACTTTCCGTTGTTGTTTCATCGTGAAGTAAAGTATCAACTGGAATTTGTAGAACAGCTGCAATTTTTTCAAGAAACTGAATAGAAGGGTTTTTTTGTAAATTCCGTTCTATAGAACTAATGTAAGATTTAGCGACACCAGCTTTTTCGGCGAGTTCTGTTAATGAAATGCCTTTTTGTAAACGAAGGCGTTTTATACGTTCTCCTATCATATTTGCGCACCTTTCTATCAATATGTAGTCGTCTTATGATGTGATTATTATAACATAAACTTCGTTAAAAAGAACGAGGCTATTGAGCCTGGCTCGTATGCTTCATACGTTGAAAAAAGTGTTCAATATCTTGCAGGGCAATGCCAGCATCTAGAGCTTCAAGTATTAAATCAATCCATTCTTGATCTAGTGAGTCAGCCTTATCTTTGTACAAATGTAATTCCTCCCTAATTAGTGGTCATAATTGCTGCTACAGAATATATGATAATGCAATCGGATTTTGTATTTTATATAGTGAATTATCAAATATTTTGTAGATGAAACAAAGATAAAATCCCCATTAAATTCCCTCTATGGCGATTATAAAGTTTCTGACAAATATTTTCAATATTTTCTGAAAACATTGTTGAATTGTGATATATTCGTATACTAACTATGAAATTTTTACAAATATATTAAAAAAATTACATAATATAACTAAATATTGAAAATATATTGAATTTTTAATAATATAGAGTATGTAATACATATTTTATATTAGGGGAGGCAATAAGGGATGAAAAAGAAACCATTTAAAGTGTTATCATCAATTGCTTTGACAGCTGTTCTAGGCTTGTCGTTTGGTGCTGGAAGCCAGTCTGTATATGCTGAAACGCCGGAGAACAAGACAGCTACAAGCCCAGTTGATGATCACTTAATCCCAGAAGAGAGATTAGCAAATGCGCTAAAAAAACGTGGGGTAATTGATTCATCTGCTTCAGGGACAGAAACAAAGAAAGCTGTCGAAAAGTATGTAGAGAAAAAGAAGGGTGAAAATCCTGGGAAAGAAGCGGCAAGTGGGGACCAACTTACGAAAGATGCATCTGACTTTTTAAAGAAAGTGAAAGATGCAAAGGCAGATACGAAAGAAAAATCAGAGCAGCCAGCAAACGGGACTACAGCAGGAACAGGTCCAGTTAGAGGAGGCTTAAATGGGAAAGTACCAACTTCACCTGCTAAGCAAAAAGAGTATAACGGTGAAGTTCGTAAAGATAAAGTACTTGTTTTACTTGTAGAGTACGCTGATTTCAAGCATAACAATATTGATAAAGAGCCTGGCTACATGTATTCTAACGATTTTAACAAAGAACATTATGAAAAAATGTTATTCGGTAATGAGCCATTCGCGTTAGAGGATGGAAGCAAAATCGAAACGTTTAAACAATATTACGAAGAGCAATCAGGTGGTAGTTACACAGTGGACGGAACAGTCACAAAATGGTTAACAGTTCCAGGTAAAGCTGCTGATTACGGTGCAGATGCTGGTACAGGTCATGATAATAAAGGACCAAAAGGACCACGTGATCTAGTAAAAGATGCATTAAAAGCGGCTGTAGATAGCGGACTTGATTTATCAGAGTTTGATCAATTTGACCAATATGATGTAAATGAAGATGGAAATAAAAATCAACCTGATGGTTTAATCGATCATTTAATGATTATTCATGCGGGCGTTGGACAAGAAGCAGGCGGTGGTAAATTAGGTGATGATGCGATTTGGTCACATCGTTGGACAGTTGGATCAAAGCCATTCCCGATTGAAGGAACAAAGTCGAAAGTTCCGTATTGGGAAGGAAAGATGGCTGCGTATGATTACACAATTGAACCAGAAGATGGTGCAGTTGGTGTATTCGCACATGAATATGGCCATGATTTAGGTCTTCCAGATGAGTATGATACACAGTATAGCGGTGATGGTGAACCGGTTGAAGCTTGGTCTATTATGAGTGGCGGAAGCTGGGCTGGTAAAATCGCAGGAACAACGCCAACGAGTTTATCACCACAAAATAAAGAGTTTTTCCAAAAAACAATCGGTGGTAACTGGGCGAATATCGTAGAAGTAGATTACGAGAAATTAAATAAAGGTATCGGTCTTGCAACATACTTAGACCAAAGTGTTACGAAGTCAGATCGTCCAGGTCTGATTCGTGTTAACTTACCAGATAAAGATGTAAAAGGAATTCAGCCTGCATTTGGTAAACAGTATTACTACAGCACAAAAGGTGATGACCTTCATACAACGATGGAAACGCCACTATTCGATTTAACGAAAGCAACGACTGCAAAATTCGATTATAAGTCATTGTATGAAATCGAAGCAGAGTACGATTTCCTTGAAGTACACGCTGTAACAGAAGATGGACAAAAAACGTTGATTGAAAGAATTGGTGAGAAAGCAAATAGTGGAAATGCAGCTACGACAAATGGAAAATGGGTTGATAAATCATATGATTTAAGTCAGTTCAAAGGTAAGAAAGTGAAATTAACATTTGAGTACATTACGGATGGTGGTTTAGCGTTAAACGGATTTGCTCTTGATAATGCGTCATTAACAGTAGATGGTAAAGTTGCATTCTCTGATGATGCAGAAGGTACACCACAATTCAAATTGGACGGTTTCGTTGCATCTAACGGAATGGATAAGAAAAAGCATAACTACTATGTAGAGTGGAGAAACTATGCGGGTTCAGATAACGCATTGAAATTTGCTCGCGGTCCAGTATATAACACTGGTATGGTTGTATGGTATGCGGATTCAGCTTACACAGATAACTGGGTTGGCATACATCCAGGACATGGTTTCCTTGGTGTAGTTGACTCTCATCCAGAAGCAATTGCAGGAACTTTAAATGGCAAACCAACATTTACAAGCAGTACGCGATTCCAAATTGCTGATGCGGCGTTCTCATTCGACAAAACGCCAGCTTGGAAAGTTGTATCTCCAACGCGTGGAACATTCGTATACGATGGATTACCAGGGGTACCGAAGTTCGATGACTCTAAAAAGTATATTAATGAGCAGATTCCAGATGCAGGACGTATTTTACCGAAGCTTGGTCTGAAGTTTGAAGTAGTAGGACAAGCTGATGATAATTCTGCAGGTGCTGTTCGTTTATACCGTTAATACAGTAAAACTACCGGGAGATTTTCTTTCGGTAGTTTTTTGTGAGCAATGAATTTTATATAAAGGGAAAAGTTATATATAATGTAACTTTAAGAATAGAAATTTGTTACATATGAAGTCTATATAAATAATGAAAGAATTGGATAAAAATAGTGGGAGAAGGTGAGTGAATGAGTATTTCCTCTATTGTAAATAAACAAAAGGAATATTTTTATAAAGGGCATACGAGAAGTGTAGAGACAAGAAAGAATAATTTGCAGAAGCTGTATGAAGGAATTCAGCGTTTTGAAGGTGAGATTTTTCAAGCGTTGAAATTAGATTTGAATAAATCAGTTCACGAATCATTTACAACAGAAATTGGATATGTACTAAAAGAGATTTCTTTTCAAATGAAGCATATTTCATCTTGGAGTAAATCAAAGCGTGTTCGCACAGCTCTTACTCATTTTGGATCGAAGGGGAAAGTGGTGCCAGAACCGTATGGTGTGACGCTTATTATCGCACCGTGGAACTATCCGTTTCAATTAGCAATTGCACCACTCGTAGGAGCATTGGCAGCTGGCAATACAGTCGTTTTAAAGCCATCAGAGTTAACGCCAAACGTATCAAAAGTGCTTACGAGAATGTTAGGTGAATTATTCCCAGAAGAGCTTGTATCGGTAGTAGAAGGCGGTGCTCAGGAAAGCACTGCACTTTTAAAGGAACCGTTTGACTATATTTTCTTTACAGGTAGTGTTGGTGTTGGAAAAGTTGTGATGGAAGCAGCGGCGAAAAAATTAACGCCTCTTACGTTAGAGCTTGGCGGGAAAAGCCCATGTATTGTACATAAAGATGCAAAGCTAGATGTAACCGCAAGACGTATCGTTTGGGGGAAGTTTTTGAATGCTGGGCAGACGTGTGTAGCGCCTGATTATATGTACGTTCATTCTTCAGTGAAAGAGCAGTTAATCGAGGCATTAAGACATGAAATCGCAGAGCAATATGGAAAAGATGCTTTGCAAAATGACAATTATGTACGAATTGTGAGTGAGCGTCATTTTGAACGCTTATGTACATTTTTGCAAGATGGTAAACCTGTGATTGGCGGGAATTATACGAAAGAAACATTACACATCGAGCCGACAGTGTTAACGAATGTTACATGGCAAAGTGCTGTTATGGAAGATGAAATTTTTGGGCCGATTTTACCAATTATAGAATATGACAAAATAGAAGAGGTAATTGAAACGATTCAGCACCATCCAAAGCCGTTAGCACTATATGTATTTTCTGAAGATAGAAAAGTGCAAGAGAAAGTGACGAGTAATATTTCATATGGCGGAGGATGTATAAATGATGTCGTATATCATCTTGCAACGCCATATTTACCTTTTGGGGGCGTTGGAAGTAGTGGATTAGGCAGCTATCATGGTGAACAAAGTTTTCGGACTTTTTCCCATTATAAAAGCATTTTGTCCCAATCTACAGCATTCGACATGAAAATTCGTTACTCTTCTACAAAAAGTGCTTTAAAATTCATACGAAAGTTGTTAAAATGATGATGGTGTTTATCAGTAGGCGTAGCCGTATGATAAAAACCCCTTCGCAACTGAAGGGGTTTTTCTGTTCGACATATGTATCATGCGAAAATGAATCAAACATACTACATAAAGAATAGAAGAGAACGCTGCTAAACAACCATTTTTGTTTGGATCGAAACAAAAAATAGTCTATAGAACATAAATATTTATTCATGAATATAAAAATTAAAATTTAAGGTAGATAGGACGGGAAAATGAAAAAGATTATTAAAGTTGAAGCAGTAGAAAAACATTTTGGAAATCAAGTGATTATCCCCCCTCTTTCTTTAGATATTAAAGAAGGAGAATTTTTAACAATTTTAGGACCGAGTGGTTGCGGGAAAACGACTTTACTTCGTATGATCGCAGGATTTGAAACCCCAACTAAAGGGAATCTTTTATTAGATGATGAAAAGATTAACGATTTGCCGCCATACAAGCGTCATATGAATTTAGTGTTCCAACATTACGCACTATTCCCACATATGAATGTTGAAAAAAATATTTGTTTCGGTATGAAAATGCAAAAAGTATCAGCAGCAGAACAGAAAGAACGTGCGGAAGAGGCAATGCGTTTAACGCAGTTACTTGAGTTCCGTAATCGTAAACCTTCGAAGCTTTCTGGTGGACAGCAGCAGCGTGTAGCAATTGCAAGAGCAATTGTAAACAACCCACGTGTATTACTATTAGATGAGCCACTTGGAGCGCTTGACTTTAAGTTAAGAAAAGATTTGCAACGTGAATTGAAAAACTTACAACGTAATTTAGGAATTACATTCATATATGTAACGCACGATCAAGAAGAAGCGATGAGTATGAGTGATCGTATTGTTGTTATGAATAAAGGGCATATCGAACAAGTCGGCACGCCTAAAGAAATTTACAATAAGCCGAAAACATTGTTTGTTGCGACGTTCATCGGTGAAAATAATATCGTGAAAAATGGGGAAAACTACGTAGCAGTTCGCCCTGAACATGTAAAAGTTCGCTCGGTTGAAGAGCCAATTTTAAAAGAATACCATCTTGGACATATTGAAGATATTGAATTTGTTGGAAATATGGAAAAGCTATATGTACGTGAGGAGAAAACAGCGGAATTACTAATGGCATACCAAACTGCTGAAGAAGCAACGCAGTGGAGCATTGGAGATAATGTATATGTAGGCTGGGAGCAAGAGGACGAGGTGACCTTAAATTGAAGAAAGGGAAATTACTCGCATTACCTACAGTCGTATGGCTGTTACTCTTCTTCCTAATTCCACTTCTGTTCGTATTAGCATTTGCCTTCATGCAGCGCGGAGCATACGGGACAGTGGAAATGAAATTTACATTAGATAACATAGCACGTGTGTTTGATCCATTATATATGGGGACATTATGGGAAACAGTGAAGATAGCTGTTATTACGACAGTACTATGTTTATTAATCGGTTATCCATTCGCCTATACAATTACAATTGTTGATCGTAAATATCGTTCTATCCTTCTATTATTGGCAACGATTCCGTTCTGGATTAACTTTCTTGTTCGTTCATACGCATGGATTGTTATTTTACGTTCGCAAGGACTTGTAAACACATTGCTATTGAAACTAGGTATTATTAGTGAACCTTTAAATCTGTTATACAATACACCTTCTGTAATACTCGGAATGGTATATTCTTTATTACCATTTATGATTTTACCAGTGTATGCAGCAATTGAGCAGCTTGATAAGCGTAAGCTAGAGGCAGCTTATGATTTAGGAGCAACACCAGTAAAGGCATTTTGGAATGTAACAGTACCGATGACGATGTCAGGGATTACTACGGGTTCTATTTTAGTATTCGTTTCGTCTATCGGAATGTTTGTTGTATCAGACGTTATGGGTGGATCGAAAGTAGCATTAATCGGAAACGTAATTCAAAACCAATTCTTAGGTTCACGTGACTGGCCGTTTGGTTCCGCGTTATCTATGATTGTTGTTCTATTCTCTGTTCTGTTAATTTACTTATATTATCGTGCAACGAAAGTATATAAATATGATGGAAACGGAGGGGAATAGGCAAAAATGAAGAAGTTTTTAGTTTCTTATTCTTGGTTAATCTTATTGTTTTTGTATTTTCCAATGATGGTTTTAATGGTATATTCCTTCAATGATTCTCGCATTAATGCGGAATGGGAGGGCTTTACACTCCATTGGTATACAGATTTATTTCAAAAACAAGATGTTATTGATGCGTTTGTAAATAGTATTACGATTGCTCTTATAACGACAATTGTGACGACAGTTCTTGGTGTGATTTTTGCTATTGCAATACACCGTTACAAATATCGTTTTGAAGGGGCCATTAACGGTCTTGTATATTTACCAATTTTAATTCCTGATATTTTAATGGGATTATCTTTACTTATCCTATTTAGTCAATTAGGTATAGAACTTGGAAAAACAACAATTATTATTGCACACATTACATTCAGTATTTCATTTGTTGTTGTTATTTTAGCGGCACGTCTTTCTGGTATGGGACGTGATTTAGAAGAGGCTGCAAACGATTTAGGAGCAACGCCGTGGCAAACGTTTCGTTATGTAACGTTTCCAGCAATTGCACCAGGAGTTATTTCAGCCGCATTATTAACATTCACATTATCGATTGATGATTTTGTAATTAGTTTCTTCGTATCAGGACCAGGATCAACAACATTGCCATTATACATTTATAGTATGGTTAAGCGCGGAGTATCACCTGAAATTAATGCTCTTTCTACAATATTAATTGTTGTAATTGTAGGATTAATGGTGCTATCGGAAATCTTCCGTAATAAAGGTGCAGACGGTGAAGAAAACTCTGGAGGACACCTTCCTTTATAATACGAATGATATAGAAAGAACGAGGAGGTAATAAACCGATGAAATTAGTGAAGAGATTAGCTGGTATAGCAATTAGCTTCAGTCTTGCTGCAGGTGTACTTGCTGGTTGTGGTGAGAAAAAAGAAGAATTAAACATTTATAGCTGGGCTGACAATTTTGATGAGCAAGTTTTAAAAGATTTTGAAAAGAAATATAACGTGAAAATTAACTATGATAAATATGCAAGTAATGAAGAAATGCTTGCGAAATTACAAGCTGGTGGCGCGACATATGATTTAATTCAGCCATCTGATTACATGGTGAAAACGATGGCGAAGATGGACTTATTAGCGCCTTTAGATAAGAAGAACATCCCGAATATCGAGAACCTTGTTTCTAACTTTAAAACACCTGCGTTTGATCCAGAGAATAAGTATTCTCTAGTATATACTTGGGGTGTAACAGGCATTGCATACAATAAAAAGTATGTGAAAGAAGCACCTACAAGCTGGAATGATTTATGGAACGATAAATATAAAGGACATGTTACTTTATTAAATGATTCTCGTGAAGTATTAGGAATGGGACTTAAGAAAAATGGTTTCTCTAATAGTACAAAAGAGGATGCACAGTTAAAGACAGCGTCTAATGATTTACAGAAGCTACTTCCAAACTTATTAGCATTTGATACAGATAATATTAAACAAAAATTCATTACAGAAGATGCGTGGATCGGGACTGTATGGTCTGGAGACGCAGCATTTATCGCGAAAGATAACAAAGATGTAGGATACGTTGTACCAAAAGAAGGCGGCACAATTTGGGCTGACACGTTAGCGATTCCAAAAGGTGCGAAACATAAAGAACTTGCAGAGAAGTTTATGAATTACTTATTAGATGAAAAAGTAAGTGTGAAAAACTATGAGTCAATTGGTTACAGTAATCCAAATGAAAAAGCTCGTCCTCTTCATAGTAAAGAATATCGTGAAAACCACATGATTTTCTTAACGAAAGAAGAATTAGATCGTACAGAATGGCTTGTTGATGTAGACGATAAGTTAAAAGATTACGATCGTTACTGGACAGAGCTGAAAACAAAAGGTAAATAAGTAAGAAAATGCGGTTTCTAAAGTAGAAATCGCATTTTTTCATAAGTAGGAGGAAATCGTTTGAAGAAAAAGTTACATCGATATGAGTTCATGTGTATGATTTTATTACTTGCTTTATTCGGCATTATCGCTTGGAGAGTACAAGCAAGCGGAGTTACAGCAGTGGATACATATGCCCGAGAGATGGTAAAAGGATTACAAACAGAAAGCTCAATTACATTCTTCACATATTTTACAAAGTTAGGATCTGCAATTGGAGTTATAACGACACTAATTATAAGTTTGCTCGTTTTTTGGAAAAAACGTTATTATGCTGCTATGATCGTGTATCCAATGGCTATATTAACGACACATCTTGTTAATAAAGGGATAAAAGAAATTGTAAAAAGAGACCGTCCATCATTAAACGAGGCACTTGATGCACTTGGATATAGCTTCCCGAGTGGACATGCAATGCTATCTATTATGACATTTGGTTTTCTTGCCTATATCATTGCTGCGAATTTGAAGAGTGTAGCTGGAAAATGTGGTATTACGATTTCAATGGGCATATTAATTATATTGATTGGATTAAGTAGAGTCATTTTAAATGTTCATTATCCAACCGATATTTTAGCAGGTTACTGCGCAAGTGGTATTTTGTTAATTATAGCAATTTATTGTCATCGTTTACTTACCGAGAGATTGGGACTTAATAACGAGAGATAGAAAAACGTCTAGAAAAACTAGTATTATAGTTTTTCTAGACGTTTTTTGTTTACGGGGAGATGTGATACAGTATAAATGACAAGTGAATTATATAAAGTAGGTGAAAATGTGTGAAGACAAATGTACATAAAATTGATAAGTGGGGGAAGTTAGGAACTTTTTTGTATCAATTTCGTTATACAGTAATTGTAGCATTACTACTACTTGCGATAGTGCTCGGTATTTTTGCTCCAAAACTTCCAGGAGTATTGGGCGGTGATGGTTTCCAAACAGAAGGGGATTATCAAAAGACGAAGGAAATTTTAGATAAAGATTTTAAGCAGTCTCAGGATACACTTTTACTCATTTTTGAGAAGAACAAGAATGCTTCACATGAGGAGTTTCAAAAAGGTATAGAGGGAATTATAAAACATATTCAAGAGAAAGAAACGTATGAGTCTTTCCATCATCCGATAGAAAATAAAGTGATGCTACAAGATGATATCGGTTATGCGACGATTTTATTTTCCGGGAAAACAAATAAAGAACGAATGGAAAAGACATTACAATTTGCCGGAAAAATCGAGAAGGAAAGTAATAGCGTATTAAAAGTAACACCGACAGGATATCCGAAAATTAATCAAGAGATTAATGAAAGAACGCAAAATGATTTAAAAGTAGCAGAGATGATTGGATTACCTATTGCTTTTCTCGTACTATTATTCTCATTTGGTAGTCTGATTGCTTCTATTTTACCGATTGTAAATGGTGCGCTTAGTGTAATTAGTACGATGGGGATTTTATATTTTATAGGTAGTGATAAAGAGCTATCTATTTTCGTGTTAAATGTTGCGCCGATGATTGGGCTCGCATTATCAATTGATTTTGCACTGTTATTTGTAAATCGTTTTCGAGAGGAAGTTGCGAGGAGAACAGTGAAAGAAGCGATAGCGATTACGTATCAAACGGCAGGGCGTGCTATCGTATTTTCAGGGTTATGTGTATTCGTCGGTTTATCAGGCTTATTTTTCTTTAAGATAGATTATATTCAGTCTGTTGCTATTAGCGGGATGATTGTCGTTATTATGAGCATTTTGTTTTCGCTCACACTTCTTCCAGCGTTATTATCTTTAATTGGTAAAAGGATATTAAAAAAGAATCAGGCGGCGCCTACCCCATCAAATGTATGGCGTAAATTTGCACAGTTTGTAATGAAACATCCAATCGTCATGATTATTGTTGTTACAACATTTATTGTTATTTGTTTATTACCGCTACGTACAGCTAACTTGCAGTTTCCTGGTGTTGAAGCGTTACCTGAAAAGAGTGATACGAGAGTTGCATTTGAGAAGTATGAAGAAGCCTTTAATAAAACTGTCCAAACACACGCTGATGTTACATTAGTAGTAGAGACGAAGAAAAACATAACAGAAAAAGAAAGTTTACAAAAGATAGAAGCTGTTGTTCAAAAGTTAAAAGATGATAAGCAAGTATATAAGGTGAAAAGTGTATATGACGGGCTAAATGGAATGAAGGCAGATCAAGTTGCTGGAATATTGCAGTCGCCAGAAGCTGCGAAAATAGCTCCTGTATTTGAAGCGTATACGAAAGGAAATAAAACAACAATGGAAGTCTTTTTGGATACGAAGCCAAGTACAGAAACTGCAAAACAATGGGTTCGTGATTTCAAAAAGAATTATAAAGAAAATGATGTTACTTATTATTTGGGCGGTATGACAACGTTCCAGCAAGAGTTAGAAGATGAAATTAAAGATAAAGTTGCAATTGGTATGTCTGTTATATTTGGATCAACCTTTGTCATTTTATTATTCGCATTCCGCTCTATACTCATTCCAATTAAAGCTATTATTATGAACGTACTTAGTTTAAGTGCAACAATTGGAATTGTTATTTGGTTATTTGAAGGTGGCCATTTCGGATTAGAAGAGAGTTCAGTTTTATTTGTATTACCAATCTTTATTTTCGGCCTCGTATTTGGGCTTAGCATGGATTATGAAGTATTTCTTATTTCACGTATTCATGAGCTCTATGAAGAAACAGGAGATAACGATCAAGCAACGTTAGAAGGACTTGTATCGACAAGTAGAATCATTACGTCAGCTGCTTTAATTATGATTGTTGTTACCGGTGCGTTCGCCTTTACTGATATTTTACCAGTAAAGCAGATGGGGCTTGGGGTTGCATTAGCAATATTTCTTGATGCAACAATTATCCGTCTTATGCTCGTACCAAGTTTAATGAAATTGTTTGGGGATTGGAACTGGTGGCTACCATTTCGAAAGAAAAGAGAAAAATCATCATAAAAAAACTCATCTATAAGATGAGTTTTTTTTATGAATAGCAGGGCCTATATTTTGCGCATAGTATGTGATAAGAAGATTACATACAAGTAGGTGAAGGCAATGTTTCGTTATTTTAAGTTTAAGCTAAATGATACAGTACAGTTTGCTGAAAACGATGGGCATATGTATCGCATTGTCGGTTATCGGTTAGAAAAAGGGTTTTACCCAAAAGATGAATGGACTCATATTATTTATGAACTACTTAGAGAATTTGACGGGTATACGATGGATGCGGAAGAAGAGGAAATTGTAAAAGTTATTCAAGTAGAGGATGAGTATTATAAAATACAAGAAGTATCGGGGTATCGTTATCCAGTAAAAATGAAGCAAAAGCAGCAAGTTATGAAAGGAGAGAAAATAGACGACTTATTAGATACGTACAACGACTATAAACGATTGGCGGATTTCTTTAAAGATTTGTTGTATGAACAAAAAGCTGAAGAAGTGTTGCAGGAGATGAAAAGGCTTAGAGCGTGAGGGGACAGTCGATTATAAGACTGTCCTCTATTTTTGACGGTGCATCAAAGTATGTTTTCCGTTACAATGAGAGAATCAATAGAAATAAGGTGATTATAGTATGGAAACAAAGAAAAAGGGCGAATGGTGCGAAATTACGGTTCCAGCGACGTGGAATGGTATAAGTATTGAGTCGTTGTTAAAAATGGAATGGGAAGTACCAAAAAAGTTATTACATCAACTTCGTATGGAAAAAGGTGTTACGGTTAACGGAGAACAAAGGAGATGGAATGAACTTTTAAAAGAAGGAGATAAGTTACAAGTTCATATGTTTATGGAGGAGGAGTACGGCGTAGAGCCGGAATATGGTGAATTAAATGTAGTGTTTGAAGACGATCACGTACTCATTGTAAATAAGCAGGGGCAAATGGATACACATCCTTCTGAAAAAAATGGGACGGGAACACTTGCCAATCTTGTTGCTTTTCATTTTCAAATGCAAGGTTTAGAGACGAAGGTTCGGCATATCCATAGATTAGATAAAGATACGACAGGTGGTGTTGTATTCGCAAAACATAGAATTGCGGGTGCAATTATGGATCGTTTATTAATGGAACGGAAAATCAAAAGAACGTATATGGCACTTGTTGAAGGAAAAGTAAAAAAGAAGCAGGGGACAATTGATGCAGCTATCGGAAGAGATCGACATCATGCTACAAGGCGTCGTGTTTCTCCAAAGGGAGACCAAGCTATAACGTATTATAAAGTAGAGAAATATTTTAAAAAACAAAATGCGACGCTCGTAACGTTACAGTTAGAAACCGGTAGAACGCATCAAATTCGCGTTCATATGAGCTATAATGGAAATCCATTAGTTGGGGATGTATTATATGGTGGGCAAACAACATATATGTCCGGGCAAGCGTTACATGCGATGAAGATTAATTTTTTGCATCCGATTACGAAAGAAGAGATCGTTGTTGACGTACCTTTCCCTACAAATTTAAACGATACAATGAAAAAATTTGAAAGAGAAAATGGGTAAAGTGTAAATTTAAAGTTGAAAAAGGTAGATTTTTGCAGGGATTTCTCTAAAAGAGGCGAAGCCGTTAAGAGAAAAGAGAGGTGAGAATTACTTGATCAAATATAAATATATGCTAGGGATATTTTTCGCTTGTCTTTTACTTACTCTATGTATTTATCCATATTTACCAACTCGTATGGCAGTGCATTGGAACGAGAATGGTGGAGCGAACGAGTTTATGAGTAAACAAGTTGTCGTATTATTTATCCCTGTCCTTATTATTATTTTACATGGATTAGTATATGTTATTTTACATAATATATATAAGTTTAATGAAGGGGAGTACTTCATTATAAATGGATTTATAAAGAGTATTACTTTATTTATGATGTTTGTCCATATACTAATTCTCTTTATTAATTTGGGAAGTATTATATCCTTTCAGACAGGACTAACGATTGGAATTAGTATGTTTCTTTTTATGTTTAGTAAAGTGTTTAAAAAGGTGAAGGATAGAGAGAAAGAACCGATCAAATTACAAAAAATCCGTTTAGTTAGTAGGCGAATCTTTCAAGTGATGGCATGCAGCATATTATTTTCGTTGCTTTTGAGCCTGAAGTGGGGATTTTACTTGTTAATTAGTGTAATAAGCTGCGGGTCTATTTTGTTTATGTTCTACATTTTATACGCATACATATTAGAAAGCTATGAAACATAAAAAAAGAGTCTTCTAGGAGAAGACTCTTTTTTCTATTTACTTCGTAATAAATTGTTGTGTCCAGTAGTTTCCGCTTTCTACATAGCCAACACCGATATGAGTGAAGCCACTATTTAAGATGTTTGCACGGTGTCCAGCACTGTTCATCCAAGCTTGTACAACTTCTTCTGGTGTACGTTGACCTTGGGCGATGTTTTCACCTGCAGATTTATAAGAAATACCAAATTTCTTCATCATGTCAAACGGAGACCCGTATGTAGGGCTGTTATGATCAAAGTAGTTGTTTTTTTGCATATCTTCAGACTTAATGCGTGCTACTTTGCTTAATTCAGTATCGATTTGTAATGCTGATAAGCCTTGTTTTGTACGCTCTGCGTTTGTTAATTCAACAACACGTTGTTCGAATTCGCTTAAAGATTTTGCTTCTTCAGCAGGCTTTTGCTCAGCAGGTTTTTGTGTTTCAGTTTGAGTATTGTTATTTTCAGCAGGTTTTTGAGCTTCTGGTTTTTGAACTTCTTCAGCAGGCTTTTGTTCAGCAGGCTTTTGAGCTTCTGGCTTAGCTGTTGGTTGTTCAGTAACAACATTTTCAGTAGGCTGTTGACCAGGAATGAAGCAATCTTGTTGGAATTGACCTTGATTCCATTGTGCTAATGATTCAACTCCCATAGATTGTAAGAATGCTTGTAATTCTTGTTGGCTCATTTGCTTCATCATCATTTTTGAATGCTGAATATTTTGAACCTTTATGTTAGATGGTTGTACTGTTGCAGCTTGTGCATCTAAAGAAGATACTCCTAAAGTAAGAGCTGTTGCAGCAGCTACAGATAATAAAACACGCTTTTTCATGATGTGTGTCCCCCTATATAAAGTTTTAATTTGTTTTCACACGATTTGTTTTTGACAGCCTGTCTGACTGACCAATTCATCGTAGCATACAATTTGCGAGAAAAAAGATGGAAAAAAATTCATAGACTTTAAATTTTCCTAATTTATCCTAAGAGGAGGAAAGGGATGAAATAAGAGAAACATAGAGTATAAAAGGAATTTTTAGCATTTTTATACTTGGTTTTAAGAGGGGGTTTTTGGATAAATGTACCTATATTAAAAATAAAGAATCCTATTGTATCAATGATTTGAGCATTTTTTCGAGGAATATACTGGATGTATTTTTACAAAACTGTAATGTTTCTGTTGTTCTTTTTTATAATAAAGTAACATATTTTTAATGTTGTAGCAGACAAAAAAGCGGCTATCTCTTTACATAGACGAAGGAGATAGCCGTTTTCCTATTATTACGTATGTTACGAGTTATTACGAGTTGGTTTCAATTGCTTCTAATAATAGATCTACAATGTGAATTCCTCTCATTTTATGAGAAAGATCTTCTCGTTCAATACCTAGTTTCATTTGTAATAGACATCCAGGATTTGCAGTAACAATTGTCGCTGCATCTGTTTCATGCACACGGTCCATTTTGTAATCTAGAAACTCCATTGATAACTCTGAATGAACAATATTATAAATACCAGCAGAACCACAGCAGCGGTCTGCATCTTTCATTTCACGATAGATTGCACCTTTGATGGCCTCTAGTAACATACGAGGTTCAGAAGATGTTCGCATAACATTGCGTAAATGACAAGAGTCTTGATACGTAATGATTTGCGGCGTGAGTCGTAAGTCATTACGTTTATGGAAATCTAGTTCTACTAATATAGCAGTAATATCTTTAATTTTAGAAACAAACTGCTTTGCGCGTTCTGCCCACTCTGGATCATCCTTTAGTAAATAATCATAATCTACGAGGTAAGCTCCGCAACCACCTGCATTCGTAATAATATAGTCGATGTTTAAATCTTCGAATGCTTCTATATTTCGCTTCGCTAATTCTTTTGCTCCACTTTTTTCACCAGCATGTCCGTGTAATGCCCCGCAGCAACTTTGTGTTTTCGGAATAACGATATCACAACCAGCTAACTGAAGAAGTTTCATCGTTGCGTTATTTGTTTCTAAAAACATCGTATCCATTAAACAGCCTGTGAAGAATGCAACTTGTTTCTTCTTTGCCACCTCAGCAGGTAAAAATTCAGGACGATCTTTCATTGCTTTCATTTTAGGGACTTTTGGCAAAACGAGGTCCATCGTTGCAAGTGTTTCAGGGAATAACTTCATAATACCTGTTTTATGTGTTAGCGTTTGTAAACCAGAACGCTGGTAAAATCCGATTAGTCCTGTTAATGTTCGCATTCGGTTTTGATGCGGGAATAGTCCTTCAAAAACAACTTTACGAACAGCTCTCACGGGCATGGAGAACTTTTTATTTTGATTAATAATATCACGAGCTTCTTCTAATAAATGTCCATAATTCACACCAGATGGACAAACAGGTTCACAAGCGCGGCAGCCAAGGCAAACATTTAATGTATCTTCAACATCTTCATCCGGCTCAATTAAACCATCAGCGACGGCTTTCATTAAGGCGATACGTCCGCGTGGGGAATGTGATTCTTTATACCCAGATTGAATGTAAGTAGGGCAAGTTGGTAAACAAAAGCCGCATCGCATACAGTTTAGTAGTTCATCTTCACTTAATCGTTCTTTAAATTCCTTTTGAATGTTTTCTTTATTTAATGTGGTCATCGCTCAACCACCACTCTTTTACGAGAGTCTTTCGCGAACATCTTTCCAGGATTCATAATGTTGTTTGGGTCGAAGGCTTGTTTAATCCCTTGCATAGCAGCGATACCTTCTTTACCTAATTTCATTTCTAAATACGGAGCTTTCATTGCGCCAACACCATGTTCACCAGTAATCGTACCACCAAGCTCAATCGCTTTCGCAAATATTTCAGCAAAAGCTTGTTCGGCACGATGCATTTCTTCTTCATTACGGGCATCTGTCATACAAGTTGGATGCAAATTGCCATCACCAGCATGACCAAAAGTACAAATAGGAATATTATATTTCTTTGCAATTGCATTAATTGCTTCAACCATTGGAGCGATTTGTGAACGTGGTACAGTTGCATCTTCTAATATTGTTGTCGGTTTTAGTCTTGCAAGTGCTGATAGTGCACTACGGCGTGCTGTACGAAGCGCATCTGCTTCGGCTTCATCTTTTGCAATGCGAACATCGACCGCATTCATAGCACGGCAAACGTTAGCCATTTTTTCAATATCTCGATTGACAACCTCGGGCGGGCCATCTTGTTCAATTAATAAAATTGCTTTGACATCAGTTGGTAAACCGATTTGTGCAAACTCTTCTACAACTTCAATTGTCGGTTGATCTAAAAACTCAAGTGTCGCAGGAATGATTTTATTTGCAATAATAGCAGAAACAGCTCGAGCAGCTTCGTTAATATCTTCATATAGCGCAAGCATCGTTTTCTTCGTTTCAGGCATAGGGACAAGTTTTAATATAGCTTCTGTAACAACACCAAGTGTTCCTTCAGAACCAATAAATAAACGAGTTAAATCATAACCAGCTACATCTTTTGCTAATTTACCGCCAGTGCGAATGATATCGCCGTTCGGTAAAACAATTTTAAGCCCCATTACATAATCACGTGTTACGCCATATTTTAAACCACGTAATCCGCCGGAGTTTTCATTAATGTTACCGCCGATTGTAGAAATTTTCATAGAGCTTGGATCTGGTGGATAAAATAAACCTTTTTCTTCTACTGCTTTAATAATATCAAGTGTAATGACACCAGCTTGTACGGTAATTGTTAAATTCTCTTCATCAATTTCTAAAATATTGTTCATATGGCGGAAAATAAGGACGATACCGCCTTCTAGTGGACAAGTTCCTGCACAAAGGTTTGTTCCAGAACCACGAACATACACAGGGATTTTGTGAGCGTTACATACTTTTAACACTTCAGCTACTTCATTTGTATTACGAGGAGCAATGACTGCATCAGGCATCGCTTGGAAGTTTGGAGTGGCATCATAACTATAAGTTAAACGCCCCATATTGGATGTATCTACATTATCTTCGCCAACAATAGATACGAATGAATCAATAATTTGCTTTTCTAACATTGGAAATCCCCCTCAAACTGTTAACGTATTTCGTCATAATAAAAAACGTTGTAACAGTGCTTTCGTTATAATGATAAAAAAGTTGGGGGATTCTTTCTATGTACAATCATCTAAAGATTAATCTATTTTATCATTATTTTTTATATGATTATCTAATAAGAGGAGTGCGAAGTATAAAACATTTAAATCTTTGAATTGTTTCGGGTCAAGTCCTGTATGCTCTTCAATCTTTTTTAGCCTGTAATGCAATGTGTTAATGTGTATATGTAATTGCTCAGCTGTCTGCTTATAAGATTGGTTATAATCGATAAATAAACGTAAAGTGTGCATAAGCTCAGGAGATGATACTAAGTTTTCAATGGTACGCTCTAGAAACTGTTCTCGAGTTTCAGTAGAAATATCTTGTAAGCACATTTCTAAACGTAAATCTTCATTAAATACAATTTTTTTCGTTTCAAGTGATACTGAAAGGGCGCGTAATGCTTGTTCGTACGATAAGTTCATATTGCTTGGCGTAACTGTTTGTCCAATCCCGATATATAAAGTAATAGAAAATAAAGTTTCACAGTCTTGCTTTAACCGTTTTAAAAATTGAAAGGTTTGCTCTTTGGATTGGATTGTTGTAAACAAAATAAACCGATCATTTCCCCAGCGAACAAATAAATTTTCTTTTGCTAAAATGTTGCGCATATGTTGCCAAATTTTACGCTGGAGCATCGTATTATCTTGGGCGATTGATAATAAAATAAGTTGTTTCTTCTTATATAAATCAATGCCAAGCGTTTTTGCACGATCGAGAAAACTTGGAGACCAGTCTGTATTTTGAAGCCAATCAAAGACAAATGCTTCATAAGAACGGTGCTCAAGTTCTAGTTGTTCTAAAAAGTAGTTTTCATGAATTAATAATTCGGTCATCTTACGTAATATTTCTCCGTATTGTGAAATATTTTCAGGTTCTCCTGTAATTCCAATCACGCCGATTACTTCGTCATGGAATAGTAAAGGAAGATTCATACCAGCTTTTACACCTTGCAGTCGTCGTTCATCATCTTTTGTAATAATGACAGTTTTCTTTTGTTTCGCACAGCGGAGTGCACCTTCATGAAATTGACCGATTCTTTCCGCATCTGTACTTGCGATAATAATGCCTTGTATATTAATAATAATAATGTTTTCAGTAATTAATCTGCGTACTTCACGTACAATTTTATTCGCTAAATCAGGAAAAAGCATAATTTACACACCTCAAATTCTATTTGTTGTACATTATATATGTAAGTTTATTAATAAAGGAAGATTTCACATTTTCCACACATTTATTTGTTATTTTACAATTATAACGAAATCATCTGAAGATGGAGGGAATCTTTTGAGAAAGTATGTTTTTCTTCTCTGTTTTTTATTTCTATTAGTAGGGTGTCAAGGAAGTTCGTATACACCGATTGCTAAAGATAAAAGTGTTATTATAACAACGAATATAAAGGAAGGTAGTATTAGTTTTATTGATAAAAAAACAAAGAAGCTATTAACAACATGGGAATTAAATGAGCCGATTGCGGGGGTTACGCTACTTCCAAATGGCGAAGAAATACTTGTTTATGGTAAGCAATTAGAATATATGTATGTATATTCACTAGCAGAAGGAAGACAAGTGGACAAATATAAGACTGGAAAAGGAATTGCTAATGTTATCGCATCAGATGATGGAAAACAATTATTTGCTGCCGATCAAAATGAACAAAAGGTAAGGTTCTTTACGATAAAAGGAAAAGAGACAGGGAGTGTTTCAACAGGAAAAGGGCCGATAACGATGGTAGAGCATCATAACCAGTTATCAGTACTCAACTTTTATGATACGAAACTAACGACCATTGATACAAAGAAAAAAGAAGTGATACAGTCCTTTATGATTCCACCAGCATCAACAGGAGCAACGGTTAGCGCTGATGGGAAAGAAATATGGATTGGTGGACATGGTGATGGAAGTCAAGTGAATGAGAAAGTATTAGTGTATTCTTTACAAAGCGGAGAGATGATGCGTTCTTTACATGCTCCGTTTATGCCTGTGAATATAACAAAGGATGATAAGTATGTATATGCGCTAAGTCACGGTTCAAATACGCTTAGAAAGTTTGATGCAAGTACGTATCAAGAGGTAGGGTTTGCAGAAGTAGGATCTAATCCATTTGCATTTTTGAAAAGCGGGGCAGAAGGATATGTAGCTAGTTATGATAGCGATGAAGTATGCGTAATGGATATGAAGAATATGAAAATAAAACAAACAATTAAAGTCGGAAAAGGACCGTTTCAACTCATAGAGAGAGAAGGGGAAGGACAATGAGTAAATATAACGTGCTAGTCGTAGATGATGAAAGTGATATGAGGCAACTTGTCGGAATGTACTTAGATAACTTCGGATACGAGTGGGGAGAAGCTGAAAATGGAAAAGAGGCACTTCGAAAATTAGAGACGGATCATTACGATTTCGTTGTACTAGATATTATGATGCCTGAGATGGATGGGCTTTCAGTTTGTAAAGAGATTCGAAAAACGTCGGATGTACCTATTATATTTTTAACAGCAAAAGGTGAAGAGTGGAATAGGGTGAACGGCTTACGTATGGGAGCAGATGATTATATTGTAAAGCCATTTAGTCCCGGGGAACTAATTGCTCGTATGGAAGCTGTTTTAAGACGATATACAAAGCAAGAACAGCAAGAAGAGATTCAATTTGGACCGATTCTTATTAATGAAAAAAGTAGGAGGGTCGAGACGAATGGTGAGACGATTCCTCTTACGGTAAAAGAGTTCGATTTACTATATTTTCTTTGCCAACATAATGGACAAGTATTTAGCCGGGAACAATTGCTTGAAAAGGTGTGGGGATATGATTATGCAGGAAGTACAAGAACGGTAGATACGCATGTGAAAACGATGCGTCTAAAGCTAGGAGAAAGTGGAAACTACATTCAAACCGTTTGGGGTGTAGGTTATAAATTTGAGGTGTAACGTATGTTTACGATGGTACAAAAGCTTTGGCTTACAGTAGTATGTGCAGTATGTGTAACAGTTTCCTTTCTTTATTTTGTATCTTTATACTCATATGAAAAGTTATACGTTGATAATTTAAAAGATTCATTAGTAATGGAAGGGAAACGTCTTGCCACGCAATATGATAAACGTGAAGGAGTATCCACTTTTGAAGAGAAAGTAAGGGCATATGATCAAATATCTAGTTCAGATGTCCTTTTCGTATACAATCCGCGTGATTTAAGCGCATGTTTGCCTTTTGATGTTCACCATCATTCTCTTATAAGTGAAGGGGATAGACAGGCACTATTAGATGGGAAAACTGTGACAAAGATAGGGTATGAAGAACATTTTGATCGTAATATTATGGGTGTTGTCATCCCTGTTTTAGATAATAAAAAATTAGTTGGTATTGTATACTCTTATATTCCTTTAAAAAGTATAAAAGACTTAATATTTGATATGGGTCTTATTTTAGCGCCGTTAGCACTTGCAATGATTTTAATTACAATATGGATTGGTAGAAAAATTATTATCGCCATTACGAGACCGCTTTCGCAAATGGAACGAGTTGCAAATCATTTGGCTACTGGAGATTTCTCAGAGCGGATTACAATTTCTTCAGAAGATGAAATTGGACGATTGGGAAAAGCCTTTAATAAAATGGCAAATTCCTTAGAAACAGAAGATGTAAAGCGTAAGGAATTTTTAGCTAATGTTTCGCATGAACTTAGAACACCGCTTAGTTATATTAAAGGATATAGTGAAGCTATTTTAGACGGTGTAGCGAAGGGGCCGCAGCAGGAAAAAGTAACGCAACTTATTCATAAAGAAGCAGGTCGCATGCAGCGCCTCGTTCATGATTTATTAGATCTAGCGCAGCTAGAAGGTGAACACTTTCCCCTAAAGAAACAACCTATCGTTTTTTCACAGCTTATTGAAGATGTACTAAATACGTACGAGTTACAGTTTGTAGAAAAAACCCTTCGTATTTCAACGAATTTAAATCCTGAAATTATCGTAATGATTGATGAGGATCGTATGCAACAAGTACTTCATAATGTGTTAGATAATGCGATACGTTATACAAATCAAAACGGGGATATCATAATAACATTAAAGCAAATCGATGATTATTGTGAATTGCACATAAAAGATACAGGAATAGGTATTGATAGAGAGCATTTAGAAAATCTGGGGGAACGCTTTTACCGAGTAGATAAAGCGAGAAGTCGTCAACACGGTGGAACAGGTTTAGGTCTTGCAATTGTAAGGCAAATTGTTCATATACATGACGGTGAGTGGAGAATAGAAAGTGAAAAAGGTAAGGGCACGACAGTTAGTATTAAATTAAAAGCACAAGATGAGGAGAGCATATTCTAACTTTTGGAATATGCTCTTCATATTGAAGGTAAATAGTTACGCGTAAATGTATTAATTAATATCAAACAAATATCAAAAATTTGACTATTTTATGAACAAAACATTTGTACTTCTTACTAATTCGTTCTAAAATAGTTATGGATGCTAAGTTCTTATAAAACGTTACAATTGTTGTTTGGAAGATACTGAGGTGATTTAACTGGAGTACAAATCTATTAAACCGAAAAAAATTTACGAAGAAGTATCTGAAGCTATTTTAACAATGATTAAAAATGGTACGTTAAAACCTGGTGACAAACTACTTCCTGTTCATCAATTAGCTGAGCAGTTTCAAGTTGGCAGATCTGCTGTTCGTGAAGCGCTAAGTGCGCTAAGAGCAATGGGCTTAATTGAAATGAAACAAGGAGAAGGTACATATGTAAGGAATTTCGATCCTTCTTCATTAACAAAATCACTAAATAACAAGTTATTAATGAAGAAAGAGGATATTTTGAATTTATTAGAAGTACGGAAGGTGCTCGAAGTGGGGGCAGTTCGAGCGGCAGCGGCAAAACGTACGGAAGCTAATTTGCAAAATATGAAGCAGTGGTTAGATGAAATGGCAAAGAGCATTGGAGATGAGAAGGCTGGCGAAAAAGCAGACTTTCATTTTCATATGGGAATTGCAGAATCTTCGCATAATAATATCTTGCTTGAGCTCATGAATCATGTTTCAGAGATGATTGCTGAAACGATTGGTGAATCAAGACGCATTATTTTATATGGTGAACAAACAACATCAGAACGACTTTTAGAAGAGCATCAATCTATATATGATGCGGTGTTAAAGCAAGATGTGGAATTAGCGCAGCAAGCGATGCTAGATCATTTAACAAATGTAGAACATATTGTCACAGGTAAAAGCGATATAAATTCGTAATTTAATCTTTTAAAAATCTAATTTTCTGATAAAATAGAGAGAGATTAAGTAAGCGTTTTCTTTAGAAGGGGGAGAGGATAGGCCATGGTTGAGCCTACTTCTTCTAATCTTAGTCATCTGATGACCATATGATTTTTGGCGGAGTTGTAATGAGGGGGAATTATAGTTATGAGAGTTACTTTATTTGTTACTTGTTTAGTCGATATGTTTGAAACAAACGTCGGTAAAGCAACAGTTGAAGTATTGGAGCGTTTAGGTTGTGAAATTGAATTTCCAGAAGCACAAGTTTGTTGTGGTCAGCCTGCTTATAATAGCGGCCATGTAGAAGCAGCAAAAGAAGCGATGAAACATATGATTGAAACTTTCGAAGATGCAGAATATATCGTTACGCCATCTGGATCTTGTGCGACAATGTTTCATGAGTATCCGCATGTTTTTAAAGATGATCCGAAGTGGGCTAAACGTGCACAAAAGGTTGCTGATAAAACATATGAATTTACACAATTTATTGTAGATGTTTTAAAAGTTACAGATGTTGGTGCAAGTTTACCAGGGATAGCTACTATTCATAAATCTTGTCATATGACACGCCTGCTTGGAGTAAAAGAGGCACCAGGAATTTTATTATCAAGCGTAAAAGGATTAATTGTGAAAGAACTGCCGAACGTGCAAAATTGTTGTGGGTTTGGGGGAACGTTTTCAGTTAAGATGACTCCAATTTCTGAGCAAATGGTAGATGAAAAAGTAGATAGTGTAATGGAAACAGGTGCTGATTATTTAATCGGTGCAGATTGTGGGTGTTTGTTAAACATTGGCGGACGTATTGAGCGTTTAGGAAAAGAAGTAAAAGTAATGCATATTGCTGAGGTCTTGAATAGTCGCTCATGAAGGGGGAACATAAGCTATGTCTATGAAAATCAGTGAGAAAAAATTTAATGATCGCGTTGGCGATGGAATTCAAGATTCGTTTATGCGCGGAGCGGTATCTTCTGCACAAACGCGTTTATATACAAATCGATTAAAAGCAGCTGACGAGTTGGGAAACTGGGAAGAGTGGCGTGAACTAGGTGAACAAATTCGTCAACATACGTTAGAAAATCTTGATTATTATTTAATGCAGTTAAGTGAAAATGTATCAAAAAGAGGCGGTCACGTTTACTTTGCGAAAACGAAAGAGGATGCAGCAAAGTATATTCAAGACGTTGCAAAAAAGAAACAAGCGAAGAAAGTTGTAAAATCAAAATCAATGGTAACTGAAGAAATTAGTATGAATCATGCCCTTGAAGAGATTGGTTGTGAAGTGTTAGAGAGTGACTTAGGAGAGTATATCTTGCAAGTAGATAACGATCCACCATCACATATTATTGCGCCTGCACTTCATAAAAACAGAACGCAAATTCGTGATGTATTTAAAGAAAAACTTGGATATGAAAATTCTGATGATCCATACGAAATGACAAAGTTTGTTCGTAAACAACTTCGTGAGAAATTTATGGATGCAGAAATTGGTGTGACAGGTTGTAACTTCGCTGTTGCAAATACTGGCTCTCTTTGTTTAGTGACGAACGAAGGTAATGCCGATCTTGTCATGTCGATTCCGAAAACACAAATTGCAGTAATGGGTATGGAACGTATGGTTCCGACAATGGAAGAATTAGATGTTTTAGTTGGTTTACTATGTCGTAGTGCGGTAGGTCAAAAATTAACAAGTTATGTAACAGTAGCAGGACCAATTCAAGAGGAAGAGGTAGATGGACCAGAAGAGTTTCATTTAGTCGTTGTTGATAATGGCCGCTCTCAAATTCTTGGATCGGAATTCCGTTCAATATTGCAATGTATTCGTTGTGCCGCTTGTGTTAACGTATGTCCCGTATATCGTCACGTTGGTGGACATTCGTATGGATCTATTTATTCAGGACCAATCGGTGCGGTATTAACACCACTTTTAGGTGGGTATGACGATTACAAAGAGCTTCCTTATGCATCTAGTTTATGCGGAGCATGTACAGAAGCTTGTCCAGTAAAAATTCCATTACATGATTTATTATTAAAACATCGTCAAGTCATCGTTGAGCAAGAAGGTCGTGCCCCACTTGCAGAAAAATTAGCAATGAAAATGTTTAGTATGGGTGCTTCTTCAGCAGCTTTATATAAAATGGGATCGAAAATGGCACCGGCAGCAATGAGTCCATTTACATCTGGTAACCGTGTATCAAAAGGTGTTGGACCACTTAAAAACTGGACGGATATTCGTGAATTCCCAGCTCCAAGTAAAGAACGATTCCGTGATTGGTATAAAGATCATAAGAAAGGCGGGGACAAATAATGACAGGATTAATTCAAAACCGTGAGTCCTTTCTAGATAATATCGCAAAAGAACTTGGGCGCGCGCGTAAAACAGAAGGCGTAGAACGTCCAGCATGGAAAAGTAATGTGAATGTAGAAACGTTAAAAGATTATTCACAAGAAGAATTGTTAGAAGTATTTAAAAAGCAATGTACAAACATTCATACAACTGTTGTGGAAACGACAAACGACCGCTTACGTGAAGATATTCAAAAAGTAATCGTTGAAAACGGCGGAGGACCTATTATATTATCAGCAGATGAACGTTTTGATTCCTATGGATTGACTTCTTTATTTAAAGAAGAGCTTCCAAAGCAAAATGTTGAGGTAAATGTATGGGATCCTGAGAAAAAAGAAGAGAATATGCGTATAGCGGAAAAAGCGAATATCGGTATTGCATTTAGTGATTATACTTTAGCTGAATCTGGTACGATTGTTGTACAAAGTCATAAAGGACAAGGGCGTTCTTTACACTTTTTACCGACTGTATACTTTGCTATTATTCCACGTGAAACACTTGTACCGCGTATTACACAAGCAGTTCAACATATGAACTCACGTGTGGAAAAAGGTGAAGCAGTCGCATCTTGTATTAACTTTATTACAGGACCAAGTAACTCTGCGGATATTGAAATGAATCTTGTTGTCGGAGTACACGGGCCATTAAAAGCAGTATATTTCATCGTATAAAATAGGGGAAAGCAGGCCGGAAAACGGCCTGCTTTTTTAATAGAATAAAGATAATATGAAGTAGAAGTTCTCTCCTTTTTTTGTTATGTTCTTTTGGAAAGGAGAGGAAGGGATGTTCACTTATTTATATGCATTGTTAATAGGTATGGTGTTTGGTTCTTTTTTTATGGTGATTGCGATGAGAGTCCCAGTAGGGGAATCTATTATTACACCGCGTTCGTACTGTCATTACTGCAAGTATACGTTACAGCCGAAAGAACTTATTCCAATCATTTCATTTTGTATACAAAAAGGGCGTTGTACGAATTGTAAAAGGAAAATCTCAAGTTTGTACATAGTATTTGAATTTGTTACAGGCAGTTTATTTTTTCTTACTGTATATGTAATTGGAATGGAACGAGAGCTCATCATCATTTTATCGCTTTTTTCGTTACTTCTAATTATTTCAGTTACAGATTTAGTATATATGCTAATACCTAATCGTATTTTAATTTGGTTTGCGCTTTTGCTTATTTTAGAATGTATTTTTGTACCGTTAGTTACTTGGATAGATAGTTTAGCTGGCAGTGGAACTATATTCATTTTGTTATATTGCATGCAAAAGATTTATCCAGATGGTCTTGGCGGAGGTGATGTAAAATTACTTTCGTTACTCGGATGTATAGTCGGAGTGAAAGGGGTTTTTATAACTTTATTTTTAGCATCTTGCTTTAGTCTTTGTTTTTTCGGAATAGGTATAGCGCTAAAGCGTATAAAAATAAGAACTCCAATTCCGTTTGGACCTTTTATTAGCCTTGGAGCAATATGTTATGTGTTGGTCACATATGCAAAATAGAGAGGAGATAGAAAATGAATGTATATATGGATGATCAAAGAAGTTGCCCATACGGATATGTTTTGGCAACTACAGTAGAATCTGCCTTGCAAATTGTTAGGGACAATGAGGTAAATATTATTTCCCTTGATTATAATATGGGATGGCGACAAAAAAGTGGGTTAGATTTCGTAGAAGCTTTCTGCAACGAAGGTTTATATGTTAATGAAATTCACCTTCATACAAATGATGTCATCGGTATGCATCAGATGAAAAAGAGCATAGAGAGAGGGAAGGAAAACGGGGAAATTAATCCTTATATTGCCTTGAAATATGTAGGGAGCTAAAAACTCCAAAGTGAAACTTTGGAGTTTTTAATGTTTCATATGTGCTTGTAAAGGAATAATTTCCTCTGTTTGAGCTCCAACTAATTGAGTTTTCTCTTGTTCAACAACAGGTGCTTTCTTTGTTAAGTAATGATATACCATACCGACAAATACGGATCCGCCAATAATGTTACCGATTGTAACTGGAATTAAGTTATGAATAGCGCCCGCAAAAGAAATTGTCTCAGGATGTGGTGATACTAAAGATAAAGCAAACAGTGATAAGTTAGCAATGCTATGCTCATAACCAGATAAAAAGAAAGTGAAAACGAGCATCATCATCATTAATATTTTGGCTGTGTCACCTTTCACTTGAGAAGGTAAGAAGCAGGCAAGACATACGAGCCAGTTACATAAAATCGCTTTAAAGAATAATTGCATTGTAGGTGTATTCATCTTTCCTTCAACAACTTTATTCATTAAATGACTGTAATCAATTGCTTCGAAAATTCCAGTTGCGTAAAATAGTAAGGCAAAGAATAAAGCGCCAGCTAAGTTACCTGCATAACAAGCAACCCAGTTGCGAAGTGTATCAGAAATCGTTGTTTCTTTTCTTAAAGTTGCCACTGTGAAGTACATCGTATTGCCAGTAAATAATTCAGCGCCGCCATATATAATAAGTACGAGAGCAATTCCGAAAAACATGGAGGAAGCTAAATATGTTGCTGGTGAATCTGCAATATGAAAAAAGTTACCTAATTTAAAACATAGTACAATAATAAAACCGATATAAATGCCCGCAAGTGCAGCACGAATGAAATATTGCATTGGATTTATATCTAGCATTTGTTTTTTGCTCTTAGCCAGTTTTACAACGTAATCTAATCCTTGTTCTAGCATGAGTAATACGCTCCTTTAATACATCGTCTATAAATACTTCTTATATGAATAAGGTACATGGATTTGTTCATAGTTTCAATAAGTTTGTGCAATGTTTCACAAAAAGGACATACATCCAGAAGGGAAACGCTTACAAAAGGTAGTATAATGGAATTTTTTCTAAAAATAGAGAGGGGGATTGAAACGAGAAAAAAGAAAAAGCGCTGTAATTACAGCGCTTTTTCGTCTGAATTCTTTTCTACTTTTACTTCTACTTCTTTCGAGAAGAACCAACCGCCAACTGCGATTCCAACTAATACAATCCAGAAAGTAAGTTTCCACGGAGTAGATGTTGGGAATGAATGCGGAATTACATTTAATGCAGGGTGTGCTAATGTATAAACTGCTAATTTCACACCAACCCAACCTACAATTAAGAATGCTGCAGTTTCAAGTCCTGGTTTACGTTTTAAAATTTGTACGAAAGCAGTTGCTGCAAATCGCATAATGATTAATCCGATAAGTCCACCTACAAAGATAACAATGAATTGTCCAGTATCAAGACTACCGATTGTACCTAATCCTGTTTTCGGTAAAGTCATTGCTAATGCAACAGCAGCTAAAATTGAATCAACTGCGAAGGCGATATCAGCAACCTCGACTTTAAATACAGTCCACCAAAAGTTCTCTTGTTTTTTCTTTGCTTCTTTTTCTTCTGTTTCTTCATCTGAATTCTTTTTAACATACGTTTTAAATAAGTGATTACCAGCGATAAACATAAGGTAAATTGCACCGATTGCTTGCACTTGCCATACATCGACTAGGAACGAAATCATAAATAGTGATCCGAATCGGAAAACGAACGCTCCTGCTAATCCATAAAATAGTGCTTTCTTTCGTTTTTCTTCTGGTAAATGTTTTACCATAATTGCGAGAACGAGAGCGTTATCGGCCGCTAAAATCCCCTCTAGTGCAATTAGGATGAGTAATACCCAACCATACTCCAATAATAATGATACATCCATGTAAATTCTCCTCTCATTTCTATAAAGTCTAAACAAGTGAAGAAGTTCCCCACTGTTTAGTTTCCCCATACTCCTGCGCATCAACGGTGGAGGAAATTTGAAAACAAAAAAGACCTCTGCCGTTGATAGGCAAAGGTCTTGCTAGACATATGTAATGAAAATGCCAACAAAGCCGGAAGAACTAAGTTCTACGTAATGACGACTTTGTTTCCAAGAAATAGTTCTTGGACGCTACTCCCCTTTGGAGATATGCTATTGTACTCTCATTATATGGATAATTTATACGGTTGTCAACCTGTTAAAATATCTTCGTTTGGATATTTTATTTTTCTTTGTTTTTTACGTGCAAATGAAAAGGCTAATGTTAAAGGCCCCATCTTTCCAAAAAACATCATAAAGATAATAATTGTTTTGCCGATGATTGTTAAGTGTGGTGTCAAATTCATGCTAAGGCCGACAGTTCCAAATGCTGAAAATACTTCAAAAGCACTCATTAATAAAGGAACCTTCTCAGTGATGCTTAAAATTAAAATGGAAAGAAAAATAAACGAAATTGAAATAATAGTAATCGTTAATGATTTGACAATGAGCGTATCTTTAATGGATTTTTTAAACACGACAATATCATCTTGTTCTTGCAAAAATTTAAATACGCCGAAAAACATAATTAAAAAAGTTGTTAATTTAATCCCACCACCAGTAGAAGCACTGCCAGCACCAATAAACATAAGAAGCATCATTAATAAAAGTGATGGTTTAGATAGAGCGGCAATATCCACTGTATTAAACCCAGCTGTACGAGTCGAGATTGCTTGAAAATAAGCAGCCATACCTTCTTCAAATGGTGTAAATCCTCTCATAGAAAGAGAATTATGGAACTCGAATATAAAAATAAAAGCTGTAGCAATAATATTGATGATTAGAGTAGAAGAGAGCATAAGCTTTGAGTGTAAAGTAAGGTTTTTAAAGTTTTTCTTTCTTTTTATATCTACGATAACCGTAAAACCAATCCCACCTAAAATAATGAGGGAAGAAATAACGAGATTGACGAGAATGCTATGGGAGTGCGGCATTAAATTATCGCTCCACACAGAAAACCCAGCATTGTTAAAGGCTGAGATAGAATGAAAAAAGCTATAATATATACCTTTGGCAACCCCGTATTTTGGTACCCATTCAAAAGAGAGAAGTAAAGTAGCGATACATTCTACAGTAAAAGAAAATAAAAATAACGCTTTTGCAAGACGAATGATTCCGCCGACATTTGTTTGGTTTAATGCTTGTTGTAATAAAATCCGGTTTTGAAGGCCGATTTTTCTGCCGAGCATAATTGCAATTAAAACAGCAAAGCTCATAATGCCAAGCCCGCCAACTTGTATAAGTGTTAAAATGACACATTGGCCAAATAAGGTAAATACTTTACCAGTGTCCACAACACCAAGCCCTGTAACCGTACAAGCAGAAACCGTTGTAAATAAAGCATCGAGCCATGAAATAGACGTTGTTGTAGCAATTGGCAATTTCAATAGGCATGTACCGATAATTGATAGCATAATAAAAGATACAGTAAGAACACGGGGAGGACTCATGCTAATGTTAATCCGTTTCATTTCACATATCGTTCCTTTCGATTTGCTCTTACTAGTATGTGAAGAAGCACTATTATGTATGTTAAAAAAGAAAGAGGCAGAGAATATCTGCCTCTAAGCCATAGGTTATATAGTTATCCGCGTAATTGTTGTTGAGCTAAAGCAACAAGACGTTTCGTTACTTCACCGCCAACTGATCCGTTAGAACGAGATGCTGTATTAGATCCTAAGCTTACACCGAATTCTTGTGCGATTTCATATTTGAATTGTTCAAGTGCTTGCTCTGCACCCGGAACTAGTAATTTGTTTGTTTTCACCATGTTGATACACATCCTTAAAGAGTAATCCAGTTTAGCTAAGTGCTATCTGGTAATGTTATTTTATGTGTAAACGACGTACTCATACACGGAAGTAAACGGTGTGATTAGAAGTTCTTGGATAGAAAAAAGAGTAGCAAATTTGCTACTCTTTTTTCAGTATTGTCGCTGTACCTTCTACGACAATATCATCAGATTGATTATATATGTTTGTTTGCAATGTGATAATTTTTTTATCGTCCCGTTTTTTAATAACTTCTGCCACAACGCGAAGTGTATCACCGATTTTGACAGGAGCACGGAATGAAACGTTTTGTGATAAATAAATCGTATTTTTGCCAGGAAGTTTCGTTCCAAGAATGGTAGAAATAAAACTTGAAACGAGCATGCCATGGGCAATACGTTCTTTGAACATTGTCGTTTTTGCAAAAGAGTCTAGAATGTGAATAGGATTTACATCTCCAGTCAATTTTGCAAAATTGATAACGTCCTCATCCGTAATTTTTTTTGTAAGTGATGCTTGATCACCGACTTGAATCTCATCGTAACGAAGCTCCGGAACAGTTTGTGCTTCTTGAAATGGATTCATTTTGTCCTCCTTCTTTTCCATATCGAAAAATGTAAGCCATCTTGATGTAGTAGGAGGAAGAAAGAGTTTTGTTTGTGCTGCAGTTAGTTGCCACATTTTTCTTACTTGATGGAAGTAAATAGATTTTTTGAGTTTTCCTCGAACTGCTTTGCGAGTTCTAGTTGTTTGGACTTGAACTCTCCCAAAAAAACTTCTAACTGTTTTTGAACCTCTTCACGTTGCGACTGTTGTTGTTCGATAAAGTGTTTTGTTGTTTCTTCAAATTGGCCGCTAGTTTGAGTAAGAATAGACAAAGATGTTTTCGTAGGCGAAACAGTAAGTTGGTGCATTTGATTAGAAAGCTCATTCCACTTTTCTTGCCACTCGTTAATTTGATCATTTAAGGAGTTTCCAGTTAATTGCTTCACATAGTCTGTATATTGGTTATTGAACTGAGCAGTGAATTGGTGTAGTTCTTTTTCTAGTTCATCTACTCCTGATGTTAATTTATGCAAAGCGTCTTGTTGTTGTTTTAACGTTTCTAAAGTAAGTTGCTCTAATTGTTTCCCAGCTGAAGAGAAGAGGGAAAGAGATTGAGACCAGTTTTTCCAAAATGCATCGACTAATTCGTATGGCTTAGTTTCCATTGTTTGACCTCCAAATGTTTTTTTGCATATTGTGAACGCAGATTACTCTGCTGTACCACCAGGTGAAGATGAAGAATCCTTTTCATCCTTTTCTGGAGAAGTAGAAAATGGAAAGAATGCATTGGTGTATAACGTGAAAAACGTCCGCAACATATTTTGATAATGTTCAAAAGAAGTCGCACATGTTGTTAAATATTGCTCTCCATATTCTGTTAAAGAATAAATTCGTTTCGCTGGCCCGCCTTCGCTTGTATCCCAAGTAGAAGAAATAAGATTTTCTTTTTCTAATTTGCGTAGTGTCCTATACACATTACCTTGGTCAACAGAAGAAAAGCCGATGTCCATTAGCATTTGAATAAGTTTGTAACCATGAAGACTCCAGTCTTTTAGACAGAGAAGTAAGAAAGGAACTAAGAAGTTTTTTGGCATGGAGTTTGGTTGTTTCGCTTGGTTTTTTTCCAAACTTTCTGGGTGTTCTGGTTCATTATGTAGCATGATTGTGCATCACCTCATGAATCAGTTAGATGGAATTTTTTGCTTATAAGTGCAATTTACACCTATCTGTTTTTAATGTCAATACATTTGTTAGAAAATAAAGAAAAATAAAATATATACTTGAAGTTTTATTCGGAATATTAGAAAATAGTGAATAGGTTGAATTGTTTCAAAAACGAAAAAGGGAGTGTAGTCGAAGTGATTGATCAAAAATTCGATCCATTGCAAGCATGGAAAAATGCTTATGAACAAACCGAAACATTTTGGGGAAAAGCGCTCAATGAAACAATTAAAACAGAAGAATATTCTGCTTGGATGGGCAGCGTTCTAGATTTGAATTTGTTTTATCAAAAAGCATTAAATGATACGACAAAAAATTATTTAGAACAGGTGAATGTGCCGACGAGAGAGGATATCGCTAGAGTAGCTACGCTTGTTATTAACTTAGAAAATAAAGTTGATAATATCGAGGAAATTCTAGAAGAGAAAGTGGATTCATTAGGACAAGCCCCTACATTAAAGCGTGATGTTACGAAAGTAAAACAAGATATGCGCACGTTAGAAACGAAAGTTGATCAAATTTTAGAATTGCTAGAAAAGCAAAATGCAGTACTAGCTAAACTACAAGTACCTGTAAAAGAAGAAGTAAAGCCTGTAGTAAATAAGCCAGAAAATAAAAAATGATAATCGCGTTTGTTTATAACGTGTAAAAGAGAGAGGGAGAATCTCTTTTCATGTATAAACAACGAAACATAATTAATATATGGACTCAATTAGTATGAGTACCAAAATGATTCATAACAATCGTTCACAAATTCATTTAAGGGGGAAAAGAAATGGTTCAATTAAATGGCAAAGTAGCAATCGTAACAGGTGGGGCAAAAGGAATTGGAAAAGCAATTACAGTAGCATTAGCAGAAGAGGGAGCAAAAGTAGTTATTAACTATAACAGCAGTAAAGAAGCAGCTGAAAACTTAGTAAATGAATTAGGAAAAGAAGGACATGACGTTTATGCAGTTCAAGCGGATGTTTCTAAAGTAGAAGATGCAAACAGACTTGTAGAAGAAGCTGTGAATCATTTTGGTAAAGTTGATATTCTTGTTAATAATGCTGGTATTACAAGAGATCGTACATTCAAAAAATTAAATCGTGAAGATTGGGAGCGCGTAATTGACGTGAACTTAAGCAGTGTATTTAATACGACAAGTGCGGTACTTCCATACATATCGGAAGCAGAAGAAGGAAGAATCATTAGTATTTCTTCTATTATTGGTCAAGCTGGTGGATTTGGACAAACAAACTACTCAGCAGCAAAAGCAGGTATGCTAGGATTTACAAAATCATTAGCGTTAGAACTTGCAAGAACAAATGTAACTGTAAACGCAATTTGCCCAGGATTTATTGATACTGAAATGGTAGCAGAAGTACCAGAAGAAGTGCGTCAAAAAATCGTTGCGAAAATCCCGAAAAAACGTTTTGGTCAAGCTGATGAAATTGCAAAAGGTGTAGTATATCTATGCCGTGACGGTGCGTATATCACAGGTCAGCAATTAAACATTAACGGCGGATTATACATGTAATGAAGTAAGAAAAAAGTGCATATCCATAGCAGGAATGCACTTCTTTTTTTAGAAAGAAATTGACCAAAAAGGAGATAGAAAAAATGACTACATTCGTAACAGAATGGGAAAAGCAATTGGAGTTGTACCCAGAAGAATATCGTAAAGCATATCGCCGTGTGAAAAGAGCGAGCGAAGTTTTATTACGCGAACCAGAACCACAAGTTGGTTTAACACCGAAAGAGGTTATTTGGACGAAGAATAAAACGAAGCTTTATCGTTACATTCCAAAACAAGAAAAAACACAGAGAGTTCCAATCTTATTAATATACGCTCTTATTAATAAACCGTATATTATGGATTTAACTCCAGGTAATAGTTTAGTGGAATATTTAGTAGATCGTGGTTTTGATGTGTATATGCTTGATTGGGGCACATTTGGTTTAGAAGATAGTCATTTGAAATTTGATGATTTCGTGTTCGATTATATTGCAAAAGCAGTGAAAAAAGTAATGAGAACTGCAAAATCGGACGAGATTTCTTTACTTGGTTATTGCATGGGTGGAACGTTAACATCTATTTATGCAGCGCTTCATCCGGACATGCCAATTCGAAACTTGATTTTTATGACAAGTCCTTTTGATTTCTCTGAAACAGGGTTATACGGTCCTTTATTAGATGAGAAATATTTCAATTTAGATAAAGCAGTTGATACATTTGGAAATATTCCACCAGAAATGATTGATTTCGGAAATAAGATGTTAAAACCAATTACAAACTTTGTCGGTCCATATGTTGCTTTAGTCGATCGTTCAGAAAATGAGCGCTTCGTCGAAAGTTGGAAATTAGTTCAAAAGTGGGTAGGCGATGGTATTCCGTTCCCAGGTGAATCGTATAGACAATGGATTCGTGATTTTTATCAAAATAATAAATTAGTGAAGGGTGAACTCGTTATTCGCGGACAAAAGGTAGACCTTGCAAATATTAAGGCGAATGTCTTAAATATTTCTGCGAAGCGTGATCATATCGCTCTGCCATGTCAAGTAGAAGCTTTACTTGATCATATTTCTAGCACAGATAAAGAGTATGTATGTTTACCGACAGGACATATGTCTATTGTGTATGGTGGAACGGCTGTAAAGCAAACATATCCGACGGTTGGAAATTGGCTTGAAGAGCGTTCTAATTAAAGAGAAAAAATCCAACTAGCGTATGTTAGTTGGATTTTTTTATGGAAAATGACGAAACATAGAAAGGAGAAAATTATATGGTAGGAGTATAATTATGAAGCTTATGACTGGTAAGTTGTTTTGGAATTCTGGAGTTTCTGTACCTTGTTATCCAACGTTAGAAAATGATATGATATGTGATGTGCTCGTAATTGGAAGTGGAGAAGCGGGTGCTCATATAGCGTATTCGTTAGCTAAAATTGGAATGCGTGTTATGCTCATTGAAAAAAGAGCAATTGCATGTGGTAGCACAGCTGCAAATACAGGATTATTACAATTTGTTCATGATAAATCGTTAACCTCTCTTATTCATACATTTGGTGAAGAGAAAGGGGTACGAGCATATAGACTTTGTTATGAAGCGCTGCAAACAATGGAGAAGGTTGTGCCAACTCTCGATATTGATCCCCATTTTATTCCGCGAAATAGTTTGTATTATGCAAGTAGAGATGAGGATGTTTCATTTTTACAAGAAGAATATAATACGTTACGCCATTATGGATTTCCGGTTGAATATTTTACAGAGTCTGATATTAAGAAACGTTATTCATTTGCAAAACAAGCAGCGTTATATACAAGCGGTGATGCAGAAGTGAATCCGTATTTATTAGCGCATAGTCTTTTGCATAAAGCGAAACAAATGGGCGCTACTATATACGAACATACAGAGGCATTACATATTAAACAAATCCAAAATGATTTAATTTGTTACACGAATACAGGAAATAAAATAGTAGCAAAGAATATTATTATGGCGACAGGTTATGAAGCAATTTTTGGAAAGAAAGAAAAAAATACAACAGTAGAAACGTCTTATGCCGTTGTGACAAATAAGATAGATTATTTTGAAGGCTGGCATGAGCAATCGTTAATTTGGGAAACAGCACGTCCGTATTTGTATAGTCGAACGTATCAAAACCGCATTGTTATAGGCGGATTAGATGAGGCGCTGAAAATTCAAAAAATCGGCGATACGAAATTATTGCATAAGCGTGATCTTCTTATTAACATTGTAAAAGAAATGTTCCCGCAGTATAAAAATATACGGGCAGAGTACTATTGGGCAGCAGCATTTGGTGGCAGTCATGACGGTCTTCCTATTTTAAAAGAAGATAAAAAAATACATAATTTATATTACGCACTGCCGTATGGGGGAAATGGAACTGTATACGGAATGGTATTTGCGAAACTATTTCAGCAGTTATTTACAAATGAAGAAAGTGATGATTTTTCTTTATTTAATCGATAGAAAAAAAAGGTAGCGAAGTGATGGAATGAGAGATATAAAAAAGTTTTTACAAAAGTTACGTCCCGTACAACTTATCGTTGTATTTTATTTACTAGCAGTAGTCGTATCGGTAATTTTGCTTAGTTTACCATTTGTTACGAAGCCTGAAGTGAAATGGACATTTATCGATGCACTATTTACATCTGTTAGTGCGGTAAGTGTTACGGGACTGTCTGTTGTTACGATTTCAGATACGTTTACAACGGCAGGAATTATTGTTTTAGCCCTTATTTTACAATTAGGCGGATTAGGAATTATGGCGCTTGGTACATTCGTCTGGATTATAACGGGGAAAAAGATTGGTTTGCAAAGAAGAAGATTAATTATGGCAGACCATAACCAAGGGAATTTATCGGGCCTTGTAGAATTGATGCGTTCTATTTTAATTGTAATTATTTCGATAGAACTCATTGGAGCAATACTGTTAGGTACAAGATTCTTACTATATTTCCCGACTTGGCAAGAAGCTTATTTTCACGGTTTCTTTGCCGCTGTGAGCGCAACAACGAACGGAGGATTTGATTTAACAGGACAATCACTTATTCCGTACAAAAAAGATTATATTGTTCAAATGATTCATATGTTGCTTATTATTTTAGGAGCTATCGGTTTCCCAGTGTTAATGGAAGTAAAACAATTCCTTAGTAAAAGGCGACAACAACTATTTCGCTTTTCGTTATTTACAAAATTGACGACAACGACATTTTTTGTACTCGTTATTGTTGGAACAATTATGATTTTTCTATTAGAACGAAATCATTTTTTAGTAGGAAAGTCATGGCATGAAACTGTATTTTATACATTATTCCAATCTGTGACGACGCGAAGTGGAGGACTCGCTACAATGGACATACGTGAATTATCACAACCAACGCTTTTATTTATGAGTATATTAATGTTCATTGGGGCATCTCCAAGTTCAGTTGGGGGCGGAATACGTACAACAACATTTGCAGTTAGTATATTATCGTTATATACATTTGCAAGAGGCGGGAGAACAGTCCGAGTTTTCAAACGCCAGCTACATGAAGAGGACGTGTTGAAAGCATCTGTCGTTATGACGATGGGGATTTTATTATGTGCCTCAGCGCTATTCATTTTATCTATTACGGAAAATGTACCGCTTATGAGCTTAATCGTTGAAGTTTGTTCTGCTTTCGGAACGACGGGACTATCAACAGGTGTTACTCCTGATTTAACAACTGTTGGTAAACTTGTACTTATTGTACTTATGTTTATCGGACGCGTCGGTATTTTGACATTTATTTTAGCTAGTGGTGGAAGAGAGCAACCAGCTCGCTATAAGTACCCGAAAGAGCGAATTATTATTGGATAGTATGAAACCATTCTACCTGAGTTAGGTAGAATGGTTTTTTTAGTCGTTAATTCCGAATTGGGGATGCATAAAAGCATCATTTTTATTATCAACTTCGTTTTTAAGTAATTCTTGATTTTCTTCTGCAATCCATCCGATATCATTTGTAGGATGGATCCATTCTTCCCCAGCCATAATGGCAGGATCTACCTCATCACTCCAATTATTAAGAGGACTGTTAGTGGAATCGTATTTACTGTCTCCAATTACAACATCATATTGATTTATAAAAGGTTGTTGCATCTTTTTGCCTGTGCCTTTAAAAGAAGGAAAGTTCATTTGATGAGGGAGCGTCTCGTCTAAAATTGGCGATTGTATCGTTTCTTTTTCTTTCAAAGTAATCGCTCCTTTTTGTAATGGCTTGTTCGTATGTAGTATTTCCATCTATAAGCTCTTATGTACTTGTTAACACTTCCCAGTAATAATTACTGTAAGTTGTTTCAAACTAGAATAGAAAGTTATTTGGTGAGAGCAGGTGAATATGTTGGTAAAAAGAAAAGTAAAACAAAATGCAGCAATTAATAATAATAAAACTCCGAAAGAAAGCTTACCAGATGCAGAATTTGCATTAGAGTATGAAGGAGAAAATAGTGCGAAGTATGCAAATCGTAATTCAAAAAAAGGTAAACAAAAATGAGGCGTTTTTTACAAACGCCTCATTTTTTTGTGGGATTATAAAGGTTTTTTTAATTATTTGTAAATTTCACGTTTGATATTAGCAGAAAAATGCGAAAAAACATAGAAGTAGCAACGTATTACACAAAAACAAACAACAAACAAAAGATTAATGTTGGTTTAATACTGCTTTTACACTAGTTGTTTATATTAGAGTTGTACATAAGATTTGTAAAAGGAGAGAGAGACAGTGAAAAAAACAATCTTTAAAGCTGTAGCAACTGGAATGGTATTTTCGTTATTAATGGGGTGTGGTGCAAAGAAAGAAGAAAGTGCTGGAGCAAAAGTAAAAGATGATAAATTATCTGGATCATTAACTGTCTACACAGCGATTGAAGAAGAGCTTGTACCAATTTATCTTGATTCTTTTAAACAGAAGTACCCAGACGTGAAGTTGAACATTGTTCGTGATTCAACAGGAGTTATTACAGCGAAATTGCTAGCTGAAGGAAAAAATACACAAGCAGATGTTGTATGGGGAACTGCAGCGTCTAGTCTATTAGCTTTAGAGAAAAAAGATATGTTAAAAGGATACTCTCCAAAAGGAGCAGATCGTGTCCTTCCGCAATTTAAAGACGATAAGAAACCAGAAAAATGGGTAGGAAATACTGCATTTATGACGGGGATTGCTGTAAATAAAGAAGAATTGAAGAAGAAAAATTTACCGATGCCAGAATCATATGAAGATTTAACGAAACCAGAATATAAAGGAACGCTAGTTATGCCGCATCCGGCTTCTTCTGGAACAGGATTTTTAACAGTTTCTGCATGGCTACAAATTATGGGAGAAGATAAGGGCTGGGATTACATGAAGAAACTTCATGATAATATGGCAACTTATACTCATTCAGGTTCAAAACCAGCGAAATTAGCAGGCGCAGGTGAATATCCAGTTGGTGTATCAATGGTTTATAGTGCTTTGAAAGAGAAACAAAAAGGTGCACCAGTTGAAGTTGTACTGCCGAAAGAAGGATTAGGCTGGGAAGTAGAAGCGAACGCACTTATTAAAAAAGATAATGCTAAAAATGATAAATTAGCGCAAGCATTTTTAGATTGGGCAATTACAGATGATGTAATGAAGTTATACTTCGAGAAAAATGGATTTGCGACAATTAAAAATGATTATAAACTTCCAGATGGATTCCCTAAAGATGTGACAGAAAAGTTATATAAAAAGAATGACTTTAAATGGGCAGCAGAAAATCGTGACAAAATTTTAGAAAAATGGGAAAAAGAGTTTGGCCAAAAAGCAGAACCGAAAAAGTAAGTGAGTGGGAGAGAGAAAAATGAGCGAATATTTATCAATTCAACACATTCAAAAACAGTTTGATGCATTTACAGCGTTAAAGGATATTTCTTTTACTGTGAAAAAAAATGAGTTTGTTTGTTTATTAGGCCCAAGTGGTTGTGGGAAAACGACATTGCTCCGAATTTTAGCGGGGCTAGAAGAGGCAACAACAGGTAGTATTGCTGTGAATGGAAAAGATATTACAGCATTACCACCTGGAAAGAGGAACTTCGGAATGGTTTTTCAATCGTATGCATTATTTCCGAATTTAACTGCACTTGAAAACATTGAATACGGCTTAAAAACAAAAAAATATGGAAAAGCAGAAGTAAAAGAAAAAGCGCTATCGGCGTTAGAACTTGTTGATTTGCTGAATGTAAAAGATAAATATCCTGCTCAAATGTCTGGTGGACAACAGCAGCGAGTAGCACTTGCACGTGCGCTCGCTCTGTCTCCCGATATTTTGTTACTTGATGAGCCATTATCTGCTTTAGATGCAAAAGTGCGTGAAAAGTTGCGCAGAGAAATGCGTGATTTGCAAGAAAAAGTGGGAGTAACAACTATTATGGTAACGCATGATCAAGAAGAGGCATTAACGATGGCTGATAAAATTGTTGTAATGAATCATGCGGAAATTATGCAGATTGGAACACCAGAGGAGATTTATCAAAGACCAGCCAATCCGTTTGTGGCAGATTTTATTGGTTCTATTAATTTCTTTTCGAAAAATAACGAAGAACATGCAATTCGTCCTGAACATGTAACAGTTGTACAAAATAATGGTATTAAAACAGTTGTAGAAAGCATGGAATTTCGCGGTTCTGTATACCGGACGGAAGTGCGGGTCATAGAAGAGAAAACACACCTTTATAATGAGAAAATTGTAGTGGATATATTGGCATCAGAAGTAGAGGAAACTGCTATTAGAAAAGGAAAGCCAATTCAAATCTCTTTCTCAGAAAATCATATGTTGTCATATGGAAAGAAGGTCATTGTATAGATGGAGATGTTAGAAAACTTTAAGGTAGAAAGTACAAAAAAAAAGATTAAGAGACGTATCGGTAAAGAAGAGTGGATACAAAGACTATTAATTATTGGTATGCTTCTTTCATTTTTTATCATGCTTGTATTGCCTTTATTACAACTGTTTACACAAGCCTTTTATGATAAAGATGGAGCTTTTGTTGGTGTTGCGAATTTCAGTAAATATTTCACAACACCAACGCTAGTTCAATCATTACAAAATACGATATGGATTTCGGGCGCTACAACAATTATTTCGGTTACACTCGCTTTCGCTTACGCATATGCGATCACTCGTACAAATGTTTTTGGAAAGCGCGTATTTCAATACATAGCATTATTACCATTATTCGCACCAACGATGATGCACGGTATTGCGCTTACATATTTATTTGGTAATCAAGGGTTAATAACAAAAGGGATGTTTGGTTTATTTGAAGGAATACAAATACCGTTATACGGACCAGTAGGAATTGTAATGGCTGAAGTTATGTATACATTTCCGCAAGCATTCCTTATTTTATTAATTGCTCTCCAAGGTTCTGATTATCGTTTATATGAAGCTTCTAATATGTTGGGTGCAAGTAAAGTGAAACAGTTTCTTACGGTTACTTTACCTAGTGTGAAATACGGATTAATTAGTGCGATGTTCGTTGTATTTACACTTAGTTTCACTGATTTTGGGGCACCTAAAATTGTTGGAGGACAATATAACGTACTTGCTACTGACGTATATAAGCAAGTAATTGGACAGCAAAATATGTCCATGGGCGCAACTGTCGGAATGATTTTATTGATCCCAGCTATTTTCGCATTTGCAGTTGATCGTATTACGCAAAGAAAACAGGCGAATCTTTTATCTTCAAAAGCAGTACCTTACAGAATAATAAATAATAAGAAAAGAGATGTTATTTCATTCGTATATTGTAGCGTAGTCACGTCTATGATCATTCTTTTATTTGTGGCAGTTGGTATTGCTGCAAGTGTGAAAGTATGGCCCTATAATATGAGCTTTACACTTGAGCATTTTAATTTTTCAAGTTTGACAGGAGACGGACTTGAAGCGTTTAAAAATAGTGTAATTGTCTCAGCCGTTACGGCAGTTATCGGTGCGATTTTAACATTTGTGTTCGCTTATGCGATTGAAAAAATAGAACAGCTACATTTTTTCAGAAAAGTAGGCTACTTTTTTTCTATTGTACCGTTAGCGATTCCTGGATTAGTACTTGGATTAGGATATGTCTTTTTCTTCAGTCAACCAACAATTCAAATTCTAGGACTTTCAGTAACAAATCCGTTTCATTCCTTATATGGCACAATTGCTGTTTTAGTATTAGTAAATATCATACATTTTTACTCTGTAACGTTTGTTACCGCAACGACTGCTTTAAAGAAACTGGACCGAGAGTTTGAACTTGTTTCACAGTCGATGAGTGTACCATTCTATAAAACTTTCTTTCGAGTAACAGTACCGATGTGTTTACCAGCTATTTTAGAAATGGTTATGTACTATTTCGTAAATTCAATGGTAACTGTATCGGCAGTAGTGTTCTTATACGCGGCTGATTTTAAACTAGCTGCTGTATCAATTGTAAATATGGATGATGCAGGAAATGTAGCACCAGCAGCTGCAATGAGTGTACTTATTGTTGTTACAAATATTGTAGTGAGGGTTGTATATGAATGGGGAACGAAAGCACTTCGTAACCGAACGTCACAATGGCAAAAAAGATAAGTAAGAAGGGTGATGGATAGAATGAAAATTGAAGCAGTTATTTTTGATTGGGCAGGTACGACAGTTGATTACGGATGTTTTGCACCATTAGAAGTATTCATGAAGATTTTTCATAAACGCGGTGTTGAAATTACAGCAGAAGAAGCTCGTAAACCAATGGGGTTATTGAAGATTGATCATGTTAGGGTATTAACGGAAATGCCCCGTATTTCGAATGAGTGGAAGCGTGTCTTCGGACAATTACCAACAGAAGAAGACATTCATGAGATGTATGAAGAGTTTGAAGAAATTCTCTTTGCTATTTTACCGTACTATGCCACGCCAATTGATGGGGTAAAAGAAGTGGTTTCTTCACTACGTGAAAGAGGTATTAAAATTGGATCAACAACTGGTTATACGAGAGAAATGATGGACATTGTTGCAAAAGAAGCAGAAATACAAGGGTATAAACCTGATTTTCTTGTGACGCCAAATGATGTTCCAGCAGGTCGTCCATATCCGTGGATGTGTTATAAAAATGCGATGGAACTCTGTGTATACCCAATGAATCATATGATAAAAGTTGGAGACACCGTGTCAGATATGAAAGAGGGCCGAAATGCTGGAATGTGGACAGTTGGTGTAATCCTCGGTAGTAGTGAGCTCGGTTTAACGGAAGAGGAAGTTGAGAATATGGATCCGTTAGATCTTCGTGAAAAAATAGAAGTAGTTCGTAATCGTTTCGTTGAAAATGGGGCTCATTTTACAATTGAAACGATGCAGGAGCTCGAAAACGTAATTGAACATATCGAGAAACAAGAACTTATTATTTCATAAAGGGGGGCACACGATCATGAATGAAAATCACTATTTATTATTAACACCAGGACCATTAACGACAACAAAAACTGTAAAAGAAGTTATGTTATACGATTGGTGTACGTGGGATGTTGAATATAACACGATGGTGCAAGATGTAAGAAATAGGCTTGTATCGTTAGCGACAAAGGAGGAAGAAAAGTACACAACAGTTTTAATGCAAGGAAGCGGTACGTTTTCGGTTGAAGCAGTAATTGGTTCTGTTATTCCTAGAAACGGAAAGCTGCTAGTTTGTACAAATGGTGCGTATGGTAAGCGGATTGTACAAATGGCAGAGATGTTACATATAGATGTGGTGGTCAGTCAAACAGAAGAGTGGGAGCCTACTAATATTGCAGAAGTAGAACAGTTATTACAACAAGATAAAGAGATTACGCATATTGTAGTTGTTCATTGTGAAACAACTACAGGTATTATTAATCCAATTGTAGACGTATGTAAATTGGGAAAACAATATGGAAAAGTTACACTGGTTGACGCAATGAGTAGTTTCGGTGGTATTGAAATAGATATCGCTGAGTTGCAAATTGACTTTCTAATTAGTAGTGCGAATAAATGTATTCAAGGTGTTCCCGGATTCGGTTTTGTCATCGCAAATCGTGATGAACTATTGAAATGTAAAGGACAAGCTCGTTCTTTATCATTAGATTTATATGATCAGTGGGAAACGATGGAAGAGCAAAATGGGAAATGGCGCTTTACTTCACCTACACATGTTGTACATGCTTTTTATCAGGCATTGCTTGAATTAGAAGAAGAAGGCGGGGTAAGAGCCCGTTACAATCGATATTATAGCAATCAAAAACTACTAGTGCACAAAATGAAAGAAATAGGCTTTAAGCCATTAGTAGATGAAAAATATCAATCTCCTATTATTACATCTTTCATTTATCTAGAAGCAGGATTTGAATTTTTGCAGCTATATAATGAATTAAAGCGATATGGATTTGTTATTTATCCAGGTAAAATTTCGAAAGTAGATACGTTCCGCATTGGAAATATCGGTGATGTACATGAAGACGATATTAATCGCTTAGTTGATAGTATTGCTAAAGGGGTTGTTATAGGGTGAAAGTATTTTGCTTAGGTGGAGCAGGTAAAATTTGTCGTGAAGCAATTTTAGATTTAGTTCAATTTTCATCTTTTGAGACGATTACGGTAGCCGATTTTAATGAAGAGGAAGGCCGAAAAGTAGTAGAGTGGTTAAATGATCCTCGTGTTGATTTTGTGAAAGTCGATGTGACAAATCATGAGGATACGGTCGCAAAAATGAAGGGCTATAACATTGTAATGGATGGTACGACGATAAAGTTAAATGGATTGTCTACTCGCTGTATCGCAGAGGCCGGTTGTCACGGTGTGAACTTAAATGGATTCGGTGAAGAAAATGAATCCCATTCTAAATTTGTTCAACATGGAACAACATGTTTACCTGGGTTTGGTATGACACCAGGTGTAACGCAAATGATGGCCATGTATGCAGCAAATCAGCTAGATACTGTAGAGTCAGTTCGAGTAAGTCATGGCTCGTATCGTCCAATTGCTTTTTCTGCATCAATTACAGAGACAACGACATATGAATATGATCCACATTTGCCGACGCGTACAGTGTATGAGGAAGGTGAATTCAAGCAAGTACCTCCGTTTGCGCGCCCGAGAGAAATTGAATTACCAGCGCCTTACGGAAAAACAATGCAGTATATAATCCCGCATTCAGAAACGATTACGTTAGCGAAGGCACTGGAAGATAAAGGTGTACAGCTTATTGAAACAAGAGGAACTTGGCCAGAGCAAAATATGCAGCTCGTTCGTGCTTTATATGATTATGGTATATTGCGTAATGATCAAATTGAAATAAAGGGTAAAGAAATTGGTATTATGGATTGTATTTCGAAGTATCTATTAAAATCGAAAGAAGGACAAGAAACAGAGCTTTATGGTTATGCACTTCATGTAGAAGTAGTAGGTATGAAAAATAATCAAAAACAAAGGCATGTGTTATACCATACACATCCGCTATCTGACGGTTCTGTAGTAGGTTGGGAGAAATTAAGGGCCTATACAAGAAATGTTGGTATCCCATTTGGAATCGCTACAGAGTTAATTGCAAAAGGAGTAGTTAATAAAGTCGGTGTTATTACTCCTGAAGAAGCTTTCGAAAATCCACAAATTATTTTTGACGAACTAGAAAAGCGCGGTATTTATATTCATGAAGAGATTTTCACTGAAAAAGAAAATTATAACTTTGTATAAGTAAGACAGTTTATGAGGTAGATATAAATGGGGTGAGGCTATGTCTGTAGTAGGTGAAGAGAGAAAGAGGACAATTCTTGAGAAGGTAGAGTTTAAAGGAAAAGTAAAAGTTTCAGAATTAGCGAGAGAGTTCGCAGTATCAACAGAGACGATTCGTCGGTATTTAGAAGAATTAGATCGTGAAAAAAAATTGAAGAAAGTGTACGGTGGAGCCGTTCAACTTCCGGGAGCTGGGATAGAGGCACCGATGTTAGAACGAGAGATGCTGCATATAGAAGAGAAGAAAAGAATTGGGTATAAAGCAGCAACGTTTGTGGAAGATGGAGATGTTATTGCGATTGATGATGGAAGTACACCACTTCAAATGGTGCCATATCTTGTTCATCGTAAAAATTTAACGATTGTAACAAGTTCATTTCCAGTAGCAACACAATTAATTTCTTCTATTAATAAAAAGATGTTTCACGGTGAAGTTTTATTTATAGGCGGGAAAGTATCTCCAAAACATTCACGTGTGTCGGGGTCTATTTCACAGCAAGTAATTCATCAATTTCATTTTCATAAAGCATTCGTTTCGATTGATGGGTTGTTGCAAGGTTTTGGGGTTTCTAGCTTTGAATTAGAAAAGGCGAAACTGTCAGAAGCGATGATGAAATTAGCTGAGAAAACGTATATTTTATGCGATCATACAAAGGTAGGCGTAAAAGGGAACTACCGAATAGCAGGATTTTCTCGTATTCAACATATTATGTGTGATAAGAAAATGCCCTATAGTTTTGAAGAAGAAGTCAAAAAGCATAATATTCAATGGACAGTTTGCTAAATGAATTGAATACGTTTAGACTCCCACCTAATTTTTAGGTGGGAGTTTTACTAGCAGCAAGTAAAAAAATAAAAGCTTTGTATTTATGCAAAAAGTGGACACATTTTCTCATCTCGTTCATATAATTTACCAATACAAAAAAAGTTGGTCGAAGGAAAGAAGGGAAAGTATGTCGGAACGGATATATAATAAACTTGTATTGTATGCAAACATTTTGCAAAAAATTGGTGTTATTAATGAAAAAGAAAAAAGTGAAATCCTTCATACGATAGGCAAAAAAGCCCTTTGAGTAAAGGGTTTTTTATTTTTTATCTATGGAAATATAAACTTAATGTAATATTCTTGTTGACAATGATAATGAGATTCATTATCATTTATTATGTTAGTAATTGATAGTAATTATCAATTGAAATATATATAAGATAAGGGGATATTATTTTGAAAAAAAGTTATATTAAAGCTCTAGTAGTAGCAACAACATTAGCTATTCCATTTGCTGCGTATTCTACTCCAGCGTTAGCAGCAATAAAAATTGAAGCAAACCAGTCGGTAGCAGCAGCCAGTGATCGCACGTATGATACTGAGATTAAAATATATAAGGATCAAAAAGATGAGCCATCTATGGTTTCTCAGTACATAAAAAATCCTAAAGTAGCAATTAAAGACGGGAAAAAAATCGTTACTGTAACAATACAAGATAGCGATTATTTTCAATATCTTAGAATAGAGGATAAAAACCAACCTGGTGTATTTCAAGATGTGAAAGTTTTATCAGAAGATAAGAGGAAAAATGGAACGAAAGTAGTCCAATTTGAAATTGGCGAATTTGAGAAGAAGCATAATATGCAAATGCATATACTTATTCCGGCCATCGGATATGATCACAAATATCAAGTTCAATTTGAAATTAAAGATCCAACTGTAGGTGACAAAGAAACAGAGAAACCAGATGATAACTCTAATTCAGGCAATACGGAAACGGATCATCCAGTTGATAGTCAAAATATGATAACAGATAACAAATTAAGAGAACTTGTTAATAAAAAAGTATTTAATCGAAAAGATTTAAATACACCAATTACGAAAGAGGAGTTATTACAAGTAAAGGACTTGTTTTTAAACACGAATGAGATTCTGGATTATAGTGCATTAAAATATATGCCAAATTTAAAATCTTTAACAGTTGCGAATGCGAAGATAACAGATCCGTCGTTCTTTGCGAATTTAAAGCAATTAAATCATTTAGCTTTGCGTGGTAATGAATTTTCAGATGTAACACCACTTGTTAAGATGGATAATTTAGAATCTCTTGATTTGAGTAATAATAAAATTACAAATATTGCACCACTAATTGAAATGAAAAATGTAAAAAGTTTATATCTATCAGGCAACCAAATAGAAGATGTAACAGCATTAGCGAAAATGGAACAACTAGATTACTTGAATTTAGCAAATAATAAAATTACGAATGTTGCTCCATTAAGCGCGTTGAAAAATGTAACATACTTAACTTTAGCAGGTAATCAAATTGAAGATATTAAACCGTTATATTCATTACCTTTAAAGGATTTAGTATTAACGCGTAATAAAGTTAAAGATTTATCGGGTATTGATCAAATGAATCAATTAAATAAATTATTTATCGGGAAAAATCAAATTGAAGATGTGACACCACTTGCTAAAATGACTCAGCTTACAGAATTAGATTTACCTAATAATGAGTTAAAGGATATTACTCCATTATCAAGTCTAGTAAACTTACAAAAGCTTGATTTAGAGGCAAATTATATTTCAGACTTAACACCAGTTAGCAATTTGAAAAAGTTAGTATTTCTAAGTTTTGTGGCAAATGAAATCCGCGATGTGAGACCAGTTGTAGAACTAAGTAAGACAGCTTACATTAATGTTCAAAATCAAAAAGTCTTTTTAGCGGACACAGAAGTAAATAAAGAAGTGAAAGTACCTGTATACGAAAAAGATGGTAAAATCTCTACAAAAATTCGTTTGAAGAGTGAAGATGGTACGTATAGTAACGATGTAGTTAAGTGGAGTACACCAGGTGAGAAAGTATATGAATTTGGTGTGAAAGACCCATTTGCAGATACAGGAATCTTCTTCACAGGATCTGTTATTCAAAATGTAGTAGAAAGTAAAGAGGACAATCCTTCTAAAGAAGACGAGAAAATAGAAGCAGTAATAGAATTTAATGATGTGCCGAAAGGACATTGGTCAGAGACAGCAATTAACTATTTAGCGAAAGAAGATATTTTTAAAGGATATGGAAATGGTAAATTTGGATTTGGGGATAATATTACTCGTGGACAAGTTGCGTCTTTAGTACAAAGGTACTTGAAATTAGAAAGTAAAGTAGAGCAGAAAGAGATGTTTACTGATACGAAAGGGCATATGTTTGAGCAAGATATTGCTACAGTTGCACAAGCTGGAATTATGCAAGGAGATGGTACAGGTAAGTTTCGTCCAGAAGGAGTATTAACTAGGTACGAGATGTCAGTAGTATTACAAAAAGTATTTCAGTTAAATGAAAATAATTTGGAGAACTTTACAGACGTACCAACAGGTCATTGGGCAGAAGGATATGTGAAAGCATTAGTGGATAATAATATATCAAAAGGTGACGGGAATGGGAACTTTTTAGGGGATGATTTCGTAACACGTGAGCAATATGCGCAATTTCTGTATAAGGCAATAAAAAAATAATAAATGAGAAAAATACGTTATTCTTTAATAAGAAGAATAACGTATTTTTTATATGTACAAAATCAAGTGCTAAATAGACAGGAGTGTTTACATGTGATAGGCCTATTTTTCCGATAGGTGCTGAAACGATATTGACAAAAAGGCATTCTCGTGTGATAATTCAATTAATTTTTAGAATAATCAAAAAACATTCCTTTTATATAGAAAGGATTTGAACATTATATTAATATTACGCCGGGGGTGACGAAATGTTATTTTTTCTGAAAAAATGGAACGAATTAAAAGATGTGAAAGCAGAATTGGCACTTCGCGATTGGTTTTATGGTACGAAAATTAGTTTATCGATGTGTACGTCAAAAGAGCCATTAACATTTTTAGTGAATGTAGAGGGAAGAGATAAAGGGGTATTTTCTGAAGAAGATTTTATTGTCGTAAATTGCATGTGTGAGCCAGTATTTGAAAACGAAGAAAAACCAGCTATAGAGTCATTTATGCATGCGGATATTTATAAAAAAAGTAGTGCAGAATGCATTTTACAAGTACAGACTGTAGATAGTCATTTAATGTCAGAGCTATATGGGAAAGAAGGAGAAGTAACATTCGAAAAACGTAGTGTGGAACGTGTTTTTGGAAAAGATGGTATTACAGAAATGACAATTCCAATTGTAGAAGATGAAAAGAAATTCGCTAATTTATTAGAAAATAATGTTCCGAATTTTATTGAAGGTGGAGGAGTAGTCCTTGTTCATAATTACGGAATGATCGTGTGGGGGAAAACTCCAGAAGAAGCGAAAAAATGGTTGGAAGGTATAGAGTATTTAATGAACTATCACGTAAAGCTTTTAATGATAAAAGGGGCAAAAAGTTCTGTTATATAAAGATGTATTCACAGAGATTACCATTCCATAAAAATGAAAGCGTTTTAAAAAGAAATTTCACTCATAAAATATAGGTCTCCTTATTATATATAGATTACATGTTGACATGTAAGGAGGAACATATTTTGCGAGTTAAATATCATTTTCTGCCAAAACAGCAGGTGACATTTTGTAAAACGAATGATTCTGGTGAAAAGGCGTTACAAATTATGAATGAAACGGGATTTCGCGCAATCCCTGTATTAGCAGAAAATGAGAAGGAATTCACGGGGATTATTTATAAAGTAGATCTTTTAGAAAAGAAGTGTAATAGCAGATTAGAGGATGTAAGTACAGAAGATGTACTGGAAAATCCAAATTCGTTTATTTTTGAAAAGGATTCTTTTTTTAGAGCTTTTTACGTTATTCGTCGTCTCCCGTTTTTAGCGGTTTTAAATGAGTATAATGAATTTGTCGGCATTTTAACACATTCTAATGTATTTGATGTTATTGAGGATTCGTTCGGTATGCGGACGGGTGGTTATATATTAACAATTGCAACACAAGATTGTAAGGGAACAATTAAAGAGCTTGGGACATTATTAAAAGCATATAATATCGGTGGGCTGTTTACGCTTGATAATGGTGATCAATATATTCGCCGTGTTATCGTAAATATATCGGATGAGTTAAATGAAAAAAAATTAAAGCAATTAATTGAAAAGATAGAGAAAAAGGGATTCAGGGTGAGTCATGTAGATTATATTTAAGTTGAAAAGGAAAGGTACCTATCTGCTATATGTAGATAGGTACCTTTTTTAGTGCGAGAAATGAATCTTATTTTGAAACAGAAGGTGGAGATAACGCTAAATCAGATAAAAAAATAAAGTCTGCATGCTCACGAATTTTAGGAATAGAAGTTTCGATAATACGTGATGTAATTTCACCTGGAGCCCCAACGTGTCCGATAGCTACCATAATGGGTTTGTCTTGGATTTTTTTTATGAGTAATTGTGCTTGTTTTGAAATGTGACTTACCGTATATACATCATCAAAAAATAATTGGTTTTCAATAATAGGCACGCCTAATTCTTTACCGATTTTTGGGACAACACTATTAGGGTTTGTTTTACTATCTAAATAAAATAAACCGTGTTTTTTACAGGCAGAAAGTATAAGACGTACAATCCTTTCATCAGCGGTTACTTTTGATCCCATATGATTGTTCATTCCTATTGCATGAGGTATTTCTTGAATTGCTTGTTCGAGTCGGTTGTTTATTTCTTCATCGCTTAAATCTGTTGTAATCGCTTTTGGTCCAAGCCACTCTTTTTTTCCTCTAATTGGTTCCATTGGCATATGTATAATAACTTCATGCCCTTTTTTATGGGCAGCTATTGCGTCTTGTTTAGTAGAAGGAAGAAATGGCATAACAGCAACAGTGAGTGGAATTGGAAGTGATAACATCTTATCTGTGCCTTTCATATTATTGCCGAAATCATCGATGACAATAGCAACCTTATTCGTATGAGCGTTTGCTTGAATAGGAAAGAAGAAGAAGGGTATGAACAGGGTGAAGACGAGAAATGCAATGGTATATTTGCGCATATAAATATTTCCTTTCTATTTTATCCCGCTATTTGCGGGCAGTAAGACTCCCACCTCAAAATTCGGCTGGAGCAAAGAAGTTAGGTGGGAGATCCACTGCCCGTAAGCGCTCGATTGGTGAAGGCTAATAATTAGTGGGGGATGAACAAAATCCCCACTAATTCAAGTTTCACTTTATCAATCATCATTATGTTTTGCGTTTTTACATAAATTAAACAAAAAATGTCGAAGAAAAGTACATTGAAAATAGAGAATCCACTGTTTACTGAGTATTTACAAAAAAGAAGATGAAAAAAATGTCTATTATTGCGAATGTATTTACAAAGATAGAATAATTTGTAATAATTCTCAAAGTGAGGGTAAAGATTTGTAAATTACAGGGGAAAAATGTTAAATTTTCTGATTCTTCAATTTTAAATAGGATTAAGTGTTTAAAGGGCTAAAGTAGAAGAGGCGTTGAGAGTATTGAAGAAAAATAAGGGGGATATGGATGTTTACTGTAAAAAGGAAGTACACATTAGAAAAGCTTTCGCATGATATTCATATGAAACGTGAAGAAATGATTCATTTAGGATTAACAAGTGGGTTAAATAGTATGGAGACAATTCAAGTTAGTCAAGAATTGGACAAGCTTATCGTACAGTATCAGCGTTACAAAGAAAAACAAACACCGAAATGGTTTTCAATTATAAAGGTTCCTATTTTTCAAATTGGGTATGAAGGGAAATCAAACAATTTTTGGAGAATGTTTGTAGCTGGTTTTATGAAATAAGTATAATTACCCTTTTAAGATAAGGATAATTATACTATGTGTAATGGAATCTCTATATGAACTGTCGTTCCTTTGTTTTCTTTACTATCAATAAATATATGCCCATTGTACATCTCTACAATTCGTTTACATATAACAAGCCCAAGACCTGTTCCAGTATCTTTATTAGTAAAGAACGGATGAAAGAGGTGTTTTTGAATATGTTTAGGAATCCCTTTTCCAGTATCAATAATTTGCAAGTGTGCGTGTTTTTCGTTGTTTGTTACTACAATGGTTAATGTATCACCAGAAGCCATGGCTTCAATTGCATTTTTTGTAATGTTTAAAACCACTTGTTTCATATGGTCTTTTGAGCAACGTATATGAACAGGGTGGTCTGGCAAATGTAAATGAAATACAATGTTATGTAGATTCGCTTCAGATTGGATAATTAATGATACCTCATTAAGAATCGTTCTTACATCATATGTTTGTTCAGTGATGGCAGTTGGTTTTCCAAGAATAAGAAATTCGCTTACAATTTCATTAATCCGTTCTATTTCTTGTTCGATTACGGAAAAGTAGAACTGATCCTGTTCATCTTTATATTTCTCTTTTAACAGAGCAACGAGTCCTTTAATTCCAGTAAGAGGGTTACGGATTTCATGAGCTGTACTAGCTGCAAAAGTTCCAACCAATTCAATTTTTTGTAGTTCATTTTGTTGTCTTTCTAGTTTTGTTTGACGTTTTAATAACATATATTGAGCAAGTAAAAATAAAATAGACATTAAAAATAAAGTAGCTATACACTCTATTGAAACTAACTGGTATAAAGTTTGTTGATGAATAGGTAACGGAGAAACAGAGACTTTCCAATTTAATCTTTGGAGTGGGGTAGTAAGCATGTTAGAATGCCCATCGCTTGTTTCGTTATTATCATCGGTTAGAAAAACTACATCATGTTTATCAGTCACTTCGAAATGATATTGTGGTTTAATAGCATTTAAAGAGGCTGAAATGTAGTCAAAGCGTAAACTTGCTAATAATAATCCTGAGAGTTCCTTTTGTCTATTAAATATTGGAGACGCAATCATAATAGCTTGATGTCCAAGAACGCGATCTGTAATAACTGATGATACAGTTGTTTTCTTAGATTGCAATGCATCTTGGATGTATTGGCGGTCAGAAACGTCAATAGGCGGCGAATCGCCTTGGGATGCGAGTGTAATCATCCCATCTGTCGTAGCGTAATATAGACCGGAAAAACGTTGATCATTTCCATCGGTATCATGTACAATCTGTTTAATCCCATTGATGTTGCCAGTTTCGGTCCCTACGACTTTTGCGAGCATTTCTAAGGCAGATATAGCTTCACCAAGGTGATGGTCTAAATAGTCTCTATATAAAAAGAGAACAGTGTGAGCAGATAGTTTGTTTGCCTGTTTCATTTGATAAGTGTGATATGAAAAAAATGTGGCACCAATCCCTATCGTTGGCAGTATAACAAGCAGTATGTAAAAAACTATGCTTTGTAATTTGACTTTCAAATTTGGTACTCCTTCTTTTTTTATTATCATTATATATAAACTATGTTAAAATTGTCATGTTTTTATTCAAGAATCATTTGCATTACATTAGGGAAAGGAAAAGGAATGAGTGAATATTCATTCGGAAGTTGTAATGAGGTGCTACGTTGCTTTTCTTTTTGTTGCGGAGAATTTAAGTGAAGGGTTGAAATGGTATGACATCAAATAATGAGCGAGAAGACATTTCTCAATCTTTAAAAGTATTTATTGCATTATCCCGTGTACATCGTTCTGTTATGGATACTACAAATAAATCCATACAAAGTAACGGATTAAATCCAACTGAGTTTGCTGTATTAGAATTACTATATCATAAAGGAGGCCAACCACTTCAGCAAATCGGTGAGCGTATTTTAATAGCTAGTGGCAGCATTACATACGTTGTAGATAAGCTAGAGAAAAAAGGGCTTGTAAAACGAATTCCATGTCCAAATGACAGGCGTGTTATTTATGCACAATTAACGGAGTCTGGAGAGAGCTTTATTGCTTCTATTTTTCCAGGTCATGAGCAAGTTATATATCAGTCTTTTGAAATGTTAACGAAGGATGAGAAGGATGAATTACTCGAGCTATTGAAAAAAATTGGAAAGTATGAAAAATGATGATATGTTCCAAAGGAGCTTTGGATAAAGAAATCCAAGGCTTTTTTGCATATAAGCAAGATGGAAGCTGCCGAATTTTGTTGAAAACTAAGAGGGGATTTGGGAATAAGTATTGAATTATAGTAAAGGTATACATAACGGAGAGGGGGCTTGTTCATGTCATTTAAAGACTATGAATATAAACGGCCAAATATTGAAGAATTAAAAGGGAAATTTACTGTTGCTTTAGAGAAATTTGATAACGCAAAAACTGTAGAAGAACAAAAACAAGTTATCAATTCAATTAACGAAATTCGTAATGACTTTGGTACAATGGGGAACCTTTGTTACATTCGTCATTCTGTTGATACGACAGATGCCTTTTATAAGGATGAGCAGGATTTCTTTGATGAATTCTCTCCAGTTGTACAAGGGTATGGTACAAAGTATTATAATGCGTTAATTCATTCTCCATTCCGCGAAGAATTAGAGGCGTATTATGGAAAGCAATTATTTGCTCTTGCGGAGTGTGATTTGAAAACATATTCTGATGAAGTCGTGAAAGATTTACAATTAGAGAATAAACTGTCTTCACAATATACACAGTTATTAGCATCTGCAAAAATTGACTTTGCAGGAGAAGAAAGAACGTTATCGCAACTTATTCCATTTATGCAAGGAAAAGAAAGAAGTGAACGTAAAGCAGCAAGTGAAGCATACTACGGATTTTTAGCTGAGAAAGAGGAAGAGTTAGATCGCATTTATGATGAGCTTGTTAAAGTGAGAACGAAAATCGCAAAAACACTTGGTTTTAAAAACTTTGTTGAATTAGGATATGCAAGAATGTATCGTACAGATTATAATGCTGAAATGGTAGCGAACTATCGTCAGCAAGTATTAGATTATATCGTTCCGGTTGCAACCGAGTTAAGAAATAGACAAAAAGCACGCATTGGTGTAGAAAAGCTCGCTTATTATGATGAAAACTTTGAGTTTGCTACAGGTAATCCAACTCCAAAAGGCGATGCCGATTGGATTATTAATCACGGGAAAACGATGTATAAAGAATTATCAGCTGAAACAGATGAATTTTTTAATTTCATGCTCGATAATGATTTATTAGATTTAGTTGCGAAAAAAGGAAAAGCTGGTGGTGGATATTGTACATATATCGAGAATTATAAAGCGCCATTCATCTTCTCAAACTTTAATGGAACGTCTGGTGACATTGATGTGCTAACACATGAAGCAGGCCATGCTTTCCAAGTATATGAAAGTCGTAAGTATGAAATTCCAGAATATAATTGGCCAACATATGAAGCGTGTGAAATCCATTCAATGAGTATGGAATTCTTTACATGGCCATGGATGAAGTTATTCTTTGAAGAAGATGCGGATAAATATTATTTCTCACACTTAAGTTCAGCACTTCTATTTTTACCGTACGGTGTATCTGTAGATGAATATCAACATTATGTATATGAAAATCCAGAAGCATCGCCAGCAGAACGTAAGTCAGCATGGCGTAACATAGAGAAGAAGTATTTACCACATCGTGATTATGAAGATAATGATTATTTAGAGCGTGGTGGTTTCTGGCAACGTCAAGGTCATATTTATAGCTCACCTTTCTACTATATTGACTACACGTTAGCTCAAATTTGTGCACTGCAATTTTGGAAACGTGCAAGAGATAATAGACAAGAGGCTTGGGAAGATTATGTGAATCTTTGTCAACAAGGTGGAAGTAAATCATTCTTAGAATTAGTAGAGGTTGCAAATTTAACATCACCATTCGCTGAAGGGTGTGTAAAAAGTGTAATTACAGAAATTGAAGCGTGGTTACGTGCTGTTGACGACACAAAATTGTAAAAAAACATGCACTTTTTTCCTATGTTTAACATCGACATAATAGAAAAATGATGAGATAATAAAAGAAAATTCAGAATTATTTTAGGGGTGTTTCTAATGGGGAGCGCCCCTTTTCACCAACAAAAGGGGGGAAAGCACTATGCTTCAATCTAATATGGATGTTAGTTTAGAAACTTTAGTCCACTCATTACAGTCTACACGAAGCACGCTGTTATCAGAAATTGAAATGTTAAATGATACGGAGGTGAATGTAAAGCCACGCCGTGATAAATGGAGTATTATTCAAATTTTGCATCATTTGCATTTAGTTGAACAGTCTGTCACATCTGCCCTTGTATATGCTTTGCAAAAAAAAGAAAGAAAACTTGCTCCATTTAAAGACCTCCAACTTACGCTTGATCGTACACATAAAAGGGAAGCTCCTCAACAAATGAAACCAACAGAAACATTAATGAAAAAACTGCAAGGAATTCAATTACTTGAACATTCACGACAAGAATTATTACATGCCCTTCATAGTGTAATAGATGAAAAAGAATTATTTGAAAATGGATTAAAACATCCTATTTTTAATGATTTGAATTTATATCAATGGGTTCAATTTCTAGATTTACACGAACAAAGACATCTTACACAGCTAAAAGAAGCGAAACATGCAATTTTACAGCGTTAAAATGAAAGAAGTGGGGAACCGCTTCTTTTCTTTTTTACTCATGCATAGTTTTCTTTCTCATTTTGGAATACTACATGGAGAAAAGAAAAGAAGGAGTTGAAAAGCATGTCAAAGAAAAAGAGAGAAGAAGAGCGCGCCTGGAAAGCTCGGAAAGAAAATCAAAAGCCACATGGGAAAGTGAAAGCTTTTGCAGAATTAGTTGAAGGAACAGAAAAAACGTGATGAAGTTCATCACGTTTTTTGTATGAGTGGGAAAGTTAATAAGAAGGTTGTACCTGTCCCTTTTTCGCTTATAATATCAATCTTTCCATCCATTGCTTGAATGACGCTGAAGACGACCATCATTCCGAGTCCGGTCCCTTTTTCTTTCGTTGAGTAGAAAGGTGATCCAAGGCGTTTTATTTGTTCTTGATCCATACCAACTCCTGTATCTTTTATATATAATTGTATATGTTTATGGTCTGGAACTAATGTAAGAATAAGGTCGCCACCTGTAGGCATAGCCTCAATACAATTTTTAAAAATATTTAATAAACATTGGTTCAGTTTTTGCTTTTCGCCAGCGATAAAGAAAGATGTACTTTGTTTTATATAATTTATACGAACATTTGCTAAATTGGCGAGAGGTGTGATCAAAGACAACGCATGAAGTAATTCTTCCTCTACTTGTAATTGTTGTTCTTTTTCAATACTCGGTTTTGCAAAAGTTAAGTAGTCTGTAAGAACGTGATTTGCTTGTTCGATACCATTAATGGCTATGTCGATATATAATTTTCGTTCTTTCTCAGAACATGCATCTGACTGTAAAAGTTGTAAAAAACCTTTCGTTGCAGTTAAAGGATTACGAATTTCATGAGAGATAGAAGCTGCCATTTCGCCGATTAAATGAAATTTCTCAGCGTTCATAAGTTCATTTTGGAGACGAACTTGCATTTGTAATATGTGTAGTAAATATAAAATAAGGATCGTACCAATCATCGTACATAGTTCGTACACAATGATATGTGGTATATAATCTGCCTCATTTGTAACACTTGCAAGGAAAAATGGTATCCAACCAAATCCATAAGTAAGACTGTAAAAAATAGCAAGTGTTATTTTTATATGATTAGAACTTCGATTAAAAAATTTGTATGTTAATAGTAGAACAATAAATAGGAGAATAGAAGCGATAAAGGATGGAAACGCACCTATTCCTCCCAATAAAAAGCGATAAATGTTTAATACAGCTAAAATAGAACCACCAGCAATAGGCCCTCCCGTTAACGTGCCGACAATTAATACGATATGTCGCATGTCGAACTGAAAACCATTATTTGTTTTTGCTGCGAAAGTGATACATAGTATGGTAGCGAGGCAACACAATACAATAAATATGGCTGAATTTAATTTAGGAGATCGTTTCCCTTTCTGATTCCAAAATAAATGATATACGAGCATTGTAACGAGAATAGATAATATATTTAAAAAGAGGTAAATAATAAAGAGTTCCAGTGGGATGCCTCCTCTCTTCTAACATTAAATTAATCATACTATAAAATGAAATAAATGAAATGCGAAATAGCGGAAAAAATCAGAAATTTTTTCTGGTAGTATACAATATGTTACAATAATCTTTGTCAATGAAAGAAGAAATTCCGTGCACTGCATGGGAGAGGTTCGCGAACTCCCTCTATAAAAAACTATGGAAACAACAATATCATTAGGTATTGTTTTGTTTTTTTATTGTGACAGTTCAAGAACGTTCTTTCTTCTTATTCGTAGTAGAGAAGGAGAATGAGTGAAATGAAAAAAGAAAAAGCAGTTGTTGTTTTTAGTGGTGGACAAGATAGTACAACATGTTTATTTTGGGCGATACAGCAGTTTGAAGAAGTGGAAGCTGTAACATTTAACTACAATCAACGTCATAAATTAGAAATTGATTGTGCAGCGGAAATTGCGAAAGAGCTAGGAATTAAACATACGATACTAGATATGAGCCTATTAAATCAACTTGCTCCAAATGCGTTAACGAGAACGGATATGGAGATTACACATGAAGAAGGTGAATTGCCATCAACATTTGTAGATGGACGAAATTTACTATTTTTATCATTTGCGGCTGTATTAGCAAAACAAGTTGGAGCACGTCATATTGTAACGGGTGTATGTGAAACTGATTTCAGTGGTTATCCAGATTGTCGTGACGTGTTTGTGAAATCATTAAACGTTACATTAAATTTATCTATGGATTATCCGTTTGTTATTCATACACCACTTATGTGGATTGATAAAGCAGAGACATGGAAACTATCTGATGAACTTGGAGCATTTGAGTTTGTTAGAGAAAAAACATTAACATGTTATAACGGAATCATTGGTGATGGTTGCGGTGAATGTCCAGCATGTCAACTTCGTAAAGCGGGATTAGATACGTATCTACAAGAACGCGAAGGAGCGAGCAACTAATGGATAACTTTTTTGGATTTCGCATCGTAGAAAATTTGCAAAAAATGGACAAGGATATTCAGCGTGAACAACTCAAATATCATAATAAAAGAGTAATGGTCAGCAAGGAATTTACATTTGACGCAGCGCACCATTTACACTGCTATGAAGGGAAATGTAAAAATTTACATGGACACACATATAAAGTCGTATTTGGAATTAGCGGATATGTAAATGAAATAGGCCTTGCAATTGACTTTGGAGATATAAAAGAGATTTGGAAAAATGAAATAGAAATTTATTTAGATCATCGTTATTTAAACGAAACATTGCCAGAAATGAATACGACTGCTGAAAATATGGTCGTTTGGATTTATGAAAAGATGGCAGAAGCATTAACGAAAGATAATCGTGCGAACGAATATAAGGGAGCTCGTGTTGAATTTGTTCGTCTTTTTGAGACGCCAACTAGTTATGCGGAAGTAAGACGGGAGTGGATGCTCGATGAGTAAAATCCCCGTCTTAGAAATATTTGGCCCAACCATTCAAGGAGAAGGGATGGTTGTAGGACAAAAGACAATGTTTATCCGTACAGCGGGCTGTGATTATAGCTGTGCTTGGTGTGATTCTGCTTTTACATGGGATGGATCGGCCAAAGATCAAATTAAACAAATGACACCGGAAGACATTTGGAATGAGCTTGTAGAAATTGGTGGAGAAAATTTTTCTCATGTTACGATTTCGGGTGGAAATCCTGTTTTGCTGAAAAATATGCAATTTCTTCTTTCTATATTAAAGGAGAATGGAATGCGAACAGCGGTAGAAACGCAAGGGAGTAAATGGCAAGATTGGTTGCTTCAAATTGATGAGGTAACGATTTCTCCAAAACCACCAAGTTCAACTATGAAAACAGATTTTCAGATGTTAGATTCTGTTATTCATAAACTAGCAGGGAAAGATTTTAGTTTAAAAGTAGTAGTATTCGATGATCAAGATTTTGAATATGCAGTTAAGATGCACGAGCGTTATCCGAATGTACCATTTTTCTTACAAGTAGGGAATGATGATACGAAAACAGTGGATGATGCGGTGCTTATAAAAAAACTATTAGAAAAATATGAGTGGCTTATTGAAAAAGCTGTGAATTGTAAAGAAATGAATGATGCGAAAGTACTGCCTCAGCTTCATGCGTTAGTATGGGGAAATAAACGAGGGGTATAATGAGAAGGGATGTTTAAAATGGCAGGAAGATTAGATGAAGATTTAAAAGATGTAACATTATTAGGAAATCAAAATACAAAATATTTATTTGAATATAGCCCGGAAATTTTAGAGGTATTTGATAATAACCATCCAAACCGTGATTACTTTGTAAAATTCAATTGTCCTGAATTTACAAGTTTATGTCCGAAAACAGGACAACCAGATTTTGCAACAATTTATATTAGCTACATTCCAGAACAAAGAATGGTAGAGAGTAAATCTTTAAAGCTATATTTATTTAGCTTCCGAAATCATGGTGACTTCCACGAAGATTGCATGAACGTTATTATGAATGATTTAATTAAATTAATGGATCCACGCTATATTGAGGTATGGGGGAAATTTACACCACGTGGTGGTATTTCAATCGATCCTTACTGTAACTACGGCCGCCCAGGAACTAAGTATGAGAAAATGGCAGACTACCGCATGATGAATCACGATTTATATCCAGAAAAGATCGATAATCGTTAATATAGAAAGAAAGGATCTGTATGATATACAGATCCTTTCTTTCTATTATATTATGCATGTTGATTAATGACAGTATAGTTTTTATGGCTTACAACTGTAAGAGGTTCCATATCTAGTTCTCTAAAATTCTCCATAATTGTTATATCAACAATAACGGAGTTTTGATTTACCTTTTGAACACGGCCTTGCATTCCACCTTTAAATTCAATGATATCTCCAGTTTCTGCGATCTGCATAAGCAACTCTCCTTGTTCCAGTTTTCCCAAAAAAAGAATAATTTGGGCTTTTTTATTTCTTCTTATTTTGAACTATATTTACTACTTTGTAAATGTTCCCAAAGTAAAAATTCGAAAAATATTCACTTTTTGTAAGAAAATATGTAAAAAATATTGTTTAGGAGAAGAATGATGAAAATGCATACATCTTTATACGGGAGTATAATAAAAGATACAATGACCTACTAAAGTGGGAGGAATTAGGGGATGGAAAATGATGTTTGAAATTGTGGGGAGCTTTATAGCGATTTTATTATTTTTATTTTCATATATACAGTTGAAGAAAGTGCGTCATCATGAAACAACTACATATTTTGATGGACTGGATGGTGTGCACACTTCGATAACACATGATAGTGGTGGGGATATATAACTTTCTTTTTATGCATGGTATGATGGCAATAAGAAATAGTACGTAATATAGTTCGTAAGTGATGAATGGGGAGTGGAAAGAATGCGAATTTCTTTTATTCGTCATGGTCGTTTGGACAGTACTATAGAGCCAATGACAATTATTTCATTTCGTGAATGGATGAAGCAATATGATTTAGGGACTACAGTAAAAGAAACTCCTATACCAATTGAAACAATTGAGGCGATGGAATCAGCGAAACTGGTTGTAACGAGTGATCAAAGGCGCGCTGTACAGTCAGCGGCTGAGTTATTGGATTCCCTATCTTTTGTGCAAAATCCTCTTTTTAGGGAAGCTGAAGTTCCAACGAGTTTTTATGCTCCAAAATGGTTGAAATGTAAACCGAATGTATGGATGTTTATTGGACGTACACGATGGATAGTTGGTTATAGTAAAGAGGTTGAGTCTTATAAGGAAGTACGAGAAAGAGCAAGGCAAGCCGCTAATATGTTGCACCGCTATGCGCTCGTACATGGACATATTGCCCTTGTAGGTCATAGTTATTTTAATGCGATGATTGGGACTGAACTGAGGGCAATGGGGTGGTCTGGTTCGCCTATTTTCCATAAGAAGCCATGGGGATGTACAATGTATACATTTCATGAGGCGATGGATGGAAATGTATTAAATACAAAATTAATTTAAAAGAGGCTGTCCCTTTGGCAGCCTCTTTCTCTACATAACAAGTAAAAAAGAATTGTCCTTTTAAGATATAGAAACCAATGACCGTAATGGTTTTATTAGATGGGCATACGGTTCACCGACGAGCATAACGGTTTTATCTTCTTTGTAACCAAGTTTTTCATATAGTGAAAAAGCGCGTTTGTTTTCTAAATTAACAAGTAAGGCGATTTTTTCATGTCCTTTTTCAGTTGCATGAAGTTCAGCTACATCGATTAATTTAGAGCCAATACCACGTCCACTGTACATACTTGAAACTGACAACGTGTCAATATAATACTCATCAAGTTCAGCTTCTTTTTCTAACGTAATGGATTCGTCTTCATGTAGTTCTCTTAAGTAGTGTATGATTGGTGCATCAAGTTGTTCAGCGTCACTACCGTGATAAACGACAATAACCCCAACTACCTTTCCACCTTGTTCAGCCACTAAACAGTTTTCATAGCTCAATCGATTATTTTCTTTTTCGAACCATGTTTCAAGTCCTAGTATTACTTTTGCTTCAACTGTGCTACCTGTGATTTTTTCAGCAATTTCGTGCAGAGCGTTATACAATAAAGGTGCTACTTCTACCGCATCTGTCTTTTTTGCTTTCCGAATCATAGTATCCCTCCTAGTTCTAAATGTATATTGTAGCATAAAATAAAATATCAAACAGTGATTTGGAACTTTGTTATACAGGGCATCAAAAAGTTTGATATAGAGAAGTAGCTATGTTAGTATATGATATTTAGTGCGAATATAATAAAGTGATATAGATATAAAAATAATGAAAGTGAATTACATAATAGTAACGGGATAATTTTACCGTTGTCGACCTATAGAAGATGCGATAAAATAAACTATTGCAGAGAGGTGAAATACATGGATGAACAATTAGCAAATACAATTTTGGATCAGCTGAAAAATGGTGAAATAAAGGAGTATGTTGCGACGAAAGATGTATTTTATACGTTCAGAGAAGTTGTTGTAAATCGAGAAGATTTTAAACATATTATCGGGAACGCACAGCGCGGTGGACAGGTCATTTATACATATTCAGAAACACCACGTTCATAAATAGAAGATAAAGGAGAGGAGAATTATGGGGGATTTTAAACAAGGCATATTGCCACATTGGGATTACATGTGGAAAGATAGAGCTGGGAATAGGTTTATGGGAATGGTTATGTATCCAGAGAAACGAAAATGTTCAGCAAAAATGCTTCAGAAAATAAAAAGAGCATATGAGCAAGCAATAGAAATTAAAGTAACTGTACAAGTTCAACATACATATCAGTACGTAGAAGGAATGATCGTATACTTTGATGAAGAAGCTCCTGTATGTACAATGCTCGATAAAGATGAGAATCCACATCATATATTTGTAAAAGATATTTTGCGTATTGAGCAGCCTGAATGATTTTTTTCATAAATAAATTGAAGTTCCATAATAATAATCTTTTTCTATAATAGTTATCTTTTAGTATGTAACGAGGAACGAAAGAGTATGTATAAATATTTAATAAAGTAAAATTGATAAATGTAATCGTTTTTTGGAACAGATTATCGTTTAAGGTCTGTTCTTTTTTGCGTGATGCTGGAGAAATATATTACTCCAGCATTTACTGTTTTATGACAAAAAATATTGTTAACTTTTTTTAAAATAAGGTTAAATTCGTTGACAAGTTTTTTGAAAAGCACTTTATTGACATGAGTTTTAGAATGTTGTTTCATAGTCTTTGTATTGAAAAAAATCGACGGTCATGTCGAAAAGTAAAAGTTAAAAAAAGAAAGAATTTATACATATATCTTGTGTCTTATTTTGAAACGTAATACAATATATAGAGAAATCAAGAAACGACATACAGAGAATATAGATTGGAGAGGGAGGGTCGGAAATGTTAGTTGCATATGATTCTATGACAGGAAACGTGAAGCGTTTCATCCACAAATTAAATATGCCGGCCGTTCAAATTGAAGAAGCTCTAGTATTAGATGAAGACTTTATTCTTATTACGTATACAACAGGTTTTGGCAATGTACCGGAACGTGTTTTAGACTTTTTAGAACGCAATAATGAAAAATTAAAAGGCGTATCTGCAAGTGGCAATCGTAATTGGGGAGACATGTTTGGTGCAAGTGCTGACAAAATTTCTACTAAATATGAAGTGCCTATTGTATCAAAATTTGAGTTATCTGGAACAAATAATGATGTAGAATATTTTAAAGAAAGGGTGCGGGAGATTGCGACACATTGAACTGAATAATGAAATCACGCAAATGCAGGACGGTTTTTATCAGCTTCATAAAGATAAAGAGGCATTAGAAGTCTTTATGGAAGAAGCTAGAGAGAATACCGTTCATTTTAATAGCGTGGCAGAGCGAATGGAGTATATGAAAGAACATGATTACTATTACAACGTTCTGGACGAGTATAGCTTGGAGGAAGTAGAAGGAGTTTATAACATCGCTTATGGTGAAAACTTCGAGTTCCAATCTTATATGGCAGCATCTAAGTTCTATAAAGATTATGCGTTAAAAACGAATGATCAAAAACAATACTTAGAAAGCTATGAAGATCGTGTAGCAATTGTTTCATTATACTTAGGACGCGGTGATGTTGCGAAGGCAAAACACTTCGCAAGCATGATTGTAAAACAAAACTACCAACCAGCGACACCAACCTTTTTAAATGCGGGACGAAGCAGAAGAGGAGAAATGGTGTCTTGTTTCTTGTTAGAGATGGATGATAGCTTAAATTCAATCGGCTTTAACATTAATACTGCAATGCAATTATCGAAAATCGGTGGTGGAGTAGCTTTAAACTTATCTAAGCTACGCGCACGTGGTGAGCAAATTAAAGGTATTGATAACGCCGCAAGTGGTGTAGTACCTGTTATGAAATTGCTTGAAGATTCGTTTTCATATGCGAATCAGTTGGGTTAACTTTATGGCTCAACTATAAAACCGGGTCAATTGCTGGAACGCCTGAGTATATCGAGGTAGGATACTACGAAGAAATTACGTAGCGACCCCTGAAAATCCAAGATTGCAGGAAATCAGCAGCCAAGCTCCTAAATCTATTAGATAAGGAGAAGGTTCAACGACCAAGTGGCTATGTAGGTGACTAAGTAGCTCGAACCTGGCTTCTCAAAACAACCAAATTCAAAGGGTGTATACAGTTATTATAGTTTATGCCATATTCATGTGCATCAAACATATGATAAATGGTTAAATGAAGAATTTGGCGAGAAGAAGATATGGTCTGAACTCTATAGCGATATAGAGAGGGTAGCAGAAATGACTATCCCCCATACGTTTTGACGATATGGAGTAACAATATGCAACGAAAAGGTGCAGGTGCAGTATACTTAAACATTTTCCATTGGGATATTATTGAATTCCTTGATACCAAAAAAATAAATGCCGATGAGAAGAGCCGTATTCAGTCTCTATCAATCGGAATTATCGTTCCAAGTAAGTTCTTTGAGCTTGCTGAGAAAAACGAACCTTTCCATGTTTTCGCGCCTTATACAGTATTTAAAGAGTACGGAAAACATTTAGATGATATAGATATCGACGAAATGTACGATGAATTAATGAGTAATCCGGAAGTGAAGAAGAAGCCACTAGATATTAGTGCGCGTGATATGCTTATTAAAATTGCTATGATTCAGCTGGAGTCTGGTTACCCATACTTAATGTTTAAATCAAATGCAAATAACCAGCATCCACTGAAGGATATTGGAACTGTGAAGATGTCGAACTTATGTACAGAAATCTTCCAGCTACAAGAAACTTCTGAAATAAATGATTACGGTACAGAAGACATTATCCGCCGCGATATTAACTGTAACTTAGGATCGTTAAATATCGTAAACGTAATGGAAAATAAAGAAATCCGTGAAGCAGTTCATGCGGGAATGGAAGCTTTAACAGCTGTTTCTGATATGACGATCATTCCGAATGCCCCAACTGTGAAAAAAGCAAATGATGAGCTTCATTCAGTTGGACTTGGAGCAATGAACTTACATGGATATTTAGCAAAAAATAAAATGGCTTATGAAAGTGCTGAAGCGAAAGAATTCGCTCGTACATTCTTTATGATGTTAAATTACTACTCGATTGAGAAAAGTATGGAGATCGCTAAAGAAAAAGGCGAAACATTTAAAGACTTCGATAAGTCTGATTATGCAAACGGCACATACTTTGAAAAGTATGAAACGACAGATTACAGCCCAGTAACTGAAACAGTTCAGCAATTATTTGAAGGAATTCATATTCCAACAAAAGAAGATTGGACAAGTTTAAAAGAGCAAGTACAGAAGAATGGTTTATACAACTCATATCGTCTTGCAATCGCTCCGACACAATCGATCAGTTACGTTCAAAATGCAACTTCAAGCGTAATGCCAATCGTAAGTCAAATTGAATCAAGAACGTATGCGAATGCGACAACATATTATCCAATGCCGTATTTATCAAAAGATACGTTCTGGTACTATAAATCTTCTTACGATATGAATCAGTTTAAATTAATTGATTTAATCGCAGAAGTTCAAGAACATATTGACCAAGGAATTAGTACTATTCTTTATGTTAATAGTGATATTTCAACACGTGAGTTAGCACGTTACTACATTTATGCACATAAAAAAGGCTTGAAGAGTCTTTATTATACGAGAACACGTAAATTAAGCGTGGAAGAGTGCGTGGCTTGTACCGTTTAATATAAAAAGTGAGACATTATGAGCAGGGTTTTTCTGAACCCTGCTCATGCTTAGTTATCAATTTTTTTATGTTTATTTAGAGAAGGGGCGATTTAATGCGTGCGGTAAACTGGAACAAAAAAGAAGATGATTTTAGTTTAATGTTTTGGAAGCAAAACATCGCTCAGTTTTGGACAGAAGAAGAAATCGCAGTGTCTTCTGACAAGAATACTTGGGCACAATTATCAAAAGAAGAGCAAATTGCTTATAAGCGTGTATTAGGTGGTTTAACACTTTTAGATACGAAACAAGGTGGCGAAGGGATGCCACTTGTACTTGTTCATCTTGAAAATTTACAAGCGAAAAGTGTATTAGCTTTCATGGGCGCTATGGAAGAAGTACATGCGAAGAGTTACAGCCATATTTTCACAACGTTAGCTACTGAAGAAGAAATTGATGATATTTTTGAATGGGTAGATAACCATCCATTACTTGAGAAAAAAGCTGGTATTGTTACTAGTTACTATCGTCGCTTATTAAAGCCTGAAGTAACGAAAAAAGAGTTATACATGGCAATGGTAGCAAGTGTGTTCTTAGAAAGTTACTTATTCTATAGTGGATTCTTCTATCCACTTTACTTAGCAGGTCAAGGTAAATTGACGGCAAGTGGTGAGATTATTAACCTAATAATTCGTGACGAGTCAATTCACGGCGTATTCGTTGGTATTTTAGCACAACAAATCTTCACAGAACTTTCTGCAGAAGAGCAACAAGAAGTACAAACGGAAACGCAAGAGTTATTAATGGAACTGTATGAAATTGAATTGGCATATACAGAAGAAATTTACACTTCTATCGGTCTTGTAGAGGATGTAAATCGTTTCGTTCGTTACAATGCGAATAAAGGACTTATGAACTTAGGGCTTGAGCCGAAGTTTGAGGAAGAAGAAATTAACCCAATCGTTTTAAATGGTTTACGTACAGATACGAAAAACCATGACTTCTTCTCTGTAAAAGGAAATGGTTACGTAAAAGCAACGAATGTTGAAAAGTTAGCAGACGATGACTTCGTATTCAATTTTTAATATAGTGTTATAGAAAAAGCTGTCTTTATAGAAAAGACAGCTTTTTTGCTATGAATAGTTTACATAATGTTATTATTTCATGGAAATATTTTAATCTTGTAAAAGCCCAATTTTTTAGGAAGTGAGAATGAAAAAACAAGGATTAAAGTTGTATTTTTCATATTTAGTCGTATGAGAGATTGAATAACTTATGTCAAAATGAATAAAAAATGAGAAGAAATGAGGACCAACTCCACCTATACGTTCTTTCTAGTATTGAATTTTCAAATGCTAGAAATTTTGGCTTGAAAATTGCATGAATATTTAAAAAGTAACAAAAAGGGAGGTAATACTCGGTGTGATATATAGTTATTTGAAAACGCTTCCTTTTGATTGTCGATTTTTAAATGGAAATTAGATAGAGAACGTAGGAGGAATGATAGGTGGGGAAAGTAGTTGGTTTAAAACGTTCATTAGGGCTTTGGTCAATTGTTATGCTAGGGGTCGGGTATATGACACCGATGGTTGGGTTTGATACATTTGGAATCGTTTCTGAAAAAACGGGTGGTCATGTTCCAGGAGCTTATCTTATTGCATTAGCGGGGATGTTGTTTACCGCTGCAAGCTACGGCAAAATGGTAAAGGCTTTTCCTACCGCAGGATCTGCTTATACGTATACACAGAAGACAATTAGTGCAAGGCTTGGGTTTCTTGTTGGATGGTCCGCGTTATTGGATTATTTGTTTCTACCAATGGTGAACGCACTATTAACGAGAATTTATATGTCAGCATTTTTCCCAAGTGTTCCTAGTTGGGTATGGGTCATTGGCTTTGTTCTCCTGGTTACATTAATAAATATGATTAGCGTAAATGTTACTGCTAATTTCAATACGTTCTTAGTAATATTTCAAGTGTTAGTAATGGCCGTATTTGTTTTTCTAGTTATAAAAGGCTTATTAGCGGGAGAGGGAACAGGAGAAGTTTTTTCCATTCAGCCGTTTTTTCAATCAGATATACAAATATCACCGTTAGTTGCAGGTGCAACAATTCTTTGTTTCTCATTTTTAGGTTTTGATGCAGTAACTACATTTTCAGAAGAGACACCAAACGCCAAAAAAACAATTCCTCGAGCTATTTTTCTTACTGCTTTAATCGGCGGAGTTTTATTCATTACTACAACGTATTTTACACAATCTATGTTTCCAGATACATCTGTATTTAAAAATCAAGAATCAGCATCCCCAGAAATTGCGCTATATGTTGGCGGGAAATTATTTCAAGCTTTCTTTTTAGTAGGAACCCTTATGGGGACACTTGCGTCTGGTTTAGCTTCTCAAACAAGTGTATCCAGGTTATTATACGTAATGGGGCGAGATAATGTAATTCCGAAGAAAATATTCGGATACATTCATCCTCGCTGGAGAACCCCAGTATATAATATTATTTTTGTAGGAATTATTTCGCTCTTCGCTATATTCATTGATTTAGAAACAGCAGCATCTCTTATTAACTTTGGAGCGCTTATTGCATTTACATTTGTTAATTTGTCTGTAATTTCTTACTATATAATCAAGAAAAAAAGATATAAGACGATAAAAGATTTCTTAAATTACTTAGTTATGCCTATTTTGGGTGCTGCTACTGTAGCCGTACTATGGTTTAATCTCAATATCCATTCACTTATTTTGGGACTTTGCTGGGCTGCTATTGGAATTGGGTACCTTCTATATGTTACAAATATGTTCCGTTCAGCTCCTCCGCAAATGCATTTTGAAGAAGCACAGGAAATATAAAAAGAAAAAGGCATCGGATAAGTTCCGATGTCTTTTTTTTATATTTGATAATCATGCAGCATTGCATAAGTCATTCAAAGATTCATAAGTAAAGGGGATGACACGATATGATTAACGTAGTATTTTCACTTGGCACGATTATTGCTTTGTACAATTAGTAAAAATATAAAGAGGGGTGTTATCGTGCCGATTCAATCAGAAAAACATACAAATACAGTTGAAGTTGAAAATCCTTTAGAGGAATTTCAAGCTATATTAAAAGAGGCGCTTCATTTTTTAAGTTATCCAGACGAAGTATTCGAATTTCTGAAAAAACCGATGCGTTTTTTAGAAGTAAGCATTCCTGTTCGAATGGATGATGGAACAACAAAGGTATTTCAAGGGTATCGCGCTCAGCATAACGACGCAGCAGGGCCAACAAAAGGTGGTATTAGATTTCATCCAGATGTTACGGCAGAAGAAGTAAAAGCACTTGCTGGCTGGATGAGCTTGAAATGTGGAGTGACAGGACTGCCATATGGAGGCGCAAAGGGCGGGATTATTTGTAATCCACAGGAGTTGAGTTTTAGAGAACTAGAGTTACTGAGTCGTGGGTATGTAAGAGCAGTAAGTCAAATTGTGGGGCCGACGAAAGATATTCCAGCACCTGATATGTATACAAATGCGCAAATTATGGCTTGGATGCTAGATGAATATGACCATATCAGGGAGTTTGACTCTCCAGGCTTTATAACCGGGAAGCCATTAATGCTAGGAGGATCACAAGGGCGGGAAACAGCAACTTCTAAAGGTGTATTGTATACACTTCAGTTAGTAAGTGAGTTAAAACAAATTCCGCTACAAAATATGCGAGTTATTATTCAAGGGTTTGGGAATGTTGGAGGTTATTTGGCAAAATATTTATATGATATTGGTGTGAAAGTAGTCGGGGTATCAGATGCTATAGGAGGAATTTATAATCCAGACGGTCTAGATGTTCCTTATTTACTAGAAAACAGAGATTCTTTCGGTGTAGTATCGAATCTCTTTAGTAAAATAATTTCTAATCAGGAGTTGTTAGAAAAAGAATGTGATGTACTCATTCCGGCGGCAATTGGAGGAGTCATTACAAAACATAATGCAGGAAAGCTTGGATGTAAGATTATCATTGAGGCTGCAAATGGACCAACAACAAAAGAGGCGATAACCATGTTAGAAGAAAAAGGAATTTTGGTTGTTCCAGATATTTTAGCAAACTCTGGTGGCGTGATTGTTTCATATTTTGAATGGTGTCAAAATAACCAAGGATATTACTGGACAGAGCAATATGTTGATCAATGTTTAAAGGAGAAAATTACATCTAGTTTTTCTAACGTACTTGATACTTCTAAACGCTTTGGAGTAAATATGAAAATTGCTGCTTATATGGAAGGGGTTCGCAAGATTGTAGAAGCATCGCGTCTAAGAGGTTGGTTGCATTTTTAACCTAAAGGGAGGGCTAAAATGAAACTGGATATTTTATTAGAAGAAGTGGAGAGACAACAAATCGGTTATTACTGTATTGTGTCGAATAGTCATCGTTACGATATAGCTGTTACGTATTCGCAACAGTTTCTTGGAAAAGCAATGGTTACCTCAATTCAAAATGGGAGAATGGTTTTATTAAGCCAAGAAGATATTGGAGAGGAACAATATTGGGCAACAAGGTTAGGCATTGAGGTAGAGGACATAGAAGAGTTTCAAAGCTTTTTCTATATGATTCTTCAGTCACAAAGGTTAGAAGAACAATATTAATAGAATAAAAGAAAGGGATGATTGATTATGTATTATGATATTATTACGAGTCCGTGTTATGGAATAATTGAAAAAGTGTCTATCGATAAGGATTCTCGAATTTATGAATGGGAGCCATTATTCGCTATTAAAGATATGAATGGTAAACTGGAAGTAATTAAGATGGGATGTAGTGGAGAAGTTCAATCTTTAGAAGTAGAAGCGGGAGATAAAGTAATTCCAGGTATGGTATTAGCTTATATTCAAGAAGATCTTTTCGTTAGTGGTAGTGATTAATGATAGAACTATGAGGAAGATGGAGGCACTCATCTTCCTTTTTTTATTAAATAAAGAAAGAAATGTTTTATTTTCAGATTAATTAAAAAAATCTGTTTTTAATGATACAATACAAATTAAATAGTTCAAAGGAGGAATAGCAGAATGTTTTCCATCGCTCATACAAAAATTAGACCCATAGTTTCTCTACCTATCGATCAATCTGAAAAGGAATGGAATATAGATGTTAAAAATATAAAAGAATCGTTTCTATTTTTAAAAAGAGGAGAGAAATTATTTGCATACGTTCATGTGAAGGATCTGCTATCAAATAGTAAGGAATTAACTTCTAAGCTATTACTTTCAAATGCTGTTTCACTAGATACAATATGTCATCTTAGTAAAGATATTTCTTTAACAGCTCTTTTTCAAATTATTGGAGCGCCGATTGCCATAGTAAAAAATGAAGTGGATGAGCTAACAGGATATATAAGAAGAGAGGATGTTTTTGCAGAACTATTTAAACAAGAAAATCAGAGTGTTGATATATTAAAAATTATTTTAACGTCTATTCCAATGGGGATTTTTGTAGTAGATCGTGAAAAGAAAATTGTAAATTGCAATGAGTCTGGTTTGAAGATGATTAAATCGACTCCTGAAAAAGTTATGAATGTACCAGCAAAACTGATTTTTAACGAAGAGCACATTAATAACGTATTTACAACGGGAAAAACGATCTTGAATCAATTACAAATCACAAATGAGATGGGTGTATTAGTTGACTATAGTCCAATTCCAAACTTTGATCAAAGTATTGAAGGAATGGTTATTATTGTGCAAGATTTGCCGATGGTCGAGGACATGGCGATGGAAATTGAATATATAAAGGATTTAAATAAAGATTTACATGCAATTTTGTCTAGCATTTATGATGAAATATTAGTTGTTAATCATAAAGGGGAATTAATTCGTTATAGTGAAACTGTTATCAATGATTTTTGGGGGAGTAATTTGAAGGACTTGTTAGGAAAAAATCTTTTAGACCTAGAAAAGAAAGGATTATTTAGTCCATCGGTTACGCGATTAGTGTTGGAAAAACAAAAAAAGGTATCAGTTGTACAAGAAACAAAAAGCGGAAGAAAAATATTAGCAGTTGGAAACCCTGTATTTAATGAAAACGGAGAGCTTCATCGTATTATTATTGCCTCCAGGGATATTACCGAAGCAACGAGATTGAAGACGGAATTACATGAAATAAAGAAGATATCAGAGCAATATAAGAAGGAGTTAGATGACTTTAAAAATAAAGATCGTTTTCTTAAGAAGCTTATCTACTGTAGTCCGAAAATGGAGCAAATTATTAACCAAGCTAAAAAAATAGCAGATTTTTCTTCCAATGTTCTTATTTCTGGAGAATCTGGCGTCGGAAAAGAAGTAATTGCTCAGGCAATTCATCAACTTGGAAACCGATCTTCAAAGCCATTTTTAAAATTAAATTGTGGTGCAATTCCAGAAACTTTGCTAGAAAGTGAACTATTTGGTTATACGAAAGGTGCTTTTACAGGAGCCGATAAAAATGGAAAAGAAGGATATTTTAAGCGGGCGGATCAAGGTATTTTATTTTTAGATGAAATTGGAGAAATGCCTTTACATTTGCAAGTAAAATTGCTTAGAGTCCTGCAGGAACAAGAAGTAATTCCTATTGGAAGTACAACACCTATGAAAATAAATGTACAAATTATTGCTGCTACAAATAAGAGCCTTGAAAAGATGGTCGAATCTGGAACATTCCGTGAAGATTTATTTTATCGGCTAAATGTAATTCCACTGCGAGTTCCTTCTCTACGAGAGCGAATGGAAGATGTTCCGGTACTTGCCTTTCATTTCTTACAACAGTTAAATGAAAAATATAATAAAAATTATCATTTAACTCCAGATGCGCTTAGCTTACTAGAGTTTTACTCATGGCCAGGAAATGTACGTGAATTACAAAATATGATTGAACGTTTAGTAGTATCAGCAGACGATCCAGTAATTGAAGCGGAGTTTGTTAGTAAGTTTTTAACAACTGGTTATGACTTTAAAAAATCAAAACCAGTTATTACAAGAGTATTACCATTACAAGAAGCACTACATTCTGTAGAAGAACAATTGATTTTACTTGCAATGAAGCAGTACAAAACAACGACTAAGGCTGCAAAAGCTCTTGGAATCAGCCAATCTTCAGTGAGTCGCAAATATCAAAAGATTGTTAGTGAAAAAGAGATAGCGGCTGATATCATCTCATATTCCTAAAAAAGGAGAAGGTCACATAGACTTCTCCTTTTTGTGTGCTCAGCATGTACATATTCTCTGGGATTCAAGTCCCGAGTGGTGAAGGCGGTAGCGGAAATGATTAAAGTTTCACTTTATGCAAAATGGAATAGTGTATGCGGAAATGCATAAAATGTTTGTTGTTTTTAAGAAAATAGTCAGTTTATCCCGCTATTTGTGGGCAGTAAAACTCCCACCTCAAAATTCAGGTGGAGCAAAGAAGTTAGGTGGAAGCCCTGCTGTCCGTAAATGCCCGATTGGTGAGGGCTAATTAAAGTTTCACTTTATGTATGATTCTTTTGAATTTTAAATATTGGCATGGAAATTGCTTATAAATATATAAACGATCGATGAAGGGGGATTCAATATAGTGCTAGATTTAAAAATGTATGTAAACGGTGAATGGAGAGACTCTAGTGATCAAGAAAAAAGAACGATTATTAACCCTGCGAATGGCAAGGGTATAGCATATGCACCTGAGGGAACGATTGAGGATGCAAAATACGCGATAGAAGTGGCAAGAACGGCTTTCGATAGCGGAATTTGGTCAGCAACATCCACTGCTGAAAGGGCATCATATTTATTTAAAATAGCAGATGAAATTGATAAAAATATGGAAGAATTAGTATACCTTGAAACAATGGATAATGGAAAAACGTACCGTGAGGCAGAAGGAGATATTGGAGATGCAGCGGCTTGTTTTCGCTATTATGCCGGATTGATTACAAAGCCAGATGGTCAAACATATCATGTAGCCGATCCGATGCAAGCGATGGTTGTAAGAGAACCAGTTGGTGTTTGTGGATTAATTGTTCCATGGAATTATCCGCTATTGATGAGTGTATGGAAAATTGCACCTGCTTTAGCAGCTGGAAATACCATTGTGTTTAAACCTTCTGAAGTGACACCAATCACTGCAACAAAACTATTCGAAATCATTGAAAAAGTAGGGCTACCAAAAGGTGTTGCCAATATGGTAATGGGGGCCGGTCCAATAGTAGGAAATGAAATTGCAGCGAGTAATAAAGTGGACATGATTTCCTTTACAGGTGGAACAAAAACAGGTAAGCACATTATGAGAACAGCGGCAGATAATATGAAAAAGATTTCGTTAGAACTTGGAGGGAAATCTCCAAATATTATTTTTGCAGATGCAGATTTTGAGACCGCTATTGATTATGCTCTATTCGGTATTTATGCAGGTAGCGGACAAGTATGTTCAGCAGGATCAAGAATCCTTGTCGAAGAAAATATTTATGATAAATTTGTTAATAGTTTTGTAGAGCGAGCACAGCAAATTAACGTTGGGCCTGGTGATAATCCAGAATCAGAAATGGGGCCACTTGTAAGTCAAGAACATATGGAAAAAGTATTGCGTTACATTGAAATCGGGAAAGACGAAGGTGCAAACGTTGCTTGCGGAGGTAGACGAATAATGGAGGATGGAAAAGGTGATGGTTTCTTTATTGAACCAACAGTCTTTGTCAATGTAAAACCTGATATGCGTATTGTCCAGGAAGAAATCTTCGGTCCTGTTGTAGTAATTCAAAAGTTTAAAGACGAACAGGAAGCAATTGAGTTGGCAAACGGTACAGACTATGGTTTGGCTGGAGGAGTATTTACAGTTGATGGTGCAAAAGCAATGCGTGTGATTCGCAAACTTCGCGCAGGAATTACGTGGATTAATAGTTATCATCCAACATACAATGAGGCACCTTGGGGCGGATATAAGCAAAGTGGTATAGGTCGTAGTCTAGGGACGTTTGGGTTAGAAGAATTTCAAGAAATTAAGCAGATTAATATAAATCTAGAAGTAGAGCCAATAGGTTGGTTTGCAAATAAAAAAAATGTAGGAGTGAATTAGATGGAAACGAACGTGAAAAATAAATTGAATGAGAAAGAATCAAATGTAAATGAGTATATTACGAAAGTACTACAGTTAATTGAAAAAGAAAAGGTTACTGAAGAAGAGGCAAACTGGATTCAAAAAGAAACAGTAGACGGATTTAGAGAGCATGTAAACCCTGGTTTTCTTGCTTATAGAAAAACAGTAACAAAAGATGGACAATTTGCAGCAGTAGAGTGGTCAGATGAAGGATCTTGTTTCATGGATATTAACGGTAAAAGATATATTGACTGTTTAGGTGGATTTGGAATTTATAATGTTGGTCACCGTAATCCGAAAGTGGTAAAAGCTGTGACAGATCAATTAAAACGTCAAGCATTACACAGTCAGGATTTACTGGATCCACTTCGAGCAATGCTTGCAAAGATTTTAGCGGATATTACACCTGGTGATTTGAAATACGCCTTCTTCACAAATAGTGGAACAGAAAGCGTAGAGGCAGCATTAAAACTAGCAAAAATGTATAGTGAACGAACAACTTTCATTGCTACAACGCGTGCTTTCCATGGTAAGAGCCTTGGTGCTTTATCTGGGACGGCAAAAGGAATGTTCCGTAAGCCATTTTTACCATTAATTCCGGGTTTCCGTCATGTTCCGTTTGGCGATATTGATATGATGAGAAAAACATTTGAGACATGTGCATTAGTGGGAGAAGATGTTGCAGCAGTTATTTTAGAACCAATTCAAGGAGAGGGCGGTATTATTTTACCTCCAGAAAATTATTTGAAACAAGTACGAGAGCTTTGTGATGAGTTTGGATCACTCCTTATCTTTGATGAAGTACAAACTGGAATGGGACGTACAGGAAAAATGTTTGCTGCAGAATTATATGATGTCGTGCCGGATATTATTTGTCTTGCGAAGGCGTTTGGTGGAGGTGTAATGCCAGCGGGAGCTATTGTTGCGAAAGAAACAGTATTCAAAAGTTGGTTTGAAAATCCATTTATGCACACAACAACGTTTGGCGGGAATCCTCTTGCATGCGCTGCTGCAATTGCAACAATTCATGTATTATTGGAAGAGAAATTACCGGAACGAGCGATGGAAGTTGGGGAGTATTTCTTAAATGGATTGAAACAAGCAGCAGAAGGACATGAAGATAAAATCTTTGAAATCCGTGGTCAAGGTTTAATGATTGGGATTGAATTCCATAAAGACGAGATTGGTTATGAAGTGTCAAAGGCGATGTTTGATCAAGGTATTCTTGTTGCGGGAACATTAATTAATTCAAAAACAATTCGTATTGAACCATCCCTTACAATTAGCTATGAAGAAGTAGATACAGTTATTAATACGTTTAAATCTGTGCTAACTCAAGTAAAAGTAAAATAAATTTCGCATAAGATTATATGTGAATTCAAACGATTGAAACTATAATTAGAATAGATTTACTTATATTGTATTACAGGAAGGCAGTGTAACGAAAAGTTACACTGCCTTTTTATTACATTTTTTGTTTTAAGTATTTACATGTAATTTGTCTTAGTGTACTATTTAACTAACACACTAAGACAGGAGGGGAGAAATGAAAATCGAGTTTTCTCCAAATACACCAATTTACATTCAAGTAATGGAATACATAAAGAAAGAAATTGTAACGGGTCATTTATCGCCTGGTGATAAAATTCCCTCTGTACGTGAATTAGCGAGTGAATTACAAGTAAATCCAAATACGATTCAACGTACATTTCAAGAGTTAGAGCGGGATGGAGTTGTAGTAACACGTAGAGGAATGGGACGATATGTAACGAATGAAGGGGAGAAGATTATGGAGCTGCGAAAAGATATGGCGAAAGAATTACTTCATTCTTTTATAGATGGAATGGACAATTTAGGTTTTTCAGAAGAAGAAATTCTTACAATCCTTCGTTCTTCATTACATGAGAAAAGGGAGGAGAGCGAATGACAGAGTTATTAAAAATAGAAAATCTATGGAAGCGGTACGGATTAAAAGCAGTGATTCGTGAGTTAAACATAGAGATTACAGAAGGAAAAATCGTTGGGCTTGTTGGAGATAACGGAAGCGGGAAAACGACGTTATTAAAAATGATTGCAGGATTGCAGCATCCTTCTGAAGGCAGCATAGTAATTAACGGTAAAAAAGTAGGGTTAGAGACGAAAGAAATCGTTTCATTTATGTCTGATAAGCCAGTCTTTGATGATTGGATGACTGTAAAAGATGCCCTATTTTTCTATCGAGATTTTTATAAAGACTTTGATATTCAAAGAGCAGTAGATACGATTGCAGAATTTAAAATACCGTTAGAAGAAAAAATTATAGCATTATCAAAAGGGATGATTGAAAAGCTTCAAATTATTTTAACATTTTCTCGAAAAGCGAAGTTATATGTACTAGATGAACCACTTGGCGGGATTGATCTTGTTTCTAGAAAACACGTATTAGATCTCATTCTACAATTTTATAGAGAAGATTGTACCATACTAATCTCAACTCATTTAATAAATGAAGTTGAAAATATTTTTGATGAGGTAATCTTTTTAAAAGATGGAGAAATTGTATTGTATGAAAATGTAGAAGAACTTCGTTTTCAGAGAGGAAAAGCAGTTCATGAATTGTTTAAGGAGGTGTTTAGTAAGTGAAGTCAATATTGTCCTATTTGTGGAATGTGAATAAGAAAAGATACATTGTCGCTTTTTTACTTTTTGTGCTAATTGAAGCTGTTTTGTTTTCACAAATGATTGTAAGGAAGAGTGATGCGGCTATCGATAGACAAGAGGGCATATTTGGAATCATTATGATTATATTTATTTTTTATGCCATTTATATGTTTATACAAACAATGAAATCATATTCACGCTTACTGACTAATCCAATGTTACGTCTTACAGCACTATCTGGGAAACAATATGTGTTTTCTATGCTTATCTTCTTTTATATTGTGATGGCTATGTGGTATGGAATAGTTGGGATTCTTTTCTACGTAGGTTATGTATTAGCATTTCCTACGACGTATGTATATATAGATGCAAAAGAGATTTTGCAAGCAGGCATTATTAATAATTTAATATATACAATGAGTGATTTATTTGAGTTTTTATTTGCGGTGTTACAAATTTTATTAGTAGTTACTTTAGTTAAATTGCTGACTAAAAAGAAAAAGGCACAAAATATACTGATAGTAATTATTTCTTTAGTAATAAATATAGCCTTTACTTTAGTCTCCGTATTGTTAGGAAAATTAATCCCAACTTTCCAATGGTTGCGGAGAGATGAATATAAGAGTGAAAGCGGAAATCTGCTTATAGATATGTTTAATAATAATGGGTTTAATGCTCTTAATATAAGTTTTATGCTAATTGCTAGTATTTTAATCGTTTATTTAATCGCTTATATTATCGACAAAAAACTAGAAGTTTAAAGGAGGAATCATCATTGGGAAATGTAGTAGTGAAATTAGAAAATGTCCGAAAAAAAATCGGTAGAACAGAAATTATTCGGGGCTTATCATTTGAGGTTCGAGAAGGAGAGGTATACGGATTCCTTGGACCGAACGGTAGCGGTAAGACAACGACAATTCGTATGATGACAGGTCTTATTTCTATGACAGAAGGCGATATTACAATTTGTGGTCATAGTATTCGCACAGAGCGTGAAAAGGCGCTAGAGCAAATTGGAGCGATTGTAGAAAATCCCGAGCTATATGATTATATGACTGGAATGCAAAATTTAAAGCATTTTGCGAACATGGCGATTACCCCAATTAGTAAAGAGCGCATCGCTGAAATTGTAAAGCTTGTTGAATTAGAGCATGCGATTCATAAAAAGGTGAAAACATACTCACTTGGTATGAAACAGCGTTTAGGAATTGCGCAGGCGTTACTTCATCAGCCGAAAATCTTAATTTTAGATGAACCGACAAATGGATTAGATCCAGCTGGTATTCGCCAAATTCGTGATTATTTACAACGATTAGCGAAAGAAGAAAATATTGCAGTCATTGTATCAAGTCATTTATTAAGTGAAATTGAATTAATGTGTGATCGTGTAGTTATTATAAAGCAAGGTGAGTTTGTACAAGAGTATAACTTACATGAACAAGCGAAGCATGATGAAACAGTTGTAGTTGCATTTGAAGTAGATCAAGTTCAAAAAGCGAACGAAATTATTAAAGGTAAAGTACAAGGAAATGTAGCTGTGGCATCTGTAATGAAAGAAGAGATTCCGCAAATTGTAAAACAGTTAGTGAATGCTGATGTACTCGTATACGGTGTTACTGTTCAAAATAAAACGTTAGAGGATGAGTTCTTAGCGATTACAGGGGGAGTGAAAGCGTAATGTTTAAATTAATTCAAAATGAATTTTTAAAGTTACATGCGAAAAAAGGTATGTACATTTTAATAGGTGTAATTGCAGCATTGGAGATTTTGGGAGTTTTAGCGATGCTGAAATGGGGAGGAGGAAATGAGTTTAAAGGATCATATTTAGATTTTGTAAGTTCAGAGATTGGTTTAATTACCTTATTTGCAACAATTTTTGGAATTACGATTGCGTCTCGTACAATTACTGATGAGTTCCAAAAAGGTACAATTAAGCAGTTATTAATCCGTCCGAGAAAACGAATTACAGTTTTGTTCTCTAAATATATTACAGTGTTACTTACTATATTATTTATCATATTTGCTAGCACGTTAATCGCAATGATTATTGGCGGGATTGTAATGGATGGTAGTAAAACAGGAGTAACGTTAGGAATCGTAATGAAGTCCATTTTATATCAAGTACTTTCACCGTTCTTCTTTGCAACTCTTTCATTTTGCTTAGCTAATGTATTTAGAAATTCTGTATTACCATTAATTATTACGATGTTCCTATTTTTCTTACAAGGACCAATTAATATGGTACTAATGATGTTTGCAAAAGGTGTAGCGAAATTTGTGGTGTTTTTCCATTTAAATTTAAGTGTTTACGACAGTAATAAATTAGTAAGTGGCGGAGTAGAACCACCATTTACAGAATTTACGTTTACAACTTCATTATTACTTGTGGTTGCATATTTTGCTGTATTACTTGTAGCATCAAGTGTATTATTCCAAAAACGTGACGTATTATAGTAGAAAAAATCCCCGTGTTAACGGGGATTTTTATTAACCAGCTTTTTTGATTTATGTAGCTTTTAAGTGTGGCAGATACATATTTACTTAGGAACATAATTGTAACTAAGTTGAAGAACATTGATATGGTATATCAAATAGGATTGTTATTATGTAATTTAATACGTATATTATTCGGAATAAAGTGAGAAAAATAGGAAGATTTTCAACTATATTCATATTATAATTTAGTTATCCGGCCATTTGTGGAGAAGGGCTACCCATAAAATACTGAATAAAGTTTCACTTTATATCATCTCTGGAGGTGTTCCATATGCAACATGCATTTTCACGTATAAGGCTACGTAGTTTTTTTGGATGGATGATTATAGGGATGTTCCTGACGATGATTCCATTAAGTTTATCAGGTGCTTCTGACAATACGATAGAGTTGCTGTCACAAATATCAATATTTTTTGCATTTCCACTATTGTGGCTATATTTAAAAACAAGTAAAAATAATGTTGTTTTTAAAAGCTTTTTTGATAAGCCTGGACGTTTACATTGGGGGTTAATTGTATTAGCAACGATCATGGGAATGGTTTTTGCAGTCGGTATATCCCAAATTCAATTTTATATTTTAGCACATACTTTACCTGATTTCTTAGTTACCATGTTAGAAGATGGAAATGTAATTAATACGAGTAACATATACATGACGGTATTTACTTTCATTTCAGCATGTGTATTAGCCCCAATAATGGAAGAGGTTATTTTTAGAGGTTTTTTCTTGCAGCGAATGGCTTACAAATGGGGGATTAAACGAGCGGTTATTATATCCTCTCTTATTTTTGGACTAGGACACTTTGATGTTATCGGTGCTTTCATGTTCGGTGTTATTATGTGCCTTCTATACATAAAGACAAAAAATATATGGACGAATATTGCTGTGCATGCTCTAAATAATTTGATTGCAACGAGTATGCAATTTGTAGGTGGAGATGGAAGTGACGCAATCTCGATTACTGAATTACAAGCACAAAGTAATTTATGGATCGGCATTGGTCTTGTGATTATCGGTTTATTATGGTTCATTCCTTTTACTTGGAACCAGTGGCGTACAGTAAAAGAAGTTGGTGTGCCACCGATTCGTTTCATAAATGAAGAAAAAGTAGTGAATACATCAGAAGAAAATGAAATATATAGCCAAGTGATAGTAACAGATAGATTGATGGCTGTAGAATTACCTGATGAAGCTGTAAATAAGCTTCGGTTAGAAGAAAATGATTATGTAACAGTTTCTGTAGAAGAAGATAAAATTGTTATAAAGAAAGCGCATAATAGATAATTAAAAAGTAGCTCCTAAAGAGCTACTTTTTAATTTGTAATAATCTCTACACGAAAATTATTACCGTTCTTTACATATTTAATATCTGTAACGATCCGAACGGTTTTTAGAAGTTCAACTTTTTCACCAATTCGAGGGATGGTCGGAACATTGTCCCAAATACCAAGCAAGTCATCTAATTGTGCCGTTTTTTCATAAAACCAGATTTTCAATGTAAAGCCCCTTTCTCGAACTTTATGTATTTTAATACATGATATATCATTTTTATTCTTAATGTAAGGGGTTTTTACTCTTTTTGTGAATAAAGATGAATTAATCTTCTGGGAATATATGTTCAATGTCCGGAGTAAGAGCTACTTCTGATAATACGATATGAGAAACTGTCGTTGCATATGAAGAAACATCATTGATAAATTCTTCAAGTTCAACGAGTGAAGGAACAGAGATTTTTACAATGTAGCACAAGCTTCCTGTTACTCGGTAACAAAAACTTGCAGATGGATAAGACTGAATAAACTGTTGCATACGTGTTGTATCACCATTTTTTAAAGTGATTTCTAAAATACAATCTAAAACAAGTCCTGCTTTTTTATAATTGATATCGATTGTGTATTTTTGAATAATCCCTTCACTTTCAAGTTTACGTACACGTTCTGTAGTAGACGGAGCCGATAAGTTTACTCGTTTTGCTAATTCACGCATCGAAAGGCGGCTATCATTATATAATTCATTTAAAATTTTTCGATCAACACGGTCTAATTGCATTTGTAAATATACCTCCAGTAAAATGATAATTTTTGTAAAGAAAAATTAAAAATTAAGATTCATATGAAATGTAAAGTGAACTTTATTTATTTTACAATAAAAAAGAAGGAAATAGGAGGGGAAATGATGGAGAGAATTACATTATCAAATGTAGGAGATACAAAGTTTCAAAAATTATTAGGTCATAATCCAGATATATTAAATTCGTGGAGTACGTTAGAGAATACACTGTATAGTACAGGGGCCCTTTCCGTAGAGTTAAAGGAGCAAGTAAGAAGAACATTAGCGTTTGGGAATGAATGTCCGTACTGTATGGAAAAGGGAAAGCCGGATGATATACAAAAAATAGAAGAAATTAGCGTAGCCGTTACTTTTGCACATGCATTTGTTCATGACCAAAAGGCGATAGATGATAATATGTTTCATATATTAAAACAATATTGGACTGAAAAAGAAATTGTAGAGCTTTGTGCCTATATTTGTTTTATTACTGCTTCGCAGCAACTTGGTTTTCTGTTTCAATTACAGCCCAATTAATTAGGAGGATATTATGCTTAATCAAGCAGCACTTATAATCATTGATGTACAGGAAGCATTTAACTTACCATACTGGGGCGTGAGGAATAACCTTTTGGCGGAAGAAAATATGAAAAGTTTGTTAGAAGAATGGAGAAAAAGAAAACTACCAGTTTTTCATATTCAACATGTAAATAAAGAAAATGTTCAATCGATGTTTTATCAACATGCGGAAACGGTAAACTTTAAAGAAGAAGTGCAACCAATGCCAGATGAAATAATTATCCAGAAATCCGTTAATAGCGCGTTCATTGGGACAAATTTGGAAGAACAATTAAGACAACAAAAATGTAATACGGTAGTGATTGTAGGATTAACAACAAATCATTGTGTGGAGACTACAACACGGATGGCAGGTTACAACGTATTTAGTGAGCGATGCGACGGCTACATTCAATCGTAAAGGTCTGGACGGGACAGAGTATAGTGCAGAGGACATTCACAATATGACACTTGTAAACTTACATGATGAATTTGCCAAAATCGTTACGATTGAAGGTGTTTTAAAATTATTTCAAGAAAATAATTGTGGAATTATGTAGAAAAAAATAAGAATATTTCGTATAATCTAAGTATAATCATTTTGAAAATAGGGGTGGCATCATATGGAGCAAATTTCAGTAAAGAAAATAGAAAAAGTACTCGTTTTAGCAGGAGAGGATAAACAAAAGCAAAAGGAATTTTATGAATTGCTCTTATCAACGGAGTTTTATGTTGCTGGTTCACTTGAAGCAGAAGACGGGGCAACGGAAGGAACACTTCGTTTGCGTCATTTCCAAGGAGAGGGTAGATGGATCGTTCCGTTCTTTACACAATTGAAATTTGTAAAAGATGTGTTGCCAGAAGGTACGCCCCTTATTACGATACGTGGAAAAGAATTATTTGGTGGCATTGAGAAGGATGCAACAGCTGTATTAAATGTTGGTACTGATATAAGTAAAACATTTATTCCAGAAGAGATTTCAGATATCTCATCTGGACGGATTTTTAATTATTATAAGTAAAAGGAAAAGCTTAGCAGCTTTTCCTTTTTAATTTGAACATGGAGTGGATATACCAGAAGAAATAGAAACAGTTTTGTTAGTTGTATTTATTGTTGCTGTAGCTCCGAGGGGAATACCGATATTTGGACTTATATGTCCAATCGGTAAACCGAATAACACAGGTATATTATATGGCGTGAAATATTCATATAATATTGTTTGCAATGATTGAGATGGCTTAGAAGGGTTGCAGTCGTGACAACTTGTAAAAATAACGCCGCTGCATTCATTAAACTGTCCAGATAAAAGTAGTTGATTTAACATCCGGTCAATGCGGTACGGTTCTTCACCAATATCTTCAAGCAATAAAAGTTTATTTGATGTATTTATTTCATAGGGCGAGCCAATTATACTTGTTAACACAGTTAAATTCCCTCCAACTAATGTGCCTGTAACTGTACATGGAGAGGTAGGTACGATACATTCTGATGCATATAAGATAGATGAATACGGATGGAATAGTTGATTGAAAGAAGATAAGGAGAGAGAATCTATACCTTTTCCTAATTCTTCAATCATTGGACCATGAAAAGTAACCAGCTCCGCATAACGTGAAAAGGCAGTATGTAAAGCCGTAATATCGCTATATCCCCAAAAAATCTTTGGATTCCGTTGAATGATTTCATATTGAATGTAAGGGAGGAGACGAGCACTGCCGTAACCACCTCGTGCACAAAAGACTGCTTTGACCTCAGTATTTGTAAATGCTTCATGTATATCATCAAGACGAACTTGATCACTTCCAGCTAAATATCCATATTTTTCATAAACACTCTTTCCAATTATTACGGATAATCCCATCTCTTGTAATACGTTCACACCTTTTAATATATTCTCAAGTGTTGGTGGGCCAGACGGTGCAATAACCATTACTGTATCACCTTTTTGCAACGCATTTGGATAAATCATTGTTCTCAGCCTCCTTCTCTTTCAATATATTCGCTTGAGCGAAAGTTCAATCCTTGTAAAAGAAGGGGAAAGCATGTCATATAAAGAAGGTATAGGGAAAGTAGGAGGGAAAATGATGTTTACAAGTCGAGTAATAGATATATTACAAATTAAGTATCCGATTATTCAAGCAGGTATGGCAGGAGCGATTACAACGTCAGAACTTGTTGCAGCTGTGAGTAATAGCGGAGGATTAGGTACGCTTGGAGCAGGGTATATGAGTCCAGAACAAATCCGTGAAGCGATTTATAAAATAAGGGAACTAACAAATAAGCCTTTCGGTGTTAATTTACTTTTAACGAAAGAGATACAGATAGAAGAAGAGAAGGTAAACGAGGCGAAAGTATTACTTAGTGGAGTGAATAGAGAATTAGGTATAGAGGAAGAAAAGACTTTAAAACTTCCAAAAAGCTATAAAGAACAATTACAAGTATTATTAGAGGAAAAGGTACCAGTCGTTAGTTTTGCATTTCAAACGTTAGAAAAAGAAGAAATAGATGATTTGAAAAAGGAAGGGATAAAAGTTATCGGAACAGCTACCCATGTAGCGGAAGCGAAAGCACTTGCTAAGTTAGGGGTAGATATTATTGTCGGGCAAGGTAGCGAGGCAGGAGGGCATAGAGGAACGTTTATTGGGAAAGAACAAGATGCGATGATTGGTACATTTGCATTAATCCCGCAATTAGTAGCGGAAGTACCTCATATCCCGATTGTTGCAGCAGGTGGTGTAATGAATGGGCAAGGGCTTGTTGCGGCATTTGCGTTAGGGGCAGAGGCTGTTCAAATGGGATCAGCCTTTTTAACGAGTGAAGAAAGTATTACGCATGACGTGTATAAAGAGGCGATTTTACATAGTACAGATACGAGTACAACGGTAACCCGTGCGTTTTCCGGGAAATATGCACGGGGTATTCGTAATGAATTTATAGAGAAACATGAAGGAAGAGAAGAGAATTTACCGATGTATCCAGTGCAAAACGTATTAACTTCAAAAATACGTCAAGAAGCAGCGAAGCAAAATAAGGAAGAGTATATGTCGCTTTGGGCGGGACAAGCATCATCATTAGCACGAACGGAATCAGCTCAGCACGTAGTGAAACGTGTCATGAAAGAAGCAGAGAACGTAATTGAACAATTACAAGATGTATATAAAAAAAGACCACTTGAATAATTCAAGCGGTCTTTTCGTTAGTTTGCTTTATAAAATTGTTGGATAGCTTCGTCGATGTAAACCCAGCCTTTCCAACCTAAGTGCATATGATCTTTTAAGAAGTACTTATCATATTCATGATTTGAGAAATCAGCAATTGGATAGCCAGCTTGCTTAATTTGCTCATGAACTTTATTGTAGTATAATTCGCGTTTTTCTTTCGGGAAGCCAGCGTAATCATACCAAGGACCTTTTACAGGAACAGAAATGAAGAGCGGTTTTGCGCCAGATTGTTTTAATAAATCAAGTACAATTTGTAAATCTTCATATTCTGGTGATTGGTCATAAGCATCATTTTTTAAGTAACCTTCACGTTGTTTTAATTTCTTCTTAATTTTGCTATTGAAGTAATCATCTTCGATACCATATTCGTTAGAGCTTGATTCTACTGCACCTGTTTGATCAGCATGCTTACGAGCTTCTTCCCAGTTCATTTGTTTCAATGATGGATCAAGCTGTTCTTTATGTGGCTTAATATTAAACATAGCTGTAAATAAGTCTTTACGATCTAGAATGTTACGATAAATATAAGCGAAAGGTTTAGCAGCAAGTGCTTTTACTTTATACTTTGTATCATCGTAGGCGATACCTTCAAGTGAAATTTTTAATAAAGTTTCTTTTTTAACAATCTCAAAGTTTAATAAGCGTTTTGCAATTTGTTTTTTCATTTCAGGTTTTAAATCATCGTTGAAAATGAAGTGGTAACCTTGTTGTTTTGAAAAGTTAGGTGCAAAGTGTGTCTCATCAATACCTTGTGGTACAAACCATTGCGGAGAAAGAACGAATATCATTTTCTTATCTTTCAATTGATCCATTGTAGATGCGAAGTTTAATACATGTACAAGGTCTTGTGTTCCACCGCGCCCAAGTAGGAATGGTGTGAATCCTTCAGGCTTTACTTTGAAATAATTCGATGGATGGAAAGCATCCATACGTGCGAATTCCGATGAACCGTACATCGGAAGATATTTCGGGTCTGCTAACATCTTTTGCTGTAAAATCATACTTTGAATCTTTTCTTCTTTTAAAGAAGTCGCAGCTTGTTCTACTTTCTCATCACTTAAAAGTGGAAGTAGGAAGCGCGTTGGAATAAGTAAGAATACAGCAAAAAGGGCCAATGCTAAAAGCATCGGACCAAATTTTACTTTGTTCATCGGATTTCTTCCAACTTTTTAATAACCATATTTGGTGTAGCCCATTCATCGCGGTCAAAATCAGAAATAGAAACTTCAATCTCTAAACGCTCTTGGAATTCTACTAATAAAGATACTACAGCGAAAGAATCAAGAATACCTTCTTCAAATAATTGAACATCTAAGTTTTCTTTCACAATATCGTTTTCACATACTTCTTCTAAAATATCTAATACTTGCTCTTTGAATTCTGCCATTTTTAAAATCTCCTTTATATCCGAAATATATTATATGTGCAACTTCTTAATGGGATAAGAAGGGTGCATTAAAAGTATCTGTTAAGGTGTCCAGAGAAGATCAGGAAACCGAAACATACAACGTGGAACGTAATTACAATCGCAAGGACGTGTGTAAATTTATTGTTTGGCCAAAACTTATGCTTCTTGTTTTTTCGTTCGAAAATATCGAATAAAATAAACAGTGCGGCATGATATAGACCATAAATAACATACTGCGCAACAGCGCTTCCTTGGATGTGCCAAATTCCCATAATGAAAAAGTTTAAAAATGCACCGATATACGAAATTGTGTAACGGTTCTTAATTAACTTTTTCTTCGTTGCAAAAAAGACGAAACGCATGTAAATAAAATCACGGAACCAGAATGATAAACTCATGTGCCAGCGGTTCCAGAAGTCTTTAATGTTACGACTAAGGAATGGCTTATTAAAGTTTTCTGGAGTTTTAATTCCCATCATGTAACTGATACCAATTACGAACGCACTATAACCTGCAAAGTCAAAGAATAACTGCATGCTAGTAGCGTACATAAAAATCACATTAGATAAAAGTGTATCTTGATTGGCGAATACTGCCTTTACAAGATATGTTGTTATCAAGTGCGCGATTATAAATTTATACAGAAAACCTTGGAAAATACGGTTAATCCCTGTATATAGTAACTTTTGATATACCTCAGCACTAGGCGGCTTTTGAATATCTTTTTGGAATCTACGGTAACGATCGATAGGTCCACTTGAAATCGCAGGGAAGAATAAAACGAATTCCCAGAAATTAAAGAAGGAAAGTTCTTTAATTAAATTATCACGAACTTCAAAGACCATCTGTACAGCTCTAAATGTTACGTAAGACATACCTGCGAAAACAATAAAATGCAATTCAGGTACAAACGGTGCGATTTTTGCCAAAATAAGCGGTAAAATCGATAAAATAACAGCTATACAAAACGTGAATGTACTATTATTTTGTTTTCTTAAAATTAAATAGCCTTTAATAAGGGCATATTGCCAAATAATAAATGCGGCTAACATGATTGCTTGCTTCGGTTTATCAGAGAAGATAATAACGAGCATTACTAATGTTAAAACGGCATTATATTTACGCAACATTTTACCTTTTAATCCAGCTATGATAGTAGGTATTAATAAAATGCCTACTATAGCGAAAAAATAAAATGATCCATATGCGGTCATGCTGTAACCTCACTCAATAATTTTTTGCGATCTACCTTTCCATTTGGTGTCATTGGAATAGAAGATTGATACATGAATTTACGTGGAATCATGTAATTTGGTAATCGCTCATTGAGTTCTTTTTTGATTGCAGATGTTAATTTGAATTCTTTTTCAAACGAATGCTCTCCAGGAACGACAACCGCTAATAAGTAATCATATTTTTCACCTTTTTTAATTGGAACAACAACTGCACCTTCTACGTAAGAACACGCGCGAAGATGATGTTCGATTTCTTCTAATTCCATTCGATAACCATGAAGCTTAATTTGGAAATCAAGACGACCATTATAGAATAGAAGACCATTTTCTACATAGCCAGCATCACCTGTTTTATAGGCGCGCTCACCATCAATCATGGTAAATACTTTTTCTGTTAATTCAGGGCTTCCTAAATAGCCAACGCTTACGCTTGGACCGACAATTACGATTTCACCTTTTTCACCGTCAGGTGCAATTGTACCATCTTCTTTCATAATAAGAAGGCGACAGTCTGATTTACAGTAGCCAACTGGAAGTGATTTGTATTGATCAAGCACTTCTTCTGTAACGTGAATGCCTGTTACAGCAACAGTAGCTTCTGTTGGACCGTACGTATTCATAATTGCTGCTTTCGGGAAACGCTCAATTAATTTTCTAGCTACTTCATTTGGTAACACTTCACCGCAGAATAAGAATGTTTTCATGTTTGGTAGCATACTTTCAGAGAAAGAGGCTTCCATTAAACACATTTCTGCGAAAGATGGTGTCGAAGTCCATACTTGTATATCCGATTGCCCTAAAGAAGCAAACAAGTCTTTTGGACGTGCAATCATGTCTTTATCGATTGCCCAAAGTGTACCACCTGTTACTAATGATGGGTAAATATCCATTACAGATAAATCGAATGAGAAAGGTGCTTGGTTTAAGAATACTTGCCCTGTTTGTAAGTTGAAATCTTCTACAGCCCATTTTGTAAAGCTAACAAGACAGTTATAAGTAATCTGAACCCCTTTCGGATTACCTGTACTTCCTGATGTGTAAATAATGTAGAAGTTCTCATCACCTTTTACCGCATGTTCAGGATTTGGAGTATTCCCTTTATGAGTAAAGAAAATATCTTTTAAGTTATCTTCACTTGTAATGCGAACTGGTAAGTCCGTTACCGTTACTTCTGCCCCTGATAACAGTAATTTCGCACCAGAACTTTCAGCAATACGTTGTACACGATCAGCTGGAATAGATAAATCTACAGGAATGTAAGCATGTCCAGCTTTTACACAACCTAAAAAGTTAATAATCATTTCAGGTTGCATATGGCCATAAACCATAATTGGTGAACGATCATCTGGATACTCAGAAGAAATCCAATGTGCTAACGCATCAGAATCTTCCTTTAATTGTTTGTACGTAATTTTCGCATCTCGCCAAACAAAAGCGGTTTGATCAGGCGTTTCTACAGCCCACTTTTCAATTTGTTCTAATAACTTCATAACGTTCCCACCCTAGAATTCATTGTAAATAAATGTACTTGTGTTTGTATCATGGAATCCATACAACCAAAGTAATGCAAATAAAATTGCAAGGTAATAAACCGTCTTTGCAACCCATTGTGTGAGTGGTTGAGACCATATCTCTTTTAATCTTTCCATGTCTTTCCCTCGCTTAATGAAATAATAGCTCTTTGTAGGTATCATGTCCTACATGATTGTGAAAAAAACAAAATCCCACATTTTAGGTAAAAATAAGTCAAAAGGCTCTTTTCTGATATTAGCACTAAATACTAAAAAAGAAAATCCCTAACTTAGCAATTATATTACATTCAGCATGAATTTGTAATGGGTTTGACATGTAAATAGGAAGTGGATTGTGTGAATGTATAAAAGTGGATTGTGAGAAGGCGAGAAAATATAATATTTGTTTTGTTATTCCTGAATTGGAGTGGGTTAATAATCACTGGGTACTTAGTACATTTTCAAGGTATAGAGCCTTTTAAAAGGAGGTAATTATTATGAAAAGAGAGTGGAGGAGTGTTATTTCAGAGGAAAATATCATTAAATGGAGACGGCATTTCCATAAGTATCCGGAATTATCGTTTCATGAAAAAGAAACTTCGCAATTTATATATGAAACATTATGCTCATTTTCTTCTTTTGAAGTAACGAGACCAACGCAGTACAGTGTGCTAGCAATTAAAAGAGGAAGGCAACAAGGAAAAGTAGTTGCGATTCGAGCTGATATAGACGCATTACCAATTCAAGAAGAGACACTAAAGCCATATGGATCGGTTAATAAAGGTGTAATGCACGCATGCGGGCACGATGCACATACAGCTATTTTATTAAGTACAGCAGAGACGCTAGCAAATATGAAGGAAGATTTTGCAGGCGAAATCCGTCTGTTCTTTCAGCACGCAGAGGAAGTGTATCCCGGTGGTGGACAAGAAATGGTGGAGGCCGGTGTTATGGACGGCGTCGATTATGTAGTAGGTTTGCACGTTATGTCTGGATTAGAAAGTGGAAAGATAGGAATTGTATATGGCCCTATGATGGCAGCACCAGACGTATTTACAATTGAAATTTTAGGAAAGGGTGGTCACGCGGCACGACCAGAAGAAACGATAGATCCTATTGCTATCGGAGCACAAATTATTACAAATTTACAACATATCGTATCAAGAAATACAAGTGCTTTTATGCATAGAGTAGTGTCAGTTACACAATTTCATGGGGGGATGGCCGATAATATCATTCCTAGTGCAGCAGCTTTAATGGGAACTGTTCGATCTTTTAATCAAACATTAAGAGAGGAAGCAAAAGAGAAAATTGAGCAAATTGTAAAAGGAATTACAGAAGCACATGGGGGAGATTATACATATACGTATCGTTACGGATATGATCCAGTTGTTAATAATGAGTACATTACGAAAATAGTAGAAAAAAGTGCGATAAAATTGTTCGGAAATCAGCGTATTGTGCATCTTGAACCTTCTATGGGAGGGGAAGATTTTTCAGCGTATTTAAGAAAAGCACCTGGTTGTTTCATTAAATTAGGAACAGGGAATAAAAATATTGATACTTGTTATCCACATCATCATCCGAAATTTGATGTGGATGAATCGGCTTTAATTAATGGAGTGGAACTATTTTTAGAGGCAACTATAAGACTACTAGAAATTGATAAAGCATAAAAAAAGGCAACTGCACTCTATTGCAGTTGCTTTTATTTCTTCCGTCAGAGAGGGCTGAGAAAGAACTATGCTCATTTATAGTATATGAATAGCTAACGGACAAGCTTGTACATTTTAACTATTTTTAAAAAAATAGTTATTGACTTTGATAATCAATTTCAATTAATCTAATGGTATAATTGAAATTGATAATTATTATCAATAAAATAGATGAGGAACCTTAATGAGAAAAACATTTCACCTTTTACGAAGGGAATTAAAAAATAAAGATGTTGATAAGCATATTGAATGGCAACGAAATATAATTCGTTCTGAATATGTAGGTGAGAAGAGTACACTTCAAACAGAAAAAGAGATACAAGGTAAAAGGAGAGGTTCAGTTGAGTAAGTTAGTAATGATTTTTGCAAGTATGAGTGGAAATACAGAGGAAATGGCTGACCATATTGCGAGTGCGATTCGTGAAACAGAAAATGAGATTGAAGTAATTGATATTATGGATACACCAGAAGCTTCTATATTAGAGCAATACGACGGTATTATTTTAGGTGCTTATACTTGGGGAGATGGTGATCTTCCTGATGATTTTTTAGATTTTTATGATGCAATGGATTCTATTAACTTAACTGGTAAAAAAGCAGCTGCATTCGGTTCTTGTGATTCGGCTTATCCGAAATACGGGTTAGCGGTTGATATTTTAATAGAAAAGCTACAGGAGCGCGGGGCAGCAGTTGTGTTAGAAGGATTGAAAGTAGAATTAACGCCAGAAGATGAAGATGTAGAAAAATGTTTACAGTTTGGAGCTGAATTCGTAAAACACCTTTCTTAATGGCAGAAGGGAGATGAAGAGCAATTGCATGAAAAAATCTCAATCAAAACGATGACAGATTACCATTTGTATGATTTTATGCGTTGTCCACACAAATTTTATTTCCGTCATATAAAAAGAAGAGAACCTTCTTCATTTGAATGGCAACAAATAGCGCAAATGATTGTGAATCAAATTATTAATGAATATTACACGCTACCTGCGGGCCAACAAACGAAAATTGTACTTTTAATATTAATAGAAAAGTATTGGAAAAAAGTAAGGATTAATATGTTTGCTTCAAAGGCGGAGTACTATATTGTTTTAGCGAAGCTAACTGATCACTTATTACAGTTTGTTGAAAGGGATGATAGTCAGGCACCGCCGTTATTTTTATATGAGAAGTTTCAAACATATATGGAAGAGTTAGGTGTCCACATGTCATTGACATTTGAAGTTGGTGAGTGGAGTACTGAATCGTTTGTAATTAAAAAGTATGTTGTCGATGCGGATGAGGAAATGCTTGCTCTTTGTCAGAAGCTAATGACAGTATTCAGTTATAAAGCTTTCGGTATTCTTCCAGGGAAAATTGAAGTTATTAATTTAATAGAAGGAACTAAGTATGAGTACATTCCAAAGCAGGAAGATATTATAACTGGAATGGATGATTTATTTAGAATGAAAGAAATGTTGCAGCAACCTGAGCACTATACAGAGCGTCATTTTCGTTATGAGTGTATGAGTTGTGCGTTTCGTAGTGAATGCCAAAGGGAAGAAGTAAAGAAAGAAGCGAAGCAGAAGAAAAATATAGTACATTAAAGGATGCAAATTTGCATCCTTTTTTGTTATTGACATGAAAAGCTTTTCATCATTTACCGTATATTTGTAGCAGATTAATAAAGGGGGGAATAATCAATGAAAGATGAAATGAAAGTATTTCAATGGTTAAAAGAACAGAATGCTCCTTTTGGAATTCAACTGCAAATTTTACAGGCGTTTCAATTGTATAAAGTTATTGTTGAAATGGATAAAAAATTAATGATGTATGAGGAGAGAGAGTATAGGGAGAGAATTTAATCTCGTCCCTGTAGTATTGCTTTAAGCTGTTCTTCATTCTTCTTTAATGTTATTTCATTGTTTGTTTCAATGTTATAAATAAGGTTATGTAGTAAAGGGCTGTATTGATAAAAGGTAGTGATGCGGTGAATGAGTAATGGATCGCGGTGAGAAATAACTGCACTGTATTGTTCATATACAGATGTAGTAAACTCATGACCGAAATCATAATATAGCCCAGCGAAATCAAAAGCGGGATCGCCAATTTGAGCATCTCCAAAATCGATAACACCTGAAATGTTTTTGTGCAGGTTGTTAAATAAAATGTGATGATGTGTAAAGTCGGCATGAATGATTGCATTTTGAAAGGTAGATTTAGTTATACAGGTAAAGAAACTTTCGAATAAACGATTTAAGGCTAATTTCTGTAATGAAGTAAGACTATTAGTAAGATATTGATTTAATTTTGTTTGTAGTTCTTTCCAGTAGGTAAGTGTTTTTTCGATAGGGAACCCTAGCGTTTCAGTACGTTTTAAAGGAATACTATGTAAAGCCGCAAGGAAAGTGGCTAATTGTGTAATGATTGCTTTCAATTCTTTTTTCTCTAGCTCGGTAACTATTTCAGTTGTTAACGGTTCACCGTGAATGAGAGGATAATAGCTACAAAATGGAACGGTATTACAATTATTCTTATACAATAGTTTATACTTAGGGACTGCAATTTCTTGTAATGAATGAGAAAGAATAGTGCACAGTTCTTTTTCTAACGGAATTCGCTGTGCATATTCAAGTTTTCGCGGGAAACGAAATAGTAGTTCGTCATTTATAATAACCGCTATATTATCCCAACCTTCTTCATTTTGTTTATATGAATGTATAGAAAGACCGGGCAGAGCTTCTTTTATATATTGTTTGTAAGAGTCCATAATTGTTCCTCGTTTCTAAGTTAAAGGTAGGTTATTCCACTTTATGATATCAGAATTTTCTTTCTATATGTTAAAATATAACTATCATTATGGAGGAGGGGGGGGTGCATTACGAAGAAAAGAATATTAATCATTTCTCTATGTATCGCTTTTGGATTGTTTTGGTCATATAAAGAGGAGGTTTTTTCCACTTTTAAACCGATAGATCGCTACGAGTTAAATAAGGAATTAAAGAACAAAAGTATAGAAACTTTAACTCATAAAGAAAAGAAAAATGTAGGAGAACACTTTGTGACAGCGCAACTAGCAGTGTTTGAGTTTAATAATAAAGAAGATGTGAAACGAAAAGGTGAAGAAATATTTGTAAATAGAGGGTATGAACAGCTAATAGAAAATTATTACCCAAACCGTTTTCGGGATTTAGAGTATAAATTTACAAACGAAGAGATACGTGAAGAGACAGATGAGAGTTTTCGCTATCATGCTGTAGCGTACGTTACTGGTATTGAAAATGGCAAGAGAAGTGAAATGAAATTAAATTATGACATGAAAATTGTAAAGGTTAATAATTTATTCATGGTGTTAGAACAAAAACAATATGTACAATAAAAAACCCTCTAGAAGCAGAGGGACTTTAAAGATTTTCATTTTGTTGACCAAGTTCTTTTTGAGCAATGTATAAATTTCCTTGCTCAACTTGTTTCAGTGTATGAACAGAATCTCCTGCATATCCTTTTTCTGTTTTAACAGTTCTTTTTGAACGATTTGAATCTTGTTTTTTCATATAATAGACCACCCTTCCTTAAAAATAGACGAAAATGATGAGCACGAGTAATACAGCTGCGAAAATGGTAATGCCCATTAAAAAAGAAGTGTTTTTATATTTAGGTGGCTTATGTACATCTTGCCGATATCCAGGTGAAATTTCAGGGGCGAATTCTTCATCGAATGATTGTTTCTTTTGTTTTTCGTCCATAAGTATCCACCTTTCTTTTTCATTATGTTACACGTTACAAGAAAAAATATGCATGAAGAAAACAGCCGCTATATCATTAGCGGCTGCTTTGCGTTGTATATTTTCTTTGTACTTGAAAGAGACGGATAAGCAGGAAGATTGCCCCAAATGCTAGACCGATAATAAGACCGATCCAATAACCTTTTGCTGCCCAGTCAGTATAAGTTGCTAACATGTAGCCAAGAGGTAGACCTATTACCCAATAAGCTATTAATGTCATAATTAAGGCAACATTTACGTCTTTATAACCACGAAGTGCTCCTTGTACTGGAGTTGCAATCGCATCTGAAATTTGAAATAAAATCGCGAATATAAGAAATTCTTTAGCTAAATGATGGACATTTGCATTTGTCGTATAAATAGAAGCAATTTCATCATCAAAGAAATAAAGAAGGATTGAATATAAAAGAGCGAAAGCAAGGGCTAACCCAATTCCGATAAATCCATATTGTTTCGCATTATTGTATCGTTTTGCTCCAACTTCAAATCCAACGGCTATCGTCATTGCCATTGCTAAACTTAAAGGAGTCATATATAACAAGGAAGCAAAGTTCATAGCTGCTTGATGTGCTGCTATTGTTGTCGTACTAAAATTGCTCATCATAAGTGTTACCGCAGCGAAAATACTCGTCTCAAAAAAGATAGCAAATCCGATAGGGACGCCAAGTTTCAGGAATTCCTTCCAGCTCGTAAAGGAAGGGCGGTATAACTGTTTAAAGATATTGAAAGAAGCGAAAGGCTCTTTCGTACGAATAATAATGACGGTAATAATTAAAATACACCAATATGTTGCTGCAGAAGCGATTGCCGCACCAACACCACCGAGTTTTGGAAAGCCAAAGTGACCAAAAATTAATAAGTAATTTAATACTACATTAATTGGTAATGATAGTAATGTAATAATCATCGTTGTTCGAGTTTTTCCTAATGCATCAATAAATCCACGTAAGACGGTGTAAGTAAATAAAGGGATAATTCCAATCGCGATAATACTTAAAAATTGTGCTGCAATACGTTCCACGGGTTCTTCTAATTGCATGCCATTTAAAATAGGTGAAACAGCGAAGAATCCGATAAGGATAACAACGAAACTAGCACAAATTGCTAAATATACTGCTTGTATGACAATGTGAGGAACGTCCTCCTTTTTCTTTGATCCAACGAGCTGTGCAACAATAGGAGTAGTAGCCATTAAAATTCCGGTTAAGCCGGTACTAACGGGAAGCCATATACTTGTTCCGATAGCAACACCCGCTAAATCAATAGGACTCGCATGTCCTGACATTGTCGTATCAAAAAAGCTCATCGCAAATAATGACATTTGCGTTACAAAAATCGGGAAAAAGAGTAATGAAAATTGCTTTAACTTTTGTGAGAATGAAGTAGTTTCTTTCATAAAATCCCCTTTCAACGTAAAAAACAAACTCTTATTATCATACAATTTAATCAAAAAATAGAAAAGAAATAAGCGTATACAACAAATAAAATCAATAAAAAAAGGATGCACTTTGAAAAGGGATAAGGTATTATGATAAGGTGTGAAAAAATTACATATTCGTTATTAAGGAGGCACTACTTGTGGCTGATTGGTTAATTGGTTTAATCATGGGTGCTGTTGAAGGGTTAACAGAGTTTTTACCAGTATCATCAACAGGACATATGATTTTAACAGGACATTTAATTGGATTTGAAGACGATAGAGCGAAAGTTTTTGAAGTTGTAATCCAATTGGGATCGATTTTAGCAGTTGTTGTTATATTTTGGAAACGTCTATGGTCATTAGTTGGAATAGGGAAAGTAACTGATGGACCATCGTTAAATTTATTACATATTATTATCGGGATGATTCCTGCCGGCATACTCGGCGTATTATTCCATAGTGCAATTAAAGAAGTTTTATTCGGTCCAGGACCGGTTGTTATTAGCTTAGTAGCTGGTGGTATTTTAATGATTGTTGCTGAGAAGTTTTCAAAACCAAGTACAGCAAGAACGTTAGATGAAATCACATATAAGCAAGCATTTACAATCGGAATGTTCCAATGTTTAGCACTTTGGCCAGGATTTTCTCGTTCTGGATCAACAATAAGTGGTGGTTTATTAGCACGTGTTTCGCATACAGCGGCAGCGGAATATACATTTATTCTAGCGGTGCCAATGATGGTAGCTGCAAGTGCCTTAGATTTAATTAAAAGCTGGGATATATTAAGCGCGGCTGATATACCATTATTTGCAACTGGATTTATTACAGCATTCGTTGTTGCGATGCTTGCAATTGTTTCATTCTTAAAATTATTAGGTCGTGTAAAACTAACACCGTTCGCTTACTACCGTTTCATTTTAGCTGCGGTATTCTATTTCTTCATTATGTAATAAAAAAACCTGCCGAAATCGGCAGGTTTTTTATTTTACTACTCTCTCAATCATGCTTTCCATTACATGTTCCCAAAGAGAAGTATCATCAGCTAATGTAGCACGGAAATTAGCATACATTTCTTTTTGTTTCTCTTCGAATGTTGGATCTTCTTTTTCAGGTAATGTAGCGCGCATTGAAGTTACTAATTCTTGTATTTTTGGAGCTCGTGGTCCAAAGACGGCTTGTTCATTTCCGTCTTTATCAATGAAAATAAAGATTGGAATCGCACGTGCTGTTCCGTTTGTTAAGTATTGATCCATTAATTCTAAGTTTTCATCGCGAATTAATAACCGCATATCAATATTTGCAACTTCAGAAATTCGTTTCATAACAGGTACACACAAAAGAGCATCGCCGCACCAATCAGCTGTTAATACGATAACACGCCAGCCATCATTTTGGCGTTCTTCTAATATAGGAAGTAATTCATTTGGAATTAAAAAATTATTGTAAATGTGTAGTAGCTCGTATTGGTTTACTTTCATTTCATTCACATATGTATCAAAGGACATACCTTTATCAGCCCATTGTAGTAAGTTCATAAGTAACACCTCTTTAGTATGATTTATTTTTATTGTACCAATTTTTATATAGAAAAGCTTGTATTCTTACTCTTTCTTATCACTAAATAATTTATTTAGTGTGTAAAGGAATAGTGCGACACATAATTCAGCTATGTTGGACATTTGTACACTCTCTATCCAGTCATCGGCGGTATGTATGACAAACCAATCTAACGTAATTTCAATTATAGAGAGCAGAGCAATTGAGAGCCAATTGGGCATACTTGTCATCATTGGATGTAGGAGCACTTTAAAGAAAATGAATATAAAATATGTAATACCGTCTAATAAAAGAATGAGTAAAAAAAAGAGTAGTAGAGCTGTTCTTGATGAATATTCTATACCTGTAATATGAAAGATTCCTACATATACAAAAAATATAAATGCAAAGAATATAATGAGAATAAGAATAACAACACTAATAATAATAGTCTTATCTTTTAGACTGAGATTAGAAAGTTTGTCTTCTTGACTCATTGCCCCAACTCCTTTTTCTGGAAAATTAATTTCATTGTACCATGAAATATCTATTAAAAAACTACGAATTACGGGGAAATAAGGTGACAAAAAGTAAGATTTCGTGTAAAATTATTAATAAGGTTTTTATTTAACTAAATTAAATAAAAGGGGCTGTCAAAGTTGTCTCAAAATCGAGAACAATTAATGGAAGAACTATCGACAAATGTTTTTGCAATGTTTCGCACGTTGCGTAATGATATTGGAAAAATATTTGGTGGTTACATACCGTGGAATGAGTTCATTGTCCTTAGAATATTGAACCGTACGAATAAAGAAATGGTCTCACGTGTAGCGAATGAGTTAAATGTGTCGAATAGTCATATTACAGCTGTTACAGAAAAATTAATTAATAAAGGCTTTGTAACTCGTTCACGTTCTACATCAGATCGCCGAGTTGTATATTTAGAGATTACAGAACAAGGGAAAGATTTAGTGGCGAAAATGGAAGGTGAGAAAAAGAAATATTTACAAGAAAGATTTTCCGCACTTTCAGAAGATGAAATGGATATAATGATATCTATTTCTAAAAAACTTATTTAAATAATTACAAATAAGAAAACGCTTACCTGATGAAAAAGAAGACCTTCCTCATATATGGAAGGTCTTCTTCTGTGTGTAATAGATGATAAAAAATAAAATGTGTATGAAAAAAGATAGAGCGCCATACTACTAATAAAGGAAGGAGGCGGAAATATGACGAATCGTAATGGTAGTCAAGGAAGTGGAAATCAAGGTTCACCAAAATCAGGGCAATTCCAGCAGGAGTTTAGTACTGAATTTGAAACGGGAAATGATAATAAAGGAAAAGAATATCGTTCGAAAAAAGGAGTGAAATGATTCACTCCTTTTTTGATTTAAGATGCTGCAGATTGATCCGTATTATATTTTTCTTCTGATTTTGCAACAATCATTGCACAAATTGCATCACCGGAAATATTTACAGCAGTTCTAGACATATCTAGAATGCGGTCAATACCGATAATTAAAGCAATGCCTTCTACTGGTAGATTTACTTGATTTAAAACCATCGTAAGCATCACTAGTCCAACACCTGGTACACCTGCAGTACCGATACTAGCTAGTACAGCAGTTAATACGACCATAGCTAATTGTGGTAATGTAAGTTCAACGCCGTATACTTGAGCGATAAATACAGTTGCTACCCCTTGCATAATAGCGGTACCATCCATATTAATCGTTGCACCTAGTGGTTGTACAAAAGAGCTTATCGCTTTTGGAACTCCAAGTTTTTCTTGGGCGGTTTTCATGGCAAATGGAAGGGAGGCATTAGAGCTAGATGTACTAAACCCAATTGCCATTACCGGACCGAAATGTTTAAAGAAACGAATAATACTTTCTTTGGCTAGTACCTTTAATAAGCCGCCGTATACGAAGACACCGTGAATAATGAGTACCAACATAACGACAATCATATACTTGAACATCGCAGCGACGCCTGCAAGACCCATTTTACCAACGGACGAAGCGAGCAACCCGAATGTTCCGATTGGAGCTAATTTCATGACGAGATTAACAAGATACATCATTAATTCGTTGCCCTGTTCAAGTAATGAATGGACACCTTGAACTCGTTTTCCTAAAACAGCTAAACCGAGTCCGATCAATGCGGCAAAGGCAATAATTTGTAGCATGTTCCCATCAGCCATCGCTTTTGCTGGATTATCTGGCACAATATTCAGCAATGTATCGACGAAAGATGTTTCAGTTTTTGCACCTTCATACTTAAGCCCTTCTGTTTTAAAATTACCGCCAGCCCCTGGTTTTATAATAAGTGCGAATGTAACCGCAATGGAGATGGCAACTGCTGTTGTTACGAGAAAGAATGAAATTGATTTTAAGCCGATTCTTCCAAGCTGTTTCGGATCTCCAAGACCAGCAGCCCCAAGTACGATAGAAATGAATACAACAGGAACAACTAGCATTTTAATGAGTCGAATAAACAATTGACCAAGTGGATTGAACACATATTGATTTAATGGCTCGAAAATGGATGGAGCAGCTAAATTTAAAGTGAGTCCAACGACTAGACCGAGAAATAATGCAATTAAGATTGCTTTTGTTTGTTTCAATAAAATCCCTCCTTGTTTTTGTAAAATTGCTTTCTAAATTAATTGTACCGAAAAAATACCTATTTTGACAATATTTTCTGAATATTTTGTATAAAAATATCTATTTGCATATAGATAGACCAATTTTGTTGAAATAAGCGAAGAGAGTTAAGTTATGTGTTTGGAAAAAAAATAGACCATCACATGATGGCCTAGGGAAGGGGACAATTTATGTCAATTTAATTAGGGATGGAAGCTATTCAAAGACACTGGGGAATGTCTTATAAATTAGGGAGGAACAGCTCCGATACATATACTATAAAAGGTGGATGTGGTCTAGATGTGAACATAGAGTGAAAGAGAGAGGGAGTTTTAAGTAAGAAGAAAGAGAGAATAAAAAAATAAGACCATCACATATAGGATGGTCAAGGGAAGGGGACAATTTATGTCAATTTAATTAGGGATGGAAAGCTGTTCAAAGACACTGGGGAATGTCTTATAAATTAGGGAGGAACAGCTCCGATACATACAATATAAAAGATAGATGTGACCTAGATGTGAACATAGAGTGAAAGAGAGAGGGAGTTTTAAGTAAGAAGAAAGAGAGAATAAAAAAATAAGACCATCACATATAGGATGGTCAAGG